>JANJTW010000159.1 GCA_024710925.1 Rhodocyclaceae bacterium | reverse complement strand
TGTCCGGGGCGACGGCGAAGCCGGTCGTCAGGTCGACGACCAGCCCGTGCATCGGACATTGCACGCGCTCGCCGAAGACCATCCCCTGGCTGAGCGGGCCACCCTTGTGCGGGCAGCTGTCGCCGATCGCATAGACGGCGCCGCTGCCGGTGCGGACGATGGCGAGATTGCCCTGTGCCGTCGGCAGGCGACGGGCGCCGGGAGCGGGAATGGCGTCGATCGGGCCGGCGTCGAGCCACTGGATGGCAGCGCTGTTCGCAGCGTTCGTAGTCATGGTTTCTCTCCTTCGTTCAGGCGGCGGCTTCGACGATTTCGAGCGCCGCGTATTCGTGATCGGGACGGTCGGACCGGGCGCGGTCCTGCCACGGGTCGACCTGGGCAAACTGCTGCGCATGCCAGAAGCGGGCGGCGAGCGCCTGGCGCGCGCCGGCGTCGTCAAGCACGCGCTTCTTCACGTAGGGCATGCCGACGCGCTCGATCCACGCCGACGAGCGCTCCAGGTACCAGCCTTCCTCGCGGTAGAGCTGCAGGAAGGCGGCGGCGTGCTCGATCGCCTCGTCGTCGCTGGCCACCTTGCACAGCAGGTCGGTGGCGCGCACACGTACGCCGCAGGTGCCGCCGACGTGCAACTCCCAGCCGGAATCGACGCCGACGATGCCGAAGTCCTTGATCGTCGCCTCGGCGCAGTTGCGCGGGCAGCCGGAGACGCCCATCTTGAACTTGTGCGGCGTCCACGCGCCCCAGAACTTCTTCTCGACGGTGATGCCAAGACCGAGCGAATCCTGCGTGCCGAAGCGGCACAGCCCCTTGCCGACGCAGGACTTCACCGAACGCACGGCCTTGCCGTAGGCGAAGCCGGAGAGCATGTCGTTGTCGTTGAGCGTAGCCCACACCTTGGGCAGGTCCTCCTTCTTGATGAAGGGGATGGCCAGCCGCTGGCCGCCGGTGACCTTGACCGGCACGTTGTATTTCTCGGCGAGGTCGGCGATGACCTTCAGTTCCTTGGCATTGGTCAGCCCGCCCCAGGTGCGCGGCACCACCGAATAGGTACCGTCGGCCTGCAGGTTGGCGTGCACGCGCTCGTTGTGCACGCGGCTCTGCGGGTCGTCCAGCGCCTCGCCCGGCCCGGTCGAGATCAGGGCGTAGTTGAGCGCCGGCCGGCACTTCGGGCAGCCGTCGGGCGTCTTCCAGTCGAGGAAGCGCATCGTTTCCGGGATCGTCGTCAGGTGCTGTTCGCGAATCGCCGTGCGCACCTCGGCGTGCGTGTGCTCGGTGCAGCCGCACAGCGCCTTCTCCTGCGGCGCCGGGCTGTAGTCGCCGCCGAGCGTGAAGGCGAGGATCTGCTCGACCTTGCCGGTGCACGAACCGCAGGACGCCGAGGCCTTGGTGTGCGCGCGCACTTCCTCCAGCGTGAACAGCCCCTTGTCGGTGATCGCCTTGACGATCATGCCCTTGGTGATGCCGTTGCAGCCGCAGACCTCGGTCTCGTCGGGCATGCCGGCGACGGCGACGGTGCCGCTGTGGCCGGAATCGCCCAGATGGCCGTGCCCGTGCAGCAGGTTCGGGCGCAGTTCGGAGATGTCCGAGCCGTCGCGCATCAGGTCGTAGTACCAGGTCTCGTTGGTGGTATCGCCGTAGAGCAGCGCGCCGGCGAGCCGGTTGTCGCGGATCACCAGCTTCTTGTACACGCCGCGGCAGGGGTCTTCCATGACCAGTTCCTCGTAGCCCTCGCCGCCGCCGAAGTTGCCGGCCGAGTAGAGGTCGATGCCGGTGATCTTGAGCTTGGTGGCCAGCGGCTGGTCCTCGTAACGCGCGATGCCCATGCCGGCCAGGTGATTGGCGGCGACCTTGGCCTGCTTGAACAGCGGCGCGACCAGGCCGTAGGTGTTGCCGTCGTGCTCGACGCATTCGCCGACGGCGTAGACGCGCGGGTCGTAGGTCTGCATGCCGTGGTTGACGACGATGCCGCGCACGCAGTGGATGCCCGATTGCTGTGCCAGTTCGACGTTGGGGCGGATGCCGATGGCGACCACCGCCAGGTCGGCCGGCAGCGTGCGCCCGTCGCGCAGGCGCACCGCCTCGACCTGCTTGGTGCCGACGAAGCCCTGCGTCTCGGCGCCCAGCTCGACGGTGATGCCGCGCTCCTCCAGCGAGCGCTTGAGCAGCATGGCGGCCGGCGCGTCGAGCTGGCGCTCCATCAGCTTGTCCATGAGGTGCACGACGGTCACCTGCATGCCGCGCTGCTTGAGGCCGTAGGCCGCTTCCAGCCCGAGCAGGCCGCCGCCGACGACGACCGCGTGGCGGCCCGGACGGGCCAGATCGAGCATCGTTTCCACTTCGGCGATGTTGCGGAAGCTCATGACGCCGAAGAGATGGCTGCCGGGCAGCGGCATCATCGTCGGCCGGGCGCCGGTGGCGAGCAGCAGCTTGTCGTAGTCGGCGATGCTGCCGTCGGAAGCGATCACCTGGCGGCGAGCGCGGTTGATCGCCACCACCTTCTTGCCGCTCTCCAGCCGGATGCCGTGCTTGTCGTACCAGGCGCGGTCGTTCAACACGGTGTCGGCGAACTTCTTTTCGCCCGAGAGCACGTGCGAGAGCAGGATGCGGTTGTAGTTGCCGTGCGGCTCCTCGCCGAAGACGGTGATCTCGTACTTGTCCGGCGCCAGCGCCAGCAGTTCCTCGATGACGCGGACGCCGGCCATGCCGTTGCCGACCAGAACCAGTTTTTCCTTCATGTGGGCCTCTCCTGTTTGCAGATTCGAAAATGACGTCGTGCGTCAAAAATGCAAACAGCGTGCCAACAACAAAATAACTACTACAAACTTAAATAATTCAACGCACTAAACCATGCGCACCAAAAACGTGCAGGACAGAAACGCCCCATCGATGTGCATGAAAATTGATGTTTAAAGCGGTATATGCACTGTATTCGTGAATTACCTTGATTTTGATACAAATCAAAAACGGCACCGGCTTCAAGCAACGATCCGCGTTGAATCCTTAATCGCAAAACAATAAATTTGATTCATATCAAATTTTATCGGCGACGCGGCTGCGTTCGAGCAGCGACAGGAGGTCGCTCCGGTCGCTGCCGGCGGCGTTCCGGTTGCGGATATAGGCCGCGCAGTCGGCCGCCGCCAGCGGCCGGCTGAAGTAGTAGCCCTGCAGGTTCTCGCACTCGTGGCGCAACAGGTAGGCCAGCTGGGCCGCGGTCTCGACGCCTTCGGCTACCACTTCGAGGCCGATGCCGTGCGCCATGGCGATGGTCGCGGCGCAGATCGTCGCGTCGTTGGCGTCGTGCTCGATGTCCATGACGAAGGAGCGGTCGAGCTTGATCCGGTCGATCGGCAGCTTCTTCAGGTAGGCGAGCGAGGAATAGCCGGTGCCGAAATCGTCCACCGCAAACTGGACACCGACCTCGCGCAGCCGGTGCATGCAGTCGATGGTCTGCTCCGGCTTTTGCATGGCCATGCTCTCGGTGACTTCGAGCTCGAGGTCGCCGGGCAGCAGCCGGAATTCGGCGAACAGGCCGCGCACGCAGTCGACCAGCGCCGCGTTCTGCAGCTGCCGCGCCGACAGGTTCACCGCCATCTGGATGCCGGCGAGGCCGGCCTCGCGCCACTCGGCGAGCTGGCGGACCGCTTCGCGCAGGATCCAGTCGCCGAGCGGATCGATCAGGCCGGATTCCTCGGCCACCGGGATGAACTGGTTCGGCGGCACCAGGCCGCGCTCCGGGCTCTGCCAGCGCACCAGCGCCTCGACGCCGATGACGCGGCCGCTGTCGCCGTCGATCTGCGGCTGGTAGTGCAGGAAGAACTCGCTGTTCTCGAGCGCCCGGCGCAGGCTATTCTCGACGGCGAGGCGCTCGATTGCCAGGTGGTTCATCGCCGGCGTGTAGAAATGGTACTGGTTGCGCCCTTCGGCCTTGGCCTTGTACATCGCCAGGTCGGCGTTGCGCATCAGCTCGTCGAGCTTGTCGCTGTCGTCCGGGAAGAGGCTGATGCCGATGCTCAGCGTCGGGTGGAATTCGTGCCGCTCGATGCGGAAGCTGCGGCAGGCCTGGCGCATCAGCTTGTCGACGACGGTGACCGTGGACGCCGCATCGACCTCCGGCAGGACGACGACGAATTCGTCGCCGCCGAAGCGGGCGACGATGTCGCTCTCGCGCAGCGCCGCCTTCAGGCGCGTCGTGATCTCGACCAGCAGGTCGTCGCCGGAATGGTGGCCGAGCGTATCGTTGATGTCCTTGAAGCGGTCGAGGTCGATGAACAGCAGGGCGAAGCGGCTCGCATCGCGGCGGGCGCGGACGATCGCCTGCTGCGCCATGAGGCCGAAGCCGATGCGGTTCGGCAGCTGGGTCAGCGCATCGTGGTGGGCAAGGAACTGGATGCGCTCCTCGGCCGCCTTGCGCTCGGTGATGTCGGTGAAGTTGCCGATGTAGTTGAGCGTCCGCCCCTTCTCGTCGCGCACCGCCGAGATGGTCAACAGCTTCGGGTAGCTGTGGCCGTCCTTGTGCCGGTCCCACAGTTCCCCCTGCCAGAAGCCGTCGGCGGCGAGCGCCACCCACATCTCGCGGTAGGTCTCGCGCTCGGTGCGCCCGGCGGAGAGGATCCGCGGGTTGCGGCCGATCACTTCCTCCGGCGCATAGCCAGTGTAGCGGGTGAAGGCCTTGTTCACCTCGAGGATGTTGGCCTCGCTGTCGGTGATGACGATGGCCTCGCCGCTGTGACGGAAGGCGGTGGCGAGCAGGTTCACCCGCGCTTCGGCACGCTTGCGCTGCGAGATGTCGCGCCAGACGACGTGCAGCAGGCGCCGGTCGCGGTGGTGGATCTGGGTCAGCATGACCTCGGCCATGAAGCGCTCGCCGTCGGCGCGCACATGCTCCCACTCGAACAGGTGGTTGCCGGCGGCGAAGGCGATGGCGATCAGTTCCGCCGCCTTTTCGTCGGAGCGCTGGCCGTCGGGCTGGATTTCCGGCGAGATGGCCGCCGGCGGAATGTCGCTGATGCTGTCCTCGGGCGCCATGCGCAGCATGGTGCGCGCCGCCGCGTTGCAATCGATGAAGCGGTCGTCCTCGATCAGCAGGGTGGCTTCGGCCGACTGCTCGAACAGTTCGCGGAAGCGTTCCTCGCTGTCGTCGCGCTCGCGCTCGCTGCGCGCGAGGCGCAGGCGCATGCCGGCCAGCAGCACGATCAGCGGCAGGCCGATCAACGCGATCAGGCGGCTGCGCGCGTGCCAGCCGGCCAGTACATCGTCCTTGCCGAGGGCGACGGCGACGTAGAACGGATAGTCTTCCAGCGCATGCAGCGAGAAGATGCGCTCGACGCCGTCGCTCTGCGCCAGGTAGCTGCCGGTCGCCTTGCGCACGCCGCCGGCAAATGCGGCCCGCACCGGATGCTCGGGCGCCAGCGGCACGTTGATTTCGCTGTCCTGCGCCGGCGAACGCAGCACGAGGGTGAAGTCGTCGCGGCGGCGGATGGCGACGATGCCCTGCTCGCCGACATCGAGGCCGGCGAACAGCGCGCTGAAATGATCGAGGTCGAGGAAGGCCAGCGCGATGCCAAGGAAGCGTCCGTCGCCGCTGCGGATCGGATCGGCGATGGCGACGACCGGCTTGTCGATGGCCGGGGCGATGAACACCCGGGAATAGGCGCGCGTCTTGTCCGGTGCGTCGCGCAAGGCCTGGAAAACGTCCCACTCGGAGGAATTCGGCAGACGCTTCAGCTGCTGCCGGTGGCTGGAATAGAGCAGGCTGCCGTCGGCGCCGAAGATGCGCAGGCCGGCAACCTCGGGAAAACGCTGGGCGCGCAGGTCGAGTTCGCGGTCCATCGCCTGCCGGTAGCGCACGGCATTCTCCTCCGCCATCCGCCGGTCGCTCATTTCGGTGGCAATGCCGGTGAGCACCACGTCGGTCCGCCGCAGCGACGCATCGAGCTGCGACTGGATGATGGCGGCGAGGTTGGCGCCGGTCGTCTCGGCGCCGCGGATCGCATCGTGGTAGCCCGAATGCAGCAGATAGCCGATCAGCGCCGCGGCGCCGACGAGCGGCAACAACAACCCCCAGCCGAGCGCACTACGCCGGCGCTTGGCGTCGCTGAACCAAAGCCGCGGCTGGCAACCGATCATCGTGGCACCCGCTACACGGCCCGGGCGGCAGCGCGAGCGGCCAGCCGGAACAAGGCGGGGCCGGCGACGGCGCCGGGCCAGAGTGCGGTCATCAGTTTTTCTCCGTGATTGGTTTTACAACCTTGATTAAGGCGGCGAATGGCCGAAAAATCTCGATTTGCCATTACAGAACGGACTTATCCATCTAGGTATTTTACATCAAACCCATATATTTCATGGGAATAGCTGAAGGCACGCCATTCCGGACAGCGCAGAAAATCGGCCACGAACAGGCTATTTACAGCCTATAAAATCTACACTTTCACAACACATAGCAAGCAACGACAAATTTCATTCCGTTTCCATGGATGACAGAACGGCGGCCAACCTTTAACCGTTGGTGTATCTTGTAACCAGCACCATACCGCCCGCCCGGTTTTTGATACAAATCAAATTTTTATCGACGTCGCACCGCCATTTGATGCGTATCAACCCCCCGTTACAATAGCTCCCCCACAATACGCGCTCGCCTTGTTCCGCCCTCATTCCGTCCCGCATGCTCGAAGCCTCAAACCTTGAATGCCAGCGTGGCGATCGCCGCCTGTTCGCAGGCGTCGGCTTTCGCGTCGAAGGCGGCGAGATGCTGTTCCTGCAGGGCAGGAACGGCGCTGGCAAGACGACGCTGCTGCGCATGATCTGCGGGCTGGCGCACCCGGCAGCCGGCGAGATTCGCTGGAAGGGCGAGAACATCCACCGCCTGGGCGAGGAATTCCGCGAGGAGCTGTGCTACCTCGGCCACCTGAACGCGATCAAGGAAGAACTGACACCGCTGGAGAACCTGACGGCCTCGGCCAGGCTCGCCGGCGAGACGCTCAGCGAGGACGAGGCGCTCGACGCACTGGAAACGGTGGGGCTGGCCGGACGCGAGGATCTGGCCTGCAAATATCTGTCGCAGGGGCAGAAGCGGCGCGTCGCGCTGTCCCGGCTGGTGCACGAAAAACGGGCGCTGTGGGTGCTCGACGAGCCCTTCGTCGCCCTCGACGTGGCGGCGGTGGCCTGGCTGGCCGGGCTGATCGGTGCCCACCTGCAGCGCGGCGGCCTGGCGGTGCTGACGACGCACCAGGCGGTGGAGATTCCAGCCGGGGCTGTCAAGGAGCTGAAACTCTCATGATCGGCTCCGTGGGCGCGATCACCGCGCGCGACCTGAGGCTGGCGATGCGCCGGCAGGCCGACATCGTGTCGGTGCTGTTCTTTTTCATCATCGTCGCCAGTCTGTTCCCGCTCGGCATCGGGCCGGAACCGCAGCTGCTGAAGAAGCTGGCGCCGGGCGTGCTGTGGGTCGGCGCGCTGCTGGCGACGATGCTGTCGCTGCCGCGGCTCTTTGCCGACGACTACCGCGACGGCACGCTGGAACAACTGGTGCTGGCGCCGCAGCCGCTGGGCCTGACGGTGATCGGCAAGGTCATCGCGCACTGGCTGGTCTCGGGCCTGCCGCTGGCGCTGCTGGCGCCGGTGCTGGGCATCCAGTTCGACCTGGAGACCGATGCGCTGCTGATCCTGACCGTTTCGCTCCTGATCGGCACGCCGGCGCTCTCGGGCATCGGCGCCATCGGCGCGGCGCTGACGCTGGGGCTGCGCGGCGGCGGTGTGCTGGTGTCGCTGCTGGTGCTGCCGCTGTATATTCCGGTACTGATTTTCGGCGCCGGCGCGGTGGATGCTACGGTGACCGGCATGGGCGCCGAGGCGCACCTGTCGATCCTCGGCGCTCTAGCCATCGCTGGGGTATTTTTTGCGCCGTGGGCAACCGCGGCCGCCTTGAGAATTTCGCTGGAATGAGTGTTTCGTGAACAACCGACTGATCAACTGGTTCAAGTACGCCTCGCCGCAGAGTTTCTACCCGGTCGCCGGGAAGATGATTCCGTGGTTCGTCGCGCTCGCCACCGTCTTCGGCATCGCCGGGCTGTGGATCGGCATGGCCGTGGCGCCGACCGACTTCCAGCAGGGCGAGGGCTACCGCATCATCTTCATCCACGTGCCGGCCTCGTGGATGAGCATGTTCATCTATCTGGTGATGGCCTTCTGGGCGGCGCTCGGGCTGGCCTACAACACCCGCCTCTCGGGCATGATGGCGCAGGCACTGGCCCCGACCGGCGCGCTGATGGCCTTCCTCTCGCTGTGGACCGGCGCCCTGTGGGGCAAGCCGATGTGGGGCACGTGGTGGGTGTGGGATGCGCGCCTGACCTCCGAGCTGATCCTGCTCTTCCTCTACATCGGCTTCATCGCGCTGCAGGCCTCGATCGACGACCCGCGCCGCGCCGACAAGGCCGGCGCCATCTTGGCGCTGGTCGGCACGGTGAACATCCCGATCATCTATTTCTCGGTGAAGTGGTGGAACACGCTGCACCAGGGCGCCTCGGTCAGCGTCAACAAGGCGCCGGCAATGGCCAGCCTGATGCTCTGGGGCATGCTGCTGATGGCGCTGGCCTTCTGGATGTACAGCATTGCCGTCGCCCTCTACCGCGTGCGCACGATCATGCTCGAACGCGAGCGCGGCAGCGAATGGGTCAAGGGCGCGCTGGCGACGGAGGGCGCGAAATGAGCATCCACTGGAGCAGTTTTTCCGACTTCCTGGCGATGGGCGGCTACGGCCTCTACGTCTGGGGGTCCTTCGGCGTCACCGCGCTCGTCATGATCGCGGAACCGATCGTCGCCGTGCGCAGTCGTAAGGCACTGGTCGTACGCCTGCAGCGTCAGGCGCGCGCCGACCGCAGCAGTCGCAACAAGGAGCAGTAAGTGAAAGCCCGTCAGAAACGCATCGCCCTCATCGCCGGCGGCCTCGCCGTCCTCGGCATCGCCGCCGCGCTGGTGCTGAACGCACTCAACAGCAACATCGCCTTCTACGTTTCGCCGACCGACGTCGCCGCCGGCAAGGCGCCGCAAGGCAAGGCCTTCCGCATCGGCGGCGTGGTCAAGGAAGGATCGATCCGGCGTGAGGCCGACGGCGTTACCGTGGCCTTCATCGTCACCGATACCGAAAAGGACCTGCTGGTGAACTACAAGGGCATCCTTCCCGACCTCTTCCAGGAAGGCAAGGGCGTCGTCGCCCAGGGCCGGCTGGATGGCGGCGGCACGCGCTTCGTCGCCAGCGAGGTGCTGGCCAAGCACGACGAAAACTACATGCCGCCGGAAGCGGCGAAGGCGGTCAGCGACGCGCATGAGCGGGCCGCCGCCAACAAGGCGAAGCAGGAAGCCGCCGGCGTGCAGCCGGGCGCCGCCGCCCCGGCCCCTGCCGCCAAGCCGACTTACTGAGCGCACACCATGATTCCCGAACTCGGCCATTTCGCGCTGATCCTGGCGCTCGTCGTTTCCCTGCTGCAGGGCGCGCTGCCGCTCGTCGGCGCCCATCGCAACCGGCTGGCGTGGATCGGCTTCGCCCGGCCGGCGGCGCAGACGGCGGCGGCGCTGATCACCTTCGCCTTCGGCTGCCTGACCTGGGCTTTCGTCGCCAACGATTTCTCGGTCGCCTACGTCGCCAACCATTCGAACTCGCTGCTGCCGATCCAGTACCGCGTCTCCGGCGTCTGGGGCGGCCACGAGGGCTCACTGCTGCTGTGGGTACTGATGCTGACCTGGTGGGCGCTGGCCGTGACCTTCTTCTCGCGCGAACTGCCGGAGGCGATGGTGGCGCGTGTCGTCGCCACGCTCGGCCTGGTTACCGCCGGCTTCCTGCTCTTCATCCTGTTTACCTCGAACCCTTTCGACCGCCTGCTGCCGGGCGCCGAGGAAGGCCGCGACCTGAACCCGCTACTGCAGGACCCGGGCCTGATCATCCATCCGCCGCTGCTGTACATGGGTTACGTCGGCTTCTCGGTGGCCTACGCCTTTGCCGTCGCCGCGCTGCTCTCCGGCCAGCTCGACGCCGCCTGGGCGCGCTGGTCGCGGCCGTGGACGACGGCCGCCTGGATCTTCCTGACGCTCGGCATCGCCATGGGCTCGTGGTGGGCCTATTACGAACTGGGCTGGGGCGGCTGGTGGTTCTGGGATCCGGTCGAGAACGCCTCGTTCATGCCCTGGCTGGTCGGCACGGCGCTGGTGCATAGCCTGGCGGTGACCGAGAAGCGCGGCAGCTTCAAGAACTGGACGGTGCTGCTGGCGATCTCGGCGTTCTCGCTGTCGCTCCTCGGCACCTTCCTCGTCCGCTCGGGCGTGCTGACCTCGGTGCACGCCTTCGCCACCGACCCGAAGCGTGGCATCTTCATCCTCGCCTTCCTGGTCATCGTCATCGGCGCCTCGCTCGTGCTGTTCGCGTGGCGCGCACCGAAGGTCGGCCTCGGCGGCCGCTTCGGCCTGTTCTCGCGCGAGTCGCTGCTGCTCACCAACAACGTGCTGCTGGTCGTCGCCTGTTCGTCGGTGCTGCTCGGCACGCTCTACCCGCTGCTCATCGACGCCCTCGGCATGGGCAAGATCTCGGTCGGCCCGCCGTATTTCGACGCGGTCTTCATGCCGCTGATGGTGCCGGTGCTGTTCCTCATCGGCGTCGGTCCGTTCGCCCGCTGGAAGGAGGCGAACGCCGCCGAACTGGCACGCCTGCTGCGCTGGGCCTTCGCCGCCGCCGTCGTCGTCGCCGTCGTGCTGCCCTTCGTCTACGGCTCGTGGAAGCCGCTGACCGCGCTCGGCCTGCTGCTTGCCGCATGGATCGTCTTCGCCGGCACGCTCAACTTCGTCGCGCGCGTGCAGGCGACGCGCGCCGGCGGTTCGTTCCTCGCCGGGGTGATGAAGCAGCCGCGCCATTTCTTCGGCATGCATACGGCGCACGTCGGCGTCGCCGTATTCGTCGTCGGCGTGACGATGGTACAGAGCTACCAGCAGGAAAAGGACGTGAAGATGGGGCCGGGCGACACCGTTTCGGTCGCCGGCTACAACTTCCGCTTCAACGGCGTGAAGGAAACGAAGGGACCGAACTACACGGCGCTCGCCGGCGACTTCGACCTCCTCCAGGGCGACCGCGTGCTGCGCAAGATGCAGCCGGAGAAGCGCAACTACGTCTCGTCGGCGATGCCGATGACCGAGGCGGCGATCGACGCCGGCCTCTTCCGCGACCTCTACGTCTCGCTCGGCGAGCCGATCGAGCGCGACAAGCCGGAGGGCGAGTGGGCCGTGCGCGTCTACCACAAGCCCTTCGTCGACTGGATCTGGGGCGGCTGCGTGCTGATGGCGCTCGGCGGCCTGATCGCCATCCTCGACCGCCGCTACCGTGTCAAGGCGCGTCAGTCTTCCATCGTTTCCACCGGCAACACGCAAACCGCATGAACAAGTTCCTCTGGCCGCTCGTCGGCTTCGTCGCCCTCGTCGTCCTGCTCGCCATCGGCCTCAACCTGAACCCGCGCGACGTGCCGTCGCCGCTGGTCGGCAAGCCGGCGGCGAACTTCTCGCTGCCGGTCCTCGGCGCCGACCGCAAGTTCGGCCCCGACGACATGAAGGGCAAGGTCTGGCTGCTCAACGTCTGGGCCTCGTGGTGCGTCTCCTGCCGGCAGGAGCACCCGATTCTGGTCGAGCTCAACAAGAAGGGCATCGTTCCCGTCGTCGGCCTCAACTACAAGGAGGTGCGCGGCGACGGCATCACCGACATGGCCAAGACCGACGCCACCAGCGAAGACCGCCTGGCCCGCGAACGCGCCGCCAAGTGGCTGGCCGACCACGGCGACCCCTACCTGCTGTCGGTGCTCGACCTCGACGGCCGGGTCGGCATCGACTACGGCGTCTACGGCGTCCCCGAGACCTACATCATCGACAAGGCCGGCATCATCCGCATGAAGCACACCGGCCCGGTGACGCCGGACGACCTGGCGAAGAAGATCCTGCCGCTGGTCGCGGAGCTGAACAAATGAAGGCCGCCCTGCAGCTCCTCATCGCCGGCTGGCTCGCCGTCTTCTCGCTGGCGGCGCCGGCAAAGGAAGCGGCGCCGCTCGCCGACGACCCGCTGACCGAGCGCCGCCTGCTCGCCATCACCACCGAACTGCGCTGCCTGGTCTGCCAGAACCAGAGCATCGCCGACTCGAACGCCGACCTGGCCAACGACTTCCGCCGCGAGATCCGCAAGCTGATCGCCGAAGGCAAGTCCGACCACGAAATCATGGAGTTCATGGTCGCCCGCTACGGCGACTTCGTCCGCTACCGGCCGCCGGTCAAGGGCACGACGATCCTGCTCTGGGCCGGCCCCGGCGTCCTGCTGCTGATCGGCCTGACGGTACTCGTGCGCTACCTGCGCCGGCGCAACGACCGCATTTCCGACGCCGCGCTCTCCCCCGAAGAACTGAAGGCGGCCGAAGCCCTGCTCGATGCTTCCCGCCAGGACAACAAGCCGCAATGACCACCTTCCTCGCCCTGGCGACGCTGCTCGTCGTCGCAACCGCCTTCTTCCTCGCCCTGCCCCTGCTGCGCCGTCCGCGCACGCCGACGGGCGCCGACCAGAGTGCCGCCAACCTCGCCATCTTCCGCGACCAGCTCGCCGAGCTGGAGCACGAACGCGACGAAGGTTCGCTGACCGCGGCCGCCTTCGAACAGGCGAAGGCCGAGCTGCAGCGCCGCCTGCTCGAAGAGGTGCAGCCGACGGCGCAGGCGGGCCGCGAAAGCGCGCCGAGCCGCAAGGCGGCGCTGGCCGTCGTCGTCATCGTGCCGCTGCTCGGGCTGGCTGGCTACGCCCACCTCGGCACCCCGGCCGCCCTCGATCCGGCCAACACGCAACCGCAGCATCGCGTCACCGCCGGCGAGATCGAGGGCATGGTCGAGAAGCTGGCGCAGCGCCTGCGGCAGAATCCGGACGACGCCAAGGGCTGGGTGATGCTCGCCCGCTCGTACAAGATGCTCGGCCGCTACGCCGAGTCCGCCGAAGCCTACGGCAAGGGCTTCGCGCTCGTCGAGAACGAGCCGGCGCTGCTCGCCGACTACGCCGAAATGCTGGCGATCAGCGGCAACGGCTTTGCCGGCAAGCCGACCGAACTGCTCGACAAGGCGCTGAAGCTGGCGCCTGAGGATCCACAGGTACGCCTGCTGGCCGGCGCCGCCGCCGGCGAGCGCGGCGATTTCGCGATCGCCGCGACGCACTGGGAAAAGGCGCTGGTCGGCGTCGAACCGGGCAGCGAGGAAGCGGCGGCGATCACCGCGGCGATCGCGCAGGCGCGCGAGGCGGAAGCCGCCGGCAAGGCCCGCGGCCGCTGAGCGGCCACGCCCCCCGGCAAGCCCCCAGGGAAATTGTGCATTAGTTAACCTAGATCAAACCCTTACTCGGAGTGGGTCGATAGACTCCCCCCCACTCACGGCGGGCCTGCGCACCGATGTGCCCGATGTCGGACCGACCCGCCGCAATTCTATAAAGACTGAGAGGGGTTTCATAAATGTCCGATAGCAACGGCGGCTTCATCGCCTTCCTGCGCCGACCGAGCGCCAAGTACTCGCTGCTGACGCTGCTCGTCGTCGGTTTCGTCTCCGGCATCGTCTTCTGGGGCGGCTTCAACACCGTGCTCGAAGCGACCAACACCGAGCAGTTCTGCATCGGCTGCCACGAGATGCGCGACAACGTCTACGTCGAGTACAAGGAAACCATCCACTACACCAACCGTACCGGCGTCCGCGCCGTCTGCTCCGACTGCCACGTGCCGAAGGACTGGACCTACAAGATGATCCGCAAGATCCAGGCGTCGAAGGAAGTCTACGGCAAGATCGTCGGCACCATCGACACCAAGGAGAAATTCGAGGCCAACCGCCTGCGCCTGGCGCAGAACGAGTGGGCACGGATGAAGAACAGCGATTCGCGCGAGTGCCGCAATTGCCACTCCTTCACCTACATGAACGTCGAGAAGCAGAAGGCGCGCGCCGCCAAGATGCACAAGATCGGCCAGGACGACAAGCAGACCTGCATCGACTGCCACAAGGGCATCGCGCACCACAAGCCGAAGAACATGCCGGAAGACGACGAGGACGAGTGATCCTTCGTTCCGACGCCTGAGTTTCCCGGTCACAGGCAGCCTGTCAACCCGACGGGCCGCCGCACCGTTAAGCAGCAACCTTTAATGGAGAGGCAACAATGAAGAAATCGATCGTTTCGCTGTCCGTCATGGGCGCCGTGCTCGCCCTGGGTTCTTCCGTCGCCGTCGCGGCTCCCGACTGGTCCAAGGTGCCGAAGCGCGATGTGCAGGTCTTCCACGCCGGCGTCACGCCGATCGAGTGGGTCATGAAGAAGTCCGACCACAGCGGCCGTACCGGCCTCACCAAGGGCGAAAGCTGCGTCGGTTGCCACGAGGAGAAGGGCGGCCTGAACTTCGAGATGAAGCGTCTGGCCGACAAGGATCTGGAGCCGAAGGGCGCGCCGAAGACGATGAACTTCCCGGTCGCCGTACAGGCCGCCTATGACGCGTCGAACCTCTACGTCCGCCTGACCTTCAAGGCGCCGGCCGGCGGTGCCGACCACGGCGACAAGGACAACGACGTCAAGGCGGCGGTCATGTTCGCCGACGACAAGGTCAGCGTCGATGCCGGCGGCAAGCCGATCTCCGGCGCCCAGATGGGTTGCTGGGCGACCTGCCACGCCGACGCGCGCACGATGCCGGGCGCCGACGACAAGAAGACCAAGTACTCGAAGACCGGCGCCTACGAACTGATGCAGTGGAAGAGCGGCAAGGGCGCCAAGCCGGTCGATGGCTCGGTCTCCGATTCGCGCAAGATGGAAGGCGGCACGGCCGGCGTCCAGGCCACCGGCGAGAACAAGGGCGGCGAGTACACCGTCACCTTCACGCGCAAGCTGTCGGGCGCCGTTGCCGCCGGCAAGGCCGTGCCGATGGGCGTCGCCATCCACGCCGACAAGGCGACCGGTCGCTTCCACCACGTCTCGCTCGGCTACACGCTGGGCATCGGTGCCGACGGCGACATCAAGGCCGTCAAGCAGTAAGGAGGCGCGTCGGGAATCCTCGGGTTCCCGTAACGACCGCAATTCGGGGCAGGGAGGGCAACCTCGCCTGCCCCTTGTCTTTTCGAGGCCCCCTGCATGAGCGATCCAAGCAGCCGGCGCAACTTCCTGCGCGGCCGCGTCGCCACCCACAGCGCGCAGCCGCGCCCGCCCTGGGCGCTGGCGGAGGCGGCATTCGCCGAGCGCTGCACGCGCTGCGGCGACTGCGCGCGCGCCTGCCCGACGCGGATCATCCGCCAGGGCGATGGCGGTTATCCGACGGTGGACTTTGCCGCCGGCGAATGCACTTTCTGCGGCGAATGCGTCGCCCGCTGCCAACCGGCAGCCCTGTCGCGAACGGCCGGCGCCCCGGCGTGGTCGCTGCGCGCCGCCATCGGCGAACAATGCCTGGCCCGGCGGCTCGTCGAATGCCGCGTCTGCGGCGAGATGTGCGACAGCGCCGCCATCCGCTTCCGGCCGCAGCCGGGCGGCATCGCGCAGCCGGAACTCGACGTTGCCGCCTGCACCGGCTGCGGCGCCTGCGTCGCGCCGTGCCCGACCGGCGCCATCGCCGTCCGCTGAAAAAAAAAGCGGGGAGCCCGAAGCTCCCCGCCGACCCATGCGCCGCCTGCGCGGCGCCCCGAAACCGTAACCCGCCTTACTTGGCGCCGCCCTTGAGCAGCTTATCGCCCTGGAAGGCGTTCTCGACCAGCGGCGGGGCATCGACCTGCGGCACGTGGCACTGCACGCAGTTGTGGCGGGCCGCCGAGGCTTCGCTGAGCTTCTTGCCGTCGCGGGTAACAAAGTGGCTGTCACCGACCTTCGGCGCCTTCTTCTTCTGGTAGTTGGCGGCACCGTGGCAATCGAGACACTGGTTGGCCTCCAGCGTCACCTCGTCGAAGTTCTCGATGCTGTGCGGAATGACCGGCGGCTGCGTGCTGAAGGTGCGGACGATGGGCTCCTGCGTGCCGGGGCGCTTGCCGACGTAGCTCTTTTCCGCCGCCACCGGATCGGGCGCGGCGACATCGAGGCCACGCATCGACTTCGTCGCGTCGGCGGCGATGGCGGAGAAGGTGAAGCAGGCGGCCAGCGCGGCCATCGTGAGTTTCAGCTGGGTTTTCATGATCGATGTTCCCTCCACTTGAAGTTGAATCACTGAAATCAGAATTTGCCAGGCGCCGCGGCCGGATCGCCGCTCGCCTCGCTTACCGGAAGCGCGTTGTTGAAACGCGTCCCGAACCGGAAGACATCCTTCGAACAGACGTCGATGCAGCGGCCGCAATTGGTGCAGGCCGATGCCAGGATCACGGGGCCGGTACCGCTTGCCGCGCCCTTCAGCGCCGGGCGGATCACCTGCGGCTCCGGGCACACCTCGAAGCAGTCCATGCAGTCGTTGCACGCGGCGCGCGCCGGTGCCGACACGCGCACCGGGCTGAAGCGGCCGATCAGGCCGTAGAAGGCGCCGACCGGGCAGAGCCGGCCGCACCAGCCGCGGCTCATGACGAAGAGGTCGAAGAGGAAGACGGCAAGGACGATCGTCCAGGCGAAGCCCATGCCGAAAATCAGGCCGCGGTGCAGCATCGACACCGGGTTGATCAGCTCCCAGAGGACGACGCCTGTCAACGCCGAGCCGAGCAGCGTCATCGCCAGCATCCAGTAGCGCGTCTCGCGGGCCAGATGGACGCTGCCCTTGATGCCGAGTCGGCGGCGCAGCCAACCGGCGCTATCGGTGACGATATTCACCGGACAGACCCAGGAACAGTAGACGCGACCGCCGACAAGCCAATAGAAGGCGAGGACGATGACGACACCGACGGCGCCAAGCACCTCCGGCAGATGGCCGGTCATCGCCGACTGCAGCACGACGTAGGGATCGGTCAGCGGCAGGATGCCCAGCGTGTAGCTGTAGGCGAGGTTGCCCTTGACGATCCAGAGGCCAGCCAGCGGACCGAGCAGGAACAGGCCGAGGATGGCCAGCTGCGTCGCGCGGCGCGCCAGCAACCACCGGTTGGCGCGCAGCCAGCCCTTCGCCGCCACGGCGTCGGCGCCGACGCGCTTGTCCGCCGCCATACTCATTGTCCGCCTCCGAGACCGGGCGGATGGCTGGGCACCGGCCCGGCGACGCTGCCGGGCATCCCCGGCGGCGCCGGCGGCACGACGGCGCCGCCCGGCCCGACCATTCCCGGCGGCGCGCTCGGCACCGGCGCGGGGACGCTGCCGGGCGCCGCGGTGGTGCCGCCCCCCGGGTCGTAGTGACCGGGCAGGCGCGTGCCTTCGGGCAGGCGATCGGGCAGGTCGAGCATGCTCTTCTCGTCGATCAGCGAGCCGCCGGCCTTCTTCTGCTCTTCCCAGCCGAGGCGGTAGTGGCGGCCGAGCGCCCCCTTGGCCAGCGCGACCGGATAGACCTTGATCGCCGCCTCCTCAAGGACGCAGGCCTGCTCGCATTTGCCGCAGCCGGTACAGTGTTCGGAATGGACGGTCGGCAGGAACATCGAATGCCGGCCGGTCCGGGTATTGGGCAGGACTTCCAGGGTGATCGCCTTGTCGATGACCGGACAGACGCGGTAGCAGACGTCGCAGCGCAGACCGAGGAAGTTCAGGCAGGTTTCGTGATCGATCAGCGCGGCCAGTCCCATGCGCGCCTTGTTGATATCGGTCAGCCCGTGGTCGAGAGCGCCGGTCGGGCAAGCCTTGACGCACGGAATGTCCTCACACATCTCGCAGGGAATCTGGCGTGCGGTGAAGAACGGCGTACCTGTTGCTACCGGCGTTTCGGGACGGGCAAGGCTCAGCGTGTCGTAGGGGCAGTCCCGCACGCACAGCCCGCAACGGATGCAGGCACCGAGGAAATCCGCCTCCGGCAGGGCACCGGGCGGGCGCAGGGCGAGCGCCGGCAGCGCCTTGCTCTGCTTGGCGTAGAGGCCCAGGCCGAGGCCGAGCATGCCGACGCCGCAGGCCATGCGCGCCGTGTCGAAGAGAAACTGACGACGGGCGACGGATTTGCGGGCGACTGCCGGTGCGGTTTCGTCGGTGCTTGCCATGGCGCGGTCAGCCGGCGGGTGGGGTCGGAATCATCCCCGCCCCACCCTTTCCCGGCACTCCCTGATTGCCTTACCCCGTTAGAAGGCCGCTCAGGCCTTCACCACCTTGCACGCGCACTTCTTGAAGTCGGTCTCTTTCGAGATCGGACACGTGGCGTCCAGGGTCAGCTTGTTGACCAGGCGGTGTTCGTCGAAGAAGGGCACGAAGACGAGACCGACCGGCGGCTTGTTGCGGCCCTTGGTCTCGACGCGCAGCTGGATCTCGCCGCGGCGGGTGGCGACCTTGACCACGTCATTGCGGGCGAGGCCGCGCTTCTTCGCATCCTCCGGGTTCATGAACACCACCGCATCCGGCACGGCCTTGTACAGCTCCGGCACGCGACGGGTCATCGAGCCGGTATGCCAGTGCTCCAGCACGCGGCCGGTGCACAGCCACAGGTCGTACTCGTTGTCCGGCTGCTCGGCGGCCGGCTGGTAGGGCAGCGCGAAAATGATCGCCTTGCCGTCCGGATAGCCGTAGAAGCGGACACCCTCGCCCTTCGGCACATAGGGATCGTAGCCTTCGCGGAAGCGCCACAGCGTTTCCTTGCCTTCGACCACCGGCCAACGCAGGCCGCGCGCCTTGTGATAGACGTCGAAGTCGGCCAGGTCGTGCGCCTTGCCGCGACCGAACTTGGCGTATTCCTCGAACAAGCCCTTCTGCACGTAGAACCCGGCCTCCTTGGATTCTTCGTTGCTGTAGTCCTTGATGGCGTGGGCATTGACGTTCTTGACGTCGTCCAGCCCCCACTTGGTCGTGTCGCCGTTGGCGTAGAGCACCTCGTACAGGGTCTTGCCCTTGTATTCCGGCATCTTGTCGAGCAGTTCGGCCGGCCA
>JANJTW010000139.1 GCA_024710925.1 Rhodocyclaceae bacterium | reverse complement strand
TTTTCCCATGCCCCGTCCGATCCGCGTCCGCATCGACCGCGATGCGCTGCTGCACAACTACCTGCTGGCCAAGGCCCGCGTTCCCGGTTCCCGCGCCTGGGCGGTGATCAAGGCCAACGCCTACGGCCACGGCCTGCTCAACGCCGCCGACGCGCTCGCCGAGGCCGCCGACGGCTTCGCGCTGCTCGACCTCGAAGAGGCGGTGGCGCTGCGCGAGGCCGGTATCCGCCAGCCGATCCTGCTGCTCGAAGGCTTCTTTTCCGCCGAGGATCTGGAGCTGGTCGCCGAGCACCGGCTCTCCGTCGTCGTGCACCGCCTCGACCAGCTGCAGCTGCTGCGCCAGGTCGGGCTGCCGCTGCGCGTGCCGGTCTATGTGAAATTCAATACCGGTATGAACCGCCTCGGTTTCCGCCCGGAGCAGCTCGGCGCGCTGCGCGACGAGCTGGCGAAGAACAAGGCTGTCGCCGAGGTGACGCTTATGAGCCATTTCGCCGAGGCCGACGGCGACCGCTTGAGCGGCCGCGGCATCGACTGGCAGCTGCAGCAGTTCCGGGCGATGGCCGGCGAGTGGCGCGGGCCGGTGTCGCTGGCCAACTCGGCGGCGATCCTGCGCCATCCGCAGACCGGCCGCGACTGGGTGCGGCCGGGCATCATGCTCTACGGCGGCAGCCCGTTCGCCGACGAGAGCGCCGAAGCGCTCGGCCTGCGCCCGGCGATGACGCTCACCAGCGAGATCATCGCCGTGCAGACCGTCGCCGCCGGCGAGCGCGTCGGCTACGGCGGTCTGTTCGAGGCCGGGCGCGAGACGCGCGTCGGCGTCGTCGCCTGCGGCTACGCCGACGGCTACCCGCGCCACGCACCGACCGGCACGCCGGTGCTGGTCGGCGGCCGGCGCACGCGCACCCTCGGCCGCGTCTCGATGGACATGCTGATGGTCGACCTGACCGACCTGCGCGAGGCCGGCGTCGGCACGCCGGTGACGCTGTGGGGCGAGGGCCTGCCGGCCGACAAGGTGGCGGCGGCGGCCGGCACGATCAGCTACGAGCTGTTCTGCGCGCTGGCCAGGCGGGTGCCGGTCAGCGTTTCCTGAGCGGCGCCCGCCGTTCAGAAGCCGAGCGACTCGCCGGCGCCGGCCAGCGTGGCGATGCCGAGGACGAGGAAGATCGCCGCGGCGACGCCATGCACCAGCCGCACCGGCATGCGCTGCGCGATGCGGTCGCCGAGCAGCACCGCCGGCACGTTGGCGATCATCATGCCGAGCGTGGTGCCGGCGACGACGTAGAGGAAGGCCTGGTACTGCGCGGCCAGCGCGATCGTCGCGATCTGCGTCTTGTCGCCCATCTCGGCGAGGAAGAAGGCGACCAGCGTCGTGCCGAAGATGCCCAGCCGCGCGAACTTCGCCTCGCTCTCGTCGAACTTGTCCGGGATCAGCGTCCACACCGCCATGCCGATGAACGAGGCGCCGAGAACCCAGCGCATCGTCTGCGGCGCGACGAGCGAGGTCAGCCAGGCGCCGAGCGCGCCGGCGAAGCCGTGGTTGGCCAGCGTGGCGACGAGGATGCCGAGGACGATCGGCGTCTTTTTCCGGAAGCGGGCGGCGAGGATGAAGGCGAGCAGCTGCGTCTTGTCGCCGATTTCGGCGAGGGCGACGATGCCGGTGGAGATGAGGAAGGCGTCCAATTTTGGCTCCGGGGGCCGAGTCGATGACCGATGACCGGCCGTCCCCCCGGCCCCGGCGGTGACAGCGCGGTCAAAGGTCTTGCCGGATGCGCGGAACCGCTGCGGTTCCATGATCGCCTGCGCCATGCCCGGACGGGCAAGTCTGTTGACGCAGGCCCCGCTCGCACGGTGCCTTGCGGCGGCGGCGGGTGGCTACTCCCCAATGACGGCGCGCATTGTAGCGCGAAAGACGGCGGCTGCGGATGGTCGCGTCAATCGCGCCGGCGCAGGACGAAGGCGTCGTCCATGTCGCGCAGCCGCTGCGCCAGGATCTGGGCGATGTTGCGGTAGATCTTGGCGCTGCCGGTCGGGTGCCGGTCGCAGGCCTGCGACGAGAGGCGCAGCAGCACGCAGGGCGTCCGCGCGACGACCGAGGCCGAACGCAGCGCCTGGTCGACCAGCGACATTTCGCCGAAGGAGTCGCCGGGGCCGAGGCTGGCCAGTTCGGCGGGTTCGGCTTGCCGGCCGGGCGCGGACTTGCGTACCGAAACCTGGCCTTCGATGAGGACGTAGAGCCAGGCGCCGGTGCTGCCTTCGCGCAGGATCGTGTCGCCGCCGGCGAAGGTGCATTTTTCGGCGGCGGCAAGCAGCTGCAGCAACTCCTCGCCGCTCATGCCGCGAAACACCGGCACGCGGTCGAGCAGGCGGAACATGATCCGCTGCAGGTCGTGAAAATCGAACTGTTCCCTGATCCAGTGAGCCATGGCCTCGGAGTGCGCGCGGGCGATGCCGTCTATTGTATGCTCCGCCCATCATGAGCAAGTCGAAAACCGTCTATACCTGCGGCGAGTGCGGTGCCTCGCTGCCCAAGTGGCAGGGCCAGTGCCCGGCCTGCAACGCGTGGAACACGCTGGTCGAGAGCGTCGAGGAGAAGGCTTCGCCGGCGGCGCGCTTCCAGTCGCTGGCGCCGGCGGCGAAGCTGCAGAACCTGGCCGAGATCGAGGCGCGCGAGGCCGAGCGCATCGCCACCGGCATCGGCGAGTTCGACCGCGCGCTCGGTGGCGGGCTGGTCGCCGGCGGCGTCGTGCTGATCGGCGGCGACCCCGGCATCGGCAAGAGCACGCTGCTGCTGCAGGCGCTGGCCACGCTTTCCGAGGCGCATCCGGTGCTCTACGTCAGCGGCGAGGAGTCGGGCGAGCAGGTCGCGCTGCGCGCGCGGCGCCTGGCGCTCGACGCGCGCCGGCTGCAGCTCTTGGCCGAGATCAACCTGGAGAAGATCCTCGCCACGCTGCAGGCCGAGAAGCCGCGCGTCGCGGTGATCGACTCGATCCAGACGCTGTGGTCGGACCAGCTGTCGTCGGCGCCGGGCTCGGTGGCGCAGGTGCGCGAATGCGCGGCGCAGCTGACGCGGCTGGCAAAAACGGCGGGCATCACCATCGTGCTGGTCGGCCACGTCACCAAGGAAGGCGCGCTGGCCGGCCCGCGCGTGCTCGAACACATCGTCGATACCGTGCTCTATTTCGAGGGCGATACGCACTCCAGCTTCCGCCTGATCCGCGCCTTCAAGAACCGTTTCGGCGCGGTGAACGAACTCGGCGTCTTCGCCATGACCGACCGCGGCCTGAAGGGGGTGAGCAATCCGTCGGCGCTGTTCCTGTCGCAGCACGGGCAGGCGGTGCCGGGTTCCTGCGTGCTGGTCACGCAGGAGGGGACGCGGCCGCTGCTGGTCGAGATCCAGGCGCTGGTCGACCAGGCGCACGGCAACCCGCGCCGGCTCACCGTCGGCCTGGAAGCGCAGCGGCTGGCGATGCTGCTCGCCGTGCTGCACCGGCACGCCGGCGTCGTCTGCTTCGACCAGGATGTCTTCGTGAACGCCGTCGGCGGCGTGCGCATCAGCGAGCCGGCGGCCGACCTAGCGGTGCTGATGGCGATCATCTCGTCCCTGAAGAACCGGCCGCTGCCGGAGAAACTGATCGTCTTCGGCGAGGTCGGTCTGGCCGGCGAGATCCGGCCGGCGCCGCGCGGCCAGGAGCGGCTGAAGGAGGCCGCCAAGCTCGGCTTCACGCGCGCCCTGATCCCCGAGGCGAACAAGCCGCGACACGCCATTCCCGGAATCGAGGTGGTCGCCGTGTCGCGCGTCGAGGAAGCGGTCGAGAAAGTCCGCGCGCTGGAGTGAGGACGCGAAAACGATGAACGCGCTCGCCGTCGCCTTTCGCCTGCTGCGCCGCGATTCGCGCGCCGGCGAGCTGCGCCTGCTGGTGGCGGCGATGGTGGTCGCGGTCGCCGCGCTGTCCGCGGTCGGCTTCTTCGCCGACCGCGTGCGCCAGGCGCTGGAGCGCGAGGCGCACCAGTTGCTTGGCGCCGACCTGCTGCTCACCGCCGACCAGCCGTGGCCGGCCGCTTTCGCCGACGAGGCGGCGCGGCGCGGGCTGGCGACCGCCGAGACGCGCGCCTTCCCGAGCATGGTGCTGCACGACGGGCGGGCGCAGCTCTCGGAAGTGAAGGCGGTCAGCGCCGGCTACCCGCTGCGTGGTGGCTTGCGGCTGGCGCCAGCGGTGAATGCGGCGGACGCGCCGGCGCCCGGCGTGCCGCCGGCCGGCAGCGTGTGGGTGGACGAGCGGCTGGCGGCGGCGCTGGCGCTCAAGGTCGGCGATGCGCTTGCCGTCGGCCGCACGCAGCTGGCGGTCGGCGGCGTGCTGACGCTGGAACCGGACCGCGGCGTCAATTTCTTCAGCGTCGCGCCGCGCCTGATGATGAACCTCGCCGATTTGGAGGCGACCGGACTGGTCCAGGTCGGCAGCCGCGTCGCCTACCGCCTGCTGTTCGCCGGCGAGCCGAAGGCGGTGCGCGATTTCCAGCGCTGGGCGGAAGACCACCTCGGCCGCGGCCAGCTGATCGAGGATGCGCGCACCGGCCGGCCGGAGATCCGTACCGCGCTCGAACGCGCGCAGCGTTTCCTCGGGCTTTCCGCCCTGCTCACCGTCGTGCTGGCCGCCGTCGCCGTCGCCCTCGCCGCGCGCCGCTACAGCCAGCGCCATCTCGATCCCTGCGCGGTGATGCGCTGCCTCGGGGCGACGCAGGGCTTCCTGCTCGCCACCTACCTCGCGCAGTTCGCGCTGCTCGGGCTGGCCGCCGCGGTTGCCGGCTGCCTGCTCGGCTACGCCGGCCATTTCGTGCTGCACGCCTGGCTTGCCGAATTGCTGGCGACGCCGCTGCCGCCGCCCTCCTGGCTGCCGGCCGGGCAGGGGATGGCGGTCGGGATGCTGCTGCTGTTCGGTTTCGCGGTGCCGCCGCTGCTGCAGCTGCGGCGGGTGCCGACGGTGCGCGTGCTGCGCCGCGAGTTCGGGCCGCCGGCCGGCGCCTTGGTCGGCGGCTACCTGCTCGGGCTGGTTGCGCTCGCCGGCGCGATGTTCTGGGTCGCCGGCGAAGCCGTGCTCGGCGCCTGGGTGGTCGGCGGCTTCCTCGGCGCGCTCTGCGTCTTCGCGCTGGTTGCGCGCGCCGCGATCCGGCTGGCTGCCGGCCTGCGCGGTGGTGCGCACGCGGCGGCCGGCTTCGGCTGGCGCTACGGGCTGGCCAATCTGGAACGGCGCGCGCTCGGCAGCGTCGTGCAGATCGTCGCGCTGGCCATCGGCCTGATGGCGCTGCTGCTGCTCACCGCCACCCGCGGCGACCTGCTCGACGCGTGGCGGCGCGCGACGCCGCCGGATGCGCCGAACCGCTTCCTGATCAACATCCAGCCGGAGCAGAAGGCGGCAGTCGAGCGCCACCTGCGCGCCGTCGGCGTCGCCGCCGAGCTGGCGCCGATGGTGCGCGGCCGGTTGGTGCAGAAAAACGAGCGCGCGGTGAGTGCCGCCGACTACGCGGAGGACCGCGCCCGGCGCCTGGTCGAGCGCGAGTTCAACCTGTCCTGGCGCGCCGAACTGCCGCCCGGCAACACGGTCACGCGCGGCCGCTGGTTTGCCGCCGGCGAGGCGCGTGGCGCCTCGGTCGAGGAGGGGCTGGCGAAGACGCTTGGCATCGCCGTCGGCGACCGCCTGCAGTTCGCCATCGCCGGTGAGCCGGTGACGGTCGAGGTGGTCAACCTGCGCAAGCTCGACTGGGATTCGATGCGCGTCAATTTCTTCGTGCTGACGCCGCCGGGCGTGCTCGAACCGTATCCGGCAAGCTACATCACCAGCTTCCACCTGCCGCCGGAGCGGGCGCGGGTGATCGACGGGCTGGTCCGCGAATTTCCCAACGTCACGGTGATCGACGTCGCCGCCATCGTCCGCCAGTTGCAGTCGGTGCTCGACCAGGTGGCGCGGGCGGTGCAGTTCATCTTCCTGTTCACGCTCGCCGCCGGCCTCGTCGTGCTCTATGCGGCGCTCGGCTCGGCCTTCGAGGAGCGGCGCTACGAACTGGCGGTGATGCGCTCGCTCGGCGCCCGCCGCGAGCAGCTGCGGCGCGTGCTGCTCGCCGAGTTTGCCGCGGTCGGCGCGCTGGCCGGGGCGATCGCCGCCGCCGGCGCGGCGGTGGTCGGCCAGGTGCTGGCGACGAAGGCCTTCAATTTCGCGGTGGAAACCAGCCTCTGGCCGTTCCCGGCGGCGGTCGCCGGCGGCGCGCTGCTGGTCTCGGTCGCCGGCTGGCTGGCCGCCCGCCGCCTGCTCAATGCGTCGCCGCTGCAGGCGCTGCGGGCGGGGGGCTGAATTTCGCCCCATTTTTGTGCATGGCAGCGTTGCCCGACGGCATCTTTAACGCATAATGCAACGTTTGTGCTTTCGGCCCGGTGATCGTGTCGCAGACTACTCCGCATCGTCTTGACGAGCGCCTCAACGCGCTCAATGCCCGCTGGCAGGATTACGTCGCCAAGGGCGGCTTTGAGCAGTTCGTGGAATTCTCGGTGGCGCTCAACAGCCTCGCCGAGCAGCTCGGCCATCTGCGCCTGCCCGGCCTGCTGCGCATTTCCGAAGGACTGGAGAACGCCGCGCTGGCCCGCTTCGGCGACCCGGAGAGCCATCCGCTGGCGGCGCAGGAGATCGCCGCGCTGCAGCGTCAGCTGGAGGCGCTGACCGGCGCCATCACTTCGGCCCGGCGACCGCTCGGCGAGCGGCGGAACGAGGAGGCGTCGTCGTCGGTGGCCGACCCGGAGTGGGTCCGTCCGCGCCGCGTCTGGGTGGTCGCCGCCGAGGGCTGCGAGATGACCGGCGGCCTCGTCGAGCAGCTTCGCCACTTCGGCTTCCAGCCGCAGCGCTTTTCGTGGACCGATGTCTTCCCCGAGGTCGAGCAGCCGCTCGCCGTGCTTTTCGTCGGCGACGCCGCGCCGGAGCTGCCGGCGCAGCTCGACCGCGTTGCCGCGGTCCGTGCCGCCGTGCCGGCCAGCCAGCTGTTCTACCTCGGCGCCGAGCGGGCGATGGAGTCGGTCGTCCTGCTGATGCGCGCCGGCATCGACATCACCGTGCCGCGCGAGGAGGGCAGTTCGTCGGTGCTGACGCGCATCCTCGACCTCGTGCAGACGCGCGAGCAGGAAAAGTACCGCGTGTTGATCGTCGAGGATTCGCGCGTCGCCGCCGTCGTCATCCAGCGCACGCTGGCCGAGCACGGCATCGACAGCATCGTCGTCGCCGATCCGGGCTCGCTGCTCGACGCCGTCGGCAACTACCGGCCGGACCTGGTCCTGATGGACATGTACATGCCGCGCTTCAACGGCGTCGAGGCGACCCGCGTGCTGCGCCAGGTGTCCGGCTACCAGGCGCTGCCGATCGTCTATCTCTCGTCCGAGTCGGACATCGCCATGCAGGTCGAGGCGCTGCGCCTCGGCGGCGACCAGTTCCTGACCAAGCCGTTCAACCCGGTGGTGCTGGCGGCGGTGGTGCGCACGAAGATCGAGCGCTACCGCGAGGCGCTGCGCTCGACGCGCACCGACGGCCTGACCGGCCTGCTCAACCACACCGCATCGAAGGCGCGGCTGAAGGCGATGGTCGAGTCGCTGCCGACGCACGGCAACCTGTGCGTGGCGATGGTCGACATCGACCACTTCAAGTCGATCAACGACACCTACGGCCACCCGGTCGGCGACCAGGTGATCCGCAACCTCGCCTGGCTGCTCAAGGGGCGCCTGCGCGCCACCGACCTGATCGGCCGCTACGGCGGCGAGGAGTTCATCCTGGCGTTGCCGGACGCGCCGCCAGATCGCGTGCAGGCGGTGATCGAGCGCATCCGCCGCGATTTTTCGGTGCTGCCGCATGCGCACAACGAGGGCACGCTGTACGCCAGCTTCAGCGCCGGCGTCTCCTGCACGCTGCACTACCCGACCGCCGGCGAGCTGACCGAGGCCGCCGACCGCTCCCTGCTCGACGCCAAGCGCCGGGGGCGCAACCGGGTGGTGATGGCCTGCGAGTCATGGCGCGCGGCGGCCGAGGCGATTTGATCGAAATCAGGCACGCCGCCGGCCGCTCATGAAATAATCCGCCCCATGCGATTCGCGATACTCGAAGATTCCCGCAGCCAGGCGATGCTGCTGCAGACCATGGTCGAGGAGCTCGGCCACGAAGGCGTCGTCTTCCCCGGCGCCCAGGCTTTCCGCCAGGGGCTGGAGGCGCAGGCCTTCGACCTGCTGCTGATGGACTGGATCCTGCCCGATGGCTCAGGCGACGAGCTGCTCGGCTGGGTCCGCCAGCGTTTCGGCTGGTCGCTGCCGGTCATCTTCGTCACCGCCCGCGTCGCCGAAAGCGACGTCGCCGCGATGCTCCGCCTCGGCGCCGACGACTACGTCTGCAAGCCGATCCGCTACGTCGAACTGGCGGCCCGCATCGAGGCGCTGATGCGGCGCAAGTCGATGCTCGGCATTCCGGCGCCGGATGCCCTGCCGGTGACCGTCGGCAACATTTCGCTCGATCCGGGGGCGCGTGCCGCTTTCGTCGATCGCAACCCGGTGGCGCTGACCGGCAAGGAGTTCGATCTGGCGCTGCTGCTGCTGCGCAACCTGGGAACCCTGTTCAACCGGCAGACCTTGCTGGAGCGGGTCTGGGAGGTCGGTGCCGACATCGACACGCGCACGGTCGACACGCACGTCAGCCGCCTGCGCCGCAAGCTCGGGCTGGAGCCGGCGAACGGCTGGCAGCTGACCACCGTCTACGGGCACGGCTACCGGCTGGAGCGCATTGCCGCCTGATCTTCCGTCCCCGCCGGACGGCGGGTCGGATCGACTGGGGGCGGCGGGAATCTATTCCGTCTTTCCCTGTCCGATACAATTCCGCGTTTTCCCGCGCATTTTTCTGGGCCTTCCCTTTTTCCGATGTCTGCCGTGATCCATCCCACCCGGGGCGAACCCGGTCTGTTCTCCTATCGCAAGTATTGGGCGAAGCGCTTCGGCCCGGCCCCCTTCCTGCCGATGTCGCGTGCCGAAATGGACACCCTCGGCTGGGATTCCTGCGACATCATCCTGGTCACCGGCGACGCCTACATCGACCACCCGAGCTTCGGCATGGCGCTGGTCGGCCGGCTGCTCGAAGCGCAGGGCTTCCGCGTCGGCATCATCAGCCAGCCGGACTGGCACTCGGCCGCCGACTTCAAGAAGCTGGGCAAGCCGAACCTGTTCTACGGCGTCACCGCCGGCAACATGGACTCGATGGTCAACCGCTACACCTCGGACCGCAAGATCCGCTCCGAGGATGCTTACACGCCGAACGCCGAGGCTGGCAGGCGGCCGGACCGCTCGGTGGTGGTCTACGCGCAGCGCTGCCGCGAGGCCTACGCCGACGCCAACGTCGTGATCGGCTCGATCGAGGCCAGTCTCCGGCGGATCGCACACTACGACTACTGGTCGGACAAGGTGCGGCGCTCGGTGCTGCCCGATTCGAAGGCCGACCTGCTGATCTTCGGCAACGCCGAGCGCGCCATCGTCGCGCTGGCGCACCGGCTGGCCGCCGGCGAGAAGATCAGGGACATCCGCGACCTGCGCGGCACTGCCTTCATGGTGCCGCCGGGCTGGCTGCCGGGCGAGGACTGGCACGTCACCGACTCGACCGAGCTGGATACCCCGGGACCGCTGGCGAAGCATCCCGATCCCTACGCGATGCAGGAAGAAAAGACCGCGTCGAGCTGTTCGGCGAAGGACGGCGGCCCGGAAATGAAGGGCATCCGCATCGTCGGCCGCCAGGAAATGACGCAGTCGCGGCTGGCTGCACGGCGCGCCGACCGGGCCAAGACGGTGATCCGCATTCCGTCGTACGAGCAGGTCAAGGACGATCCGGTGCTCTATGCGCACGCTTCGCGCACCTTCCACCTCGAATCGAACCCGGGCAATGCGCGGGCGATGGTGCAGGCGCACGGCGAGGGGGTTTCCCGGCGCGACGTCTGGCTGAACCCGCCGCCGATGCCGCTGACGACGCCGGAAATGGACGCCGTCTATGGCGCGCCGTACCAGCGCAAGCCGCACCCGAGCTACGGCGACGCGAAGATCCCGGCCTACGAGATGATCCGCTTCTCGATCAACATCATGCGCGGCTGCTTCGGCGGCTGCACCTTCTGCTCGATCACTGAGCACGAGGGCCGGATCATCCAGAGCCGCTCGGAGGAATCGATCCTGCACGAGATCGAGGAAATCCGCGACAAGACGCCGGGCTTCACCGGCACCATCTCCGATCTCGGCGGGCCGACCGCGAACATGTACCGGATGGCCTGCAAGGATCCGAAAATCGAGGCCTCGTGCCGCCGGCTGTCCTGCGTCTTCCCCGACATCTGCCCGCAGATGGACACCGACCACGCGCCGCTGATCTCGCTCTACCGCAAGGCGCGGGCGATTCCGGGCGTCAAGCGCGTTCTGGTCGGCTCCGGCCTGCGCTACGACCTCGCCGTGCGCTCGCCCGAGTACATCAAGGAACTGGTCTCGCACCACGTCGGCGGCTACCTGAAGATTGCCCCCGAGCACACCGAGGAGAACGTCCTCAGGCACATGATGAAGCCGGGCATCGGCACCTACGACAAGTTCAAGGCGATGTTCGAGAAGATCTCGAAGGAGGCGGGCAAGGAGCAGTACCTGATCCCGTACTTCATCGCCGCGCACCCGGGAACGACCGACGAGGACATGCTGAACCTCGCACTGTGGCTGAAGCGGAACAACTTCCGCCTCGACCAGGTGCAGACCTTTCTGCCGACGCCGATGGCGCTGGCGACCGCGATGTACCACTCGCACAAGAATCCGCTGAAGCGCGTCGAGCGCAACGGCGAGACGGTCGAAACCGTCAGGAACGGCCGCATGCGCAAGCTGCACAAGGCCTTCCTGCGCTACCACGACCCCGAAAACTGGCCGCTCCTGCGCGACGCGCTGCGGGCGATGGGCCGCGCCGACCTGATCGGCAACGGCAAGAAGCAGCTGGTGCCGGCCTGGCAGCCGGCGGGTACCGGCGGCAGTTGCCAGACCCGCCGCGCCGCCGAGAAGCGCACGGCGCAGCAGCGGGCCGCGCAGCAGCGCGGCGAGGGCTGGCCGGCGGTGCCGAAGCCGGCAAAGATCGTGCAGCGGCCGGACGGCGCGGCGAAGGCCGGCGTGAAGCCGGTGGCCAAGGCGACTGGCGGGAAGCCCGCTCAGCGCGCCTTGCCGGCGAGACGGTCGAGGGCGCCGGCGAAGTAGCCGAGCAGCAGGCCGCCGGCGAGGCCGGCCGGCGCCAGCAGCCAGAGCAGGGCGGTCGACCGTTCGGCGCTGCGGATACCCAGCGCGTCGACGAAGAGGCCGGCCAGTGCGCCGAGACCGATGACGAGGAGGGCGCCGCCGGCTAGGCGCAGTGCCTGCTGGCGGTCGCTGCCGGTGGCGTAGAGCGGCAGGCCGACGGCGAGGCCGCCGACGAAGAGCAGGCCGGTGGCCGGCGCGGCGGCGTCGATGGCGGCGACGAAGGGTTGGGCGACGAGCGCCATGCCGGACAGCAGTCCGATGGCAACGATGACGAAACCGACGAGGCGCGTGGCGTCCATGCCGTTCTCCGCAGAGGTTCGCGATGGCGGCAATCTAGCAGCGCGCGGAAGCTGCCGGCAACCGCAGTGCGCTGGTGTCGTGCGGCGAATCGGTTCAGAATGGGCAAATGCGTTCGAAATATTTCTGGCTGATGCCGATCGTTTTCTGGAGCCTGGTGGTCGGCCTGTCGTTCCGCTGGAACTGGCAGCAGCTCGACCAGCAGGCCTACGAGACGGCGGCGCTCCAGGGGCGCGACATCTTCCGCATGATCGAAGCGATGCGGCTGTGGAATGCCCAGCACGGCGGCCTCTACGTCATGCAGTCGGAAATGTCGCCGCCGAATCCCTACCTCGACATTCCCGAGCGCGACCTGACCAGCACCTCCGGCAAGAAGCTGACGATGCTCAATCCGGCCTACATGACCCGGCAGATGGCCGGCACCATCCTCGAACAGACCGGCATCCGCGTGCATATCACCAGCCTCAAGCCGATCAACCCGGCCAACCGCGCCGACGCCTGGGAGCTGGATGCGCTTCGCCGCTTCGAGCAGGGGGCGCGCGAATTCGCCGAGATCCTGCCCGGCCGCGAGCCGCTCGCCCGCTACATGGCGCCGCTGGTGACGCGCCAGGCCTGCGTCAGCTGCCACGCGACGCAGGGCTATGCGGTCGGCGACATCCGCGGCGGCATCAGCGTCAGCTTCCCGGCGACGCCCATCCTCAATGCGCAGGTGCCGCACAAGCAGGCGGTCGCCTACGGGCATGCGATGACCTGGCTGCTGCTGGTGGCGCTGACGGTCTACGCCATGACGCGCATCCGCAGCCACGTCGCCGAGCTTGAGCGCGCGCGCGCCAAGCAGGAGCAGCTGGTCGAGATCCGGACGCGCGAACTGCAGGCCGAGGCCGGCGAGCGCCGCCAGGCCGAGCGCCAGCTGCGGCACCTGGTCGACTCGACCTCGGGCGGCATCGTCGGCGTCGATGCCGAGGGGCACTGCCTCGTCTGCAACCCGACGGCGGCGCGCCTGCTCGGCCTGCCCGATCCGGCGGCGCTGCACGGCACGGCGCTGGCAGCGCCGCTCGCCGGCCACAGCCCGCACCTGGCCGACATGCTGCAGAAGGCGCTCGGCGGCACGGCGCAGATGGACGAGGCGGTGCCGATCGCCGGTGCCAACGGCGGCGAGGTGACGGCCGAGGTGCGGGTCGACCCGATCTTCGAGGGCGGCCGCGTCGTCGGCGCCGTCCTTTCGCTGGTGGACGCCACCGAACGCCAGGCGCGCCAGCGCGAGATCTGGCACCAGGCGAACTTCGACCACCTGACCGGCCTCGCCAACCGCAGCCTGTTCGTCGACCGCCTCGAGCGCGTGCTGCTGCTGCAGACGCGCAGCGGCGGCCAGGCGGCCGTCCTTTTCCTCGACCTCGACGGCTTCAAGCCGATCAACGACCGGCACGGCCATGCCGTCGGCGATGCCGTGCTGGTCGAGGTCGCCGGCCGCCTGACCGCGTCCGTGCGCAGCACCGACATCGCCGCCCGTTTTGGCGGCGACGAATTCGTGCTGGCGCTGACCGATTTTTCCGATCCGGCCGACGTCGAGGCGATCGCGCACAAGGTGCTCGACGCCATTGCCGCGCCCTACCGCGTCGGCGACATCCGCGCCGAACTGTCGGCGTCGATCGGCATTGCGCTGTTTCCGAGCGACCAGCAGTGCACCGAGATGCTGCTCGCCGCCGCCGACGAGGCGATGTACCGGGCGAAGCAGCGCCGCAAGGGCAGCTGCTGCTTCTATGCCGGCGGCGCCTTCCGGCCCTGCGCTTCCGGAACGGTGGAACCATGAGCGAAACCACGCCCTACGAAGCCATCGGCGGCGAGGCCGCCGTTGCCCGCCTGGCCGACCGCTTCTACGAGCGGATGGCGAGCGTGCCGCAATTCGCCGGCATCCGCGCGATGCACCCGGAGGACCTGAAGGCGTCGCGCGACAAGCTGTTCATGTTCCTCTCCGGCTGGCTCGGCGGCCCCGACCTCTACGTACAGAACGTCGGCCATCCGATGCTGCGCCGCCGGCACCTGCCCTTCGCCATCGGCGCTGCCGAGCGCGACCAGTGGGTGGCCTGCATGGTGCTGGCGATGGAAGATGTCGGCATTGCCCCGGCGATGCGCGAGCATCTGCTCCGCGCCTTCTTCAATACCGCCGATTTCATGCGCAACCGCCAGGAATCGGCGTGACCGACACCTTCGTCCCCGCCCCGGGGCCGGCCGGGAGGCCCTGAATCGTGCCTGCCGGCTGGCCGATCCGCCGCTACCTGCTCGTTCTCGTCCTGGCGCTGGCGCTGCCGATGCTCGGCCTGCTCGTCCATTCGCTGCACGAAAGCCATCGGCAGGCGCTCGCCGATGCCGAGCGCAACGCCGCCCAGGTGGCGGCACTGATCGTCGCCGACACGCGACGCTACGTCGCCGATTCGCGCACGGTGCTCGAAGGACTGGCCGAGCGGCCGCTGGTCCGCGCCGCCGATCCGGCGCGTTGCGATCCGGTCCTTGCCGAGCTGCGGCCGCTCTTCGCCTATCTCGCCAACGTCGCCGTCGCCGATGCGGACGGGCGCATCGTCTGTTCCGGCCTGCCGCTGCGCGCCGACGCGCCGCGTTCGGTGGCCGGGGCCGACTGGTTCGCCGACGTCCGCCGCGAGCGGCGCTTCATCGCCGGCAAGGCGCACGTCGGCCCGATCAGCGGCCGCTGGGTGACGGTCATGGCGCAGCCGCTGACCGACGAGGCGGGCGGCTTCGGCGGCGTCATCGGCTTTGCGCTCGACCTCGCCCGGCTCGACCCGATCCCGGCCGGCATCGACGCCGAGCGCGGCCTCGTCGTGTATCTCGTGGATGGCAACGACACGATCATCAGCCGCTCGGAGGCGCCGGCCGAATGGATCGGCAAGCCGATGGCCGATGCCGAGGCGCTGGCGCTGACCCACGGCGACGAACAACCGGGCGCCGCCTTCGTCGGCGCCGCCGATGCGCGCCGGCTGGTCGGCCACGCGCACATTCCCGGCACCGGCTGGCGCGTCGTCACCGTGCAGCCGGCCCGCCTGCTCGCCGACTCGCTGTGGCGGCGGACGGCCGGCAAGTATCTGGTCGCCGCGCTGGTCATCCTGCTTGCCGCGGCGCTGGCCTTCCATGTCGGCCGACGCATCGTGCGGCCGATGAGCAGCATCGCGCGCACCGCGCGCAGCATCGCCGACGGCAACCTCGGACTGCGCGCGCCGGTCGACGGGCCGGCCGAGATGCGGACTGTCGCCAGCCAGTTCAACGCAATGCTCGACATCCGGCAGAAGACCGAGGAGCGTTACCGCAACCTGCTCGAATCGGCGGCGGACGCCATCCTCGTCACCGATGCCGCCGGCCGCATCATCATCGCCAACCGCATGGCGTCGCAGCAGTTCGGCTACAGTCGGGAGGAAATGCTCGGCCGCCCGGTCGAGATGCTGGTGCCCGACGAGTTCCGCGAGATGCACGTCGGCCAGCGCGAGGGGTATGTCGCCGCTGCCCGCCTGCGCCAGCGCATCGTCCAGGCGCAGCGCAAGGATGGCAGCCGCTTTCCCTGCGAGGTCGGCCTCAGCCCGCTGCACACCGACGACGGCCTGATCGTTTCCGTCTTCGTGCGCGACCTGAGCGAACGCATCCGTTTCCAGGAGAAGCTCGACCAGTTGTCGCGCTACGATACGCTGACCGGCCTGCCCAACCGCAGCCTGCTGCGCGATCGTCTCGAACAGGCGCTCGGTCGGGCCGAGCGGAGCGGCGGCCAGGTTGCCGTCGTCTGCCTCGATGTGGACGGCTTCACCGAGATCAACAACTTCCACGGCCACGTCGCTGCCGACTGGCTGCTGCGCGAGATCGCCACGCGTGCCCGCGCGGCGCTGCGCGAGGTCGATACGCTGGCGCGCGCCGGCTCCGACGAATTCGTCGCCATCGTCGAATCGGCCGCCGGCGAGTCGGTCGCCCAGGAGGTTGCCGAGCGCCTCTACCGGGCGCTCCGCGAACCGGTCCAGATCGCCGGCAGCGAGATCGTGCCGACGGCGAGCTTCGGCATCGCCGTCTTCCCGCAGGATGCGCGCGACCCGGACGACCTGATCAAGTGCGCCGACCTGGCCATGGAGCAGGCGCAACGCCAGGGCGGCGACGCCTATTGCTTCTTCGAAATGGCGCTCGACCTGCGCGCCGGCGAGCGCCGACGCTTGCTCGAACGCCTGCGCGGGGCGCTGGCGCGCGGCGAATTCCTGCTCCACTACCAGCCGCAGGTGGCCACCGGCAGCGGCCGCATGCTCGGCGTCGAGGCGCTGCTACGCTGGCAGAGTCCGGAGCTGGGCATGGTCGCGCCGGACCGCTTCATTCCCCTGGCCGAGGAGAGCGGACTGATTGACGCGATCGGCGACTGGGTGCTGCAGACCGCCTGCACGCAGGCGATGGACTGGCGCCGGCAGGGCGTCGTGCTGACCGTGGCGGTGAACCTCTCTGCCCGCCAGTTCCGCCAGGCCGACCTCGCCGCCCGGGTGCGCAAGGCGCTCGACCGTTCCGGACTCGATGCCGGCGGACTCGAACTGGAGATCACCGAGGGCATGCTGATGGACGATCCGGAGCGGGCGGCGGCGGTGCTGCAGGAACTCGACCGGATGGGCGTACGCATTTCGGTGGACGATTTCGGTACCGGCTACTCCAGCCTCTCCTACCTGAAGCGCTTCCCGGTCAGCGAGCTGAAGATCGACCGCTCCTTCGTCCGCGACACGCCGGCCGACGCCGACGATGTGGCCATCGTCTCGGCCGTCGTCGGCCTGGCGCACAACCTGCGGCTGGGCGTCGTCGCCGAGGGGGTCGAGACCCGCGAACAGCACGAATTCCTCGCCAGCATCGGCTGCGAGATCTGCCAGGGCTACCTTTTCTCGCGGCCGGTGCAGGCCGACGACATCCCTCGGCTGGCGGCCCGGGAATAGTTTTTTGCGCTGCAATAAAAGTGGCCCCGGGTGTGATAGAATTGCCGCCTTTTTCAAAGGCTTAGGTTTTCTTCAATGTCCGTCCGCCCGATCCGCAACATCGCCATCATCGCCCACGTCGACCACGGCAAGACCACGCTGGTTGACCAGCTGCTGCGCCAGTCCGGCACCTTCGCCGCCCACCAGCAGCTGGTCGAGTGCGTCATGGACTCGAACGACCTGGAGAAAGAGCGTGGCATCACGATTCTTTCGAAGAACACGGCGGTCGAATACGAAGGCGTTCACATCAACATCGTCGATACGCCGGGACACGCGGACTTCGGCGGTGAGGTCGAGCGCGTGCTGGGCATGGTCGATGGCGTGGTGCTGCTGGTTGATGCCGCCGAAGGCCCGATGCCGCAAACCCGCTTCGTGACCAAGAAGGCGCTGGCGCTGGGCCTGCGCCCGATCGTGCTGGTCAACAAGGTCGACCGCGACGGCGCCGATCCGGATCAGGCGGTGAACCTGACCTTCGACCTGTTCGACAAGCTGGGCGCCACCGACGAGCAGCTCGACTTCCCGATCGTCTACGCGTCCGGCCTCAACGGCTGGTCGGCCATGGAGCTGGATCACCCGCGCGAAAACATGAAGCCGCTGTTCGATACCATCCTGCGCCATGTGCCGGCGCCGGATGCCGATATCGATGCGCCGCTGCAGCTGCAGATCACTGCCCTCGACTACTCTTCCTACGTCGGCCGCATCGGCGTCGGCAAGATCAATCGCGGCCGCGTCAAGACCGGCCAGCAGGTGCTGGTGATGTTCGGTACCGACGAGGAAGCCGCCGAACACGAGCGCGTCCCGGTCAAGGCCAAGATCGGCCAGGTGTTCGGCTACAAGGGCCTGAACAAGGTCGAGATGGAAGAAGGACTGGCCGGCAATATCGTGCAGATCACCGGCATCGAGGACCTGGTCCTCGGTTGCACGGTGACCGACCCGGAACAGCCGGAATCGCTGCCGCTGCTGAAGATCGACGAGCCGACGCTGTCGATGCAGTTCATGGTCAACACCAGCCCGCTGGCCGGTACCGAAGGCAAGTTCGTCACCAGCCGCCAGATCCGCGACCGCCTGCACAAGGAACTGCTGACCAACATGGCGCTGCGCGTGCATGACACGCCCAACGGCGACGTGTTCGACGTCGCCGGTCGTGGCGAACTGCACCTCGGCATCCTGCTCGAAAACATGCGCCGCGAAGGCTTCGAGCTGGCCGTCGGCCGGCCGCGCGTCGTCAAGAAGATGATCAACGGCGTCGAATGCGAGCCGTACGAACAGCTGACCGTTGACGTCGAAGAAGACACCCAGGGCGGCGTCATGGAAAGCCTCGGTCAGCGCAAGGGCGAGCTGCAGGACATGGTGCCGGACGGCCGCGGTCGCGTCCGGATCGAGTACCGCATCCCGGCGCGCGGCCTGATCGGTTTCCAGGGCGAGTTCATGAACCTGACCCGCGGCAACGGCCTGATGAGCCACGTCTTCGACGAATACGCCCCGGTCAAGGAAGGCAACGTCGCCGAGCGCCGCAACGGCGTGCTGATTTCGCAGGACGACGGCGAGGCTGTCGCCTACGCGCTGTGGAAGCTGCAGGATCGCGGCCGCATGTTCGTCAATCCGGGCGACAAGCTGTACGAAGGCATGATCATCGGTATCCACAGCCGTGAAAACGACCTGGTCGTGAACCCGATCAAGGGCAAGCAGCTGACCAACGTGCGCGCCTCCGGCACGGACGAAGCGGTTCGCCTGGTGCCGCCCGTCCTGCTCAGCCTGGAAGCCGCCGTCGAGTTCATCGAGGAAGACGAACTGGTTGAACTGACGCCGAAGTCGATTCGCCTGCGCAAGCGTTTCCTCACCGAAAACGAACGCAAGCGCGCCGCGCGCGAAGGGGCATAAGCCGCGCCGGCATTTCGCAAAACGGGCATCCCGCGGGATGCCCGTTTTGCGTGTAGCGGCGTTTTGATGCAGGTCATGCAGCCCGCGCCCGTCACGGAGAGTGATGATGCGGCATCGGGAATCAGGGGATTCAGGGGGACGATGATGGACAACGATACCGGCCAGACGCGGCTGCCCGGCCTGCTCAGCAAGCTCGGCAAGCTGACCGCGATCCGCGACACCGAGCTGCTCGAGCAGAGCCTGCTGAAGACGCTCGGGCCGCAACTGGGCGTGCTGAACACCTCGCTCTACCGGACCGACGAGGATTTCGCGCTGGCGCGCGTGATCCATTACCACCGTTCGAAGGAGGTCGACGGGCGGGGCGTTTCCCGGATCGTCGAGCGCATCGAGGAAGTCCTCAACGTGCACGACCTGCCGCCGGAGGTCTCCGCGCTGACCGAGAACGT
>JANJTW010000098.1 GCA_024710925.1 Rhodocyclaceae bacterium | reverse complement strand
CCGGCCAGGCGAAGGCCACGTCATCGAGTTCGATCATCGTCATCCTCGTCGAAAGCCCCTCGCGAACGCATCGCCAGCGCCGCCTCCGAGGCACCGGCGACCGACTTGTCGAGCAGCGTCGCCGCCAGCGCCGAGGCCTGCCGGACGCGGTCGGCGAGCGGCGCCGGCCCCGGGTTGCGGCTGGCGAAAGCGAGCCGGAAATCGCGCGCGACGCGCGCGAAGTGCTGCGCCTGCACCGCCGCCAGCGTCGCCAGCAAGGACAGCGTCGGCGAGAAGGCGAAGGCGGCGAGCACGTTCACGCGGGCGACGAACCAGAAGCCGAGGAAGACCAGCAGCAGCACGCGCAGGTTGGCGAGCAGCAGGTAGTCGGCGGCGAAGTCGCCGCGCCACAGCGCCAACGCCGCGTAGCCGAGGCTGACGGCGAGGTTGAAGGCGAGCACCGCCAGCAGCGCCCGCTTGAGCAGGCGCCAGCGCGCGCGGCCGGCGGCGGCGAGCGCGGCGGCGAGCAGCACGGCGAGCGCCGCCGGCGAATGGATGAAGGTGACGGCGACGACGGCGGCGAGGTAGGCGGCGAGCCAGCGACTGGCGTGCCCCGGGCGCGTCGTGGCGGCAGCACCGGTTCCAGCGCGTACGCCGCCGGGCGGGCGGAGCGTCGCAGCACCGGCGACGTCGGCCCGCAGCCTGCCGCGCGGACCGTTCCGGGCCGGCCGGTAGTCGATCCCGCTAGCCGGCAGCGTTCCGCCGGCGGCCGACGGAACGAAGGCGATTGCCCGCCGACGCGCCGGCGGCGGCACGCGCGCCGCATCGCTGCGCGCGGTCACGCTCGAACCTGCATCCGTCCCCGGATTGACAGCGGCACCCACGGCGACGGTATCGGTGGCGAGCATCGGCTCGGCAAGACTCGCGCTCATGCCGCCGCCAGCCAGCGGCGGCGCCGCGCGAAGCGCCAGACGGCGACGGTCAGCGCCGCCTCGCCGATGCCGATCACGAGGTGCGGCAACAGCACCGCCGGCAGCACGACGGACAGGCCAAAGGGGAAGAACAGCGGCGTGCCGTCCTCGCGCTGCGCAAGCAGCGGCTGCACGCCGAGCACCAGCGCCACGAGGATCGCCGGCACGAAGACCGAAACCCAGGCGGCGAGCGCCACCGCCGCCGTCTCGTTCACCCCGCGCAGCAGCCGCTGCGCGCCGACGGCGACGCCGGCGCCGGCCAGCCCCATGGCCAGCGCATTGACCGGCAGCGCGGTGATGCCGCCGGCGCCGAAGAGCAGCGACTGCAGCGCCAGCACCAGGCTGTAGGCGAGGAAGGCCAGCCGCGGCCCGAACAGCAGCGCCAGCATGGCGACGCCGACGGCGTGGCCGGAGGTGCCGCCGGGCAGCGGCACCATCACCAGCCCGAGGCCGTAGGCGAGCGCGGTCAGCGCCGCCAGCCGCGGCACCAGCTGCTCGTCGAGCCGCTGGCGCAGCCCGCGCGCCGCCCACGCCCAGGCGCCGGCCGCCAGCGCGTAGGCCGGCAGGTAGGTCTGCGGCGAGAGGAAGCCGTCGGGGATGTGCATCGGCGGTCAGATCAGAACAGCATCGACGCCGAGAACAGCAGCCGGTACTTCTCCAGCCCCTCGGCCCCCTGCTGCTCGCGCTGTTCGTTCAGCCGCTTCCAGATCGGCGTCTTGACGCCGACGGCGACGCTGAACTTGTCCCAATAGACGCGCACGCCGGGCAGCGCATAGGCCATCTGCCCGCCGGTGGCGCGCTCCGGCACGCCGTCCATGACGTCGCGGCCGAGCTTCAGGTACTGCAACTCGAAGCTGAGATCGGTGCGCAGATTCTGCGCCGCGTTGGCGTACACCCGGTAAGCCACGCCGGCGTTCGCGCGCAGTTCGGAACCGAAGCGCGTCGTGAAGCGGCGGCCGGTGGTGTGGTCGGTGGCGTAACGGTAGGTCTGAAAGCGGATGCCGGACAGTTCGGCGTTGAAGGTGAGATCCGGCGTCAGCTGCTTCGTCGCCGTCAGGCCGAGCGTGTACGACGGCTTGCCGAAGCCGGTGGACAGGCCGGGGTCGATCGCGCCGTCGGGCAGGCGGTAGTTGGCGCGGCCGGTCGGCAGCGTGGCGCCGCCGAAGACGGTGAAATGCCAGTCCTCCAGCTCGTCCAGGCTCTCGTTCTTCGGCACCAGCGAGAAGCCCTGGCCGTCGTGGCGGAAGCCGATCTGGCCGAGCACCGAAACGTCGGCCCAGCCGCGCGTCCTGTTGCCGCCGGGCTCGTCGACCTTGGTGTGGTGCGGCACGAAGAGGTAGCCGGAAAACCACGGCGTGAAGCCGTGGCCGACGCCGAGCATGGTGAAGCGCGCGTAGTCGCCCTCGGCCTCGGCCGGGTCGAGGCGACCGCGCTTGAACCTGGCGTGATCGGTCTTCAGCGTCAGCAGCGTCGCGCCGGCCGGCAGCACCGCCGAGCTCGCCGATTCGACCGGCGCCCCCGGACCTTCCAGCGCCGCTGCGCCGACGCCGGCGATGCCGTGGTGGGCCAGCGCCGGCAGGCTGACCAGCGGCAGCGCGGCGAGCAACAGGCGCTTCTTCATTTCGCTTTCTTCCTTCTGACGAACAGTTGAATCAGGCCGAACAGCGCGAGCAGGACGCCGAAGCCGAAGAGAAACCGGGACGACCGGCCTGCATCGGCATCCGCTGCCGCGACGCCCCCCGGAACGGCTTGCGGACGCGGCGGCGCGGAACCCTCGGCGCCCGGGAGCGGAGGGGGCGCCACCTCGGTAGCCGCCGGCAACCGGCGCTCGATGCCGTGGCCGTCGGCGGAAAAGGCGCGCAGGCGCAGCTCGCCGGCAGCGGCCGGGGCGACGAAGACCGCCCGCCCCTGCGCGTCGGTGCGGCCGACCGCCAGCGGTGCACCGGCGGCACCGTGCACCTCGAAGGCCTCGAAGGCCTCGAAGGCAAAGGGTTGGCCGTCGGCATAGGTCAGCGTGACCACCGTCGCCGTCGCCGTCGTCACCCGCGCCTGCACCTCGTGCGCGGCGGCCGGCGGCGCCGCGCAGACAATGGCGGCGGCGACGGCCAGAGCGGCGAGGCGGGCGCGCCTCATCGTGCCGGCAACTCGAAGTTGAGCGTCGCCGTCTCGATCAGCAGGTCGGCGCGGCCGTCGGCGAGCGGCGTTTCGCGGCTGGCCGAGATCATCTGCAGGCCGCCGTGGCGCAGGCGCAGGACGACGATGCCGTCGTCGCCGCTGGCGCCGCGCGTGGCGCCGTCGTAGGCCACCGGCACGCCGGCG
>JANJTW010000079.1 GCA_024710925.1 Rhodocyclaceae bacterium | reverse complement strand
GGCTGGCGCGCCGCCGGGACGGCGGCCGCCCGGTGCCGCCGGAGGCCCTGCCGACCTGCGCCGCGCTGCTGCGCCTGCTGGCCCGGCTGCAGCAGCACCGCGGGCTGGCCAGCGGCTGGCTGGCCGGCGACCGCAGCTTCGCGGCGCGGATGATGGAACGCCGGGCGGAGATCGACGCCGTTCTTGGCGAGCTGTCGCCGCTGGTTGCCGCCGAGGACCGGCAGGCGCGGCCGTGCCTGACCGGCAACGAACTGGCGCTGTTCCGCCATCGCTGGCGAACGCTGACGGAAACGCTGGCCGATGCCGGCGTCGAGCAGAGCATCGCCGGCCACACGCGGCTGATCGCCGGCGTCCTCGACTGGTTGGCCGCCGTCGGCGAGGCGCGCATCGAACTGCCGGCGGCGGACCGCCTGCCGGCCGGGCTGGCGCGCAACTACGCGCACCGCCTGCCGGCGCTGGCCGAATGCCTCGGCCAGGCGCGTGCGCTCGGCAGCAGCGTCGCCGTGCAGCGGCGCTGCCCGGCGGTATCGCGGGTACGCCTGATGTTCCTCGTCGCCCGCGCCGAAACGCTGCTCGACCAGGCCGCCGGCGACGCCGGCCCGGTCGGCCTGCAGGCGGCGGACGCGGTACGCCGCCTGGTGAGCACGGTGCGCACCGGCATGCTCTCGGCGGCCGGCGTGTCGCTCACCGCCGACGCCTATTTCGCGCAGGCGACGCAGGCGGTGGATGCGGTCTTCGCCTGGGCCGAGGACTGCGCCGGCGACATCCGGCGGCGGCTCGACGCGCCGCCCGGCGGCGTGCCGGCGTTCCGGTGAGGCGGCGATGAGCGCATTGAGTCAGCCGCTGCGCATCGCGCGGCAGATTCCGCCGGCCGGCTGGCGGGAGATCGACAGCGGCCGGGTGCTGCGGGCGCTGGTCGGCAATCTCGACGGCATGGTCTTCCGCTGCGCGCTGGACAGCGCGTGGACCCTGCACTTCGTCAGCGACGGCTGCCTCGCGCTGACCGGCTGGCGGCCGGAGGAACTGGTCGGCAGCCGTGTCGTCTCGCGCGAGCGCCTCACGCACGAGGAGGACCGCGCGCCGGTGCGGGCGGCGATCATGGCGGCGCTCGCCGATGGTGCGCGCTATACCGTCGAGTACCGCATCCGCTGCCGCGACGGCGGCGAGAAGTGGGTGCGCGAGCGCGGCGCCGGCGTCGTCGACGAGCGCGGCGAGCGCGTCCTCGAAGGCTTCGTCGAGGACGTCAGCGTGCAGGTCGCCAGCCAGAGCCGGCTGGTCGAGGCCGAGCTGCGCTTCCGCAGCATCTTCGAGAATTCGGTGATCGGCATGTTCCAGACCTCCGCCGACGGCCATTACCTCGCCGCCAACCCGGCGCTCGCCGAGCTTTACGGCTATGCCGATCCGGCCGCGCTGATCGACAGCCTGCGCGACATCGCCGCCACGCTCTACGTCGATGCCGGGCGGCGCGACGAGTTCGCGCGGCTGATCCGGGCGAACGGGCGGGTGATCGACTTCGAGTCCGAGGTCTATCGCGCCGACGGCCGCCGCATCTGGATCGCCGAGAACGCGCACGCGGTGCATGGCCCGGACGGGCAGTTGCTCTACTACGAGGGCACCGTCGAGGACGTTACCGAGCGCCGCCAGTACCAGGCCCGCCTCGAACACCAGGCGACGCACGATCCACTGACCGGGTTGCCCAACCGCAATCTGCTCGAAGACCGCCTCAACCAGGCGGTGGCGAAGGCCCGGCGCGGCGGCGAACGGGTGCTCGTCGCCTTCGTCGACCTCGACAACTTCAAGTTCGTCAATGACAGCCTTGGCCATGCCGCCGGCGACATCCTGCTCGTCGAGACGGCGCGCCGCCTCGGCGACTGCCTGCGCGGCAGCGACACCGTCGCCCGCTACGGCGGCGACGAGTTCGTCCTCATCCTTTCCGACAACGCCTCGCTCGGCCAGGCGCTGGGTGCGCTGGAGCGCGTCAAGCGCGCCGTCGTCCAGCCGCTGACGGTGAGCGGCCGGGAGCTGCGCGTCGATTGCAGCATCGGCGTCAGCGTCTACCCGGAGGACGGTGCCGACCTGCAGACGCTGCTGCGCCATGCCGACATCGCCATGCACCACGCCAAGGAGCAGGGCAAGGGACAGTTCCAGTTCTATACCGACGTGCTGAATACCGCGGCGCACCCGCGCCTGCTCCTTGAATCGGCGCTGCGCGGCGCGGTCGACCGCGGCGAACTGTCCGTCGTCTACCAGCCGAAGGTCGACCGCGACCGCCGGCCGACCGGCTTCGAGGCGCTGGTGCGCTGGTCCAGCCCGGAATTCGGACCGGTCTCGCCGGCGCGCTTTATCCCGCTCGCCGAGGAAACCGGCACCATCGTGCCGATCACCGATTTCGTGCTGCGCACGGCCTGCCGCGAGGCGGCAAGCTGGCCGGACGTCGACGGCGAGGCGCCGGGCGTGGCGGTGAACCTGTCGGCGCGGATGTTCAAGGACCCGCACCTGGTCGAGCGGATCGGCGCCATCCTCGCTGAGACCGGGCTGCCGGCGTCGCGGCTGGAACTGGAGATCACCGAAAGCGCGCTGATGGGCGACATCGAGCGGACGGCGGCGACGCTGGCGGCGATCAAGGCGCTCGGCGCCAGCATCGCCATCGACGACTTCGGCACCGGCTACTCGTCGCTCGCCTACCTCAACCGCCTGCCGGTCGACGTGCTGAAGATCGACCGCAGCTTCGTCACCGGCTGCGACCGCGGCGGCGAGGACATGGCCATCCCGCGCGCGATCATCTCGCTCGGCCACAGCCTGCGCATGCGCATCGTCGCCGAGGGGATCGAGGTGCCCGGGCAGATGGCGATGCTCTCGGCGCAGGGCTGCGAGGAATTCCAGGGGTTCATGATCGCGCGGCCGCTGGCGGCGGAGGCGGTGCTCGCCTTCCTGCACGGGGAGCATCGGATCGGTACCGAGGATTGCGTTTAGGTTTTGGATCGCCGGGTGGGGTGTGCAACCGCTGCGTCTGATGAGTGCCAAGAGCAACCCCGCAGAACCTCAAACGTTCTGCAAATGCTCCACCATCAACTGCACACTCTGCACCCCGTTGTACTCATTCACACTCAACCGGTACGCCGCCCGCACCTCATCCCCCGGCGCCTCGCCGAAGTTGAACTGGATCGCGTCGAAGCGCAGCCCGCCGGCTTTCAGCCGCAGCTTCAGATGCTTCTCCTTGAGCACCCGCTGCTGCTCGACGGTGAATTTCCCTTCGAACAGCGGCGCCGGGAAGCCTTGCCCCCAGATCTCGTTCTCCAGCAGGCGCGCGGTTTCCAGCGAGAAGTAGCCGGATTCGAGCGTGCCGTCGGTGTGCAGCGTGCGCGTCAGGTCGTCGGCCGCCAGCAGTTCGTCGGCGACGGCGGCGAAAGTGTCGCGGAAGCGCGGGAAATCGGCTTCGTCGATGGTGACGCCGGCCGCCGCGGCGTGGCCGCCGAATTTCTTGAGCAGCCCCGGCGCCCGCTTGGATACGAGGTCGAGCGCGTCGCGCAGGTGCAGGCCGGTGATCGAACGGCCGGAGCCGCGCAGCTGGCCGCTGCCGTCGTTCTTTTCTTCGTCGGCGCGGGCGAAGGCGAACACCGGGCGGTGCAGCTTCTCCTTGATGCGCGAGGCGACGATGCCGACCACGCCCTGATGCCAGTCCGGCTCGAACAGCGCGATGCCGGCGGTGTCGGCGACGTCGATGTGTTCCAGCGCGGCCAGCGCCTGCTCCTGCATCCCCGCCTCGATCTCGCGCCGCTCCTTGTTCAGCGCGTCGAGCTGCTGTGCGATGTTCAGCGCGCGCGCCGCGTCGTCGGTGGCCAGGCATTCGATGCCGAGCGACATGTCGGCCAGCCGGCCGGCGGCGTTCAGCCGCGGGCCGAGCATGAAGCCGAGGTCGAAGGTGCTGGCCTTGGCCGGGTCACGGCCGGCGGCGCGGAAGAGGGCGGCGATGCCCGGCGTCATCTTGCCCTCGCGCATGCGCTTGAGGCCCTGGCTGACGAGGATGCGGTTGTTGCGGTCAAGCTTGACGACGTCGGCGACGGTGCCGAGGGCGACCAGGTCGAGCAGCGTCGCCAGGTTGAATTCGGGTCGCCCATTCTCCGGCGAAAACCAGCCGCGCGCGCGCAGCTCGGCCCGCAGCGCCAGCATCACGTAGAACATCACGCCGACGCCGGCGATGCACTTCGACTCGAAGCCGCAGCCGGGCTGGTTCGGATTGACGATGCACTCGGCGTCGGGCAGCGTCTCGCCGGGCAGGTGGTGGTCGGTGACCAGCACGGCGATACCCAGCTCGTGCGCGCGGGCGACGCCCTCGACGCTGGCGATGCCGTTGTCGACGGTGACGATCAGGTCCGGCGACATCGTCGCCGCCAGATCGACCACCGACGGCGACAGACCGTAGCCATGCACGAAGCGGTCGGGAACGAGGTAGCCGATCTCGGCGGCGGTACCGGCGGCCATCGCCCGCAGCGCGCGCAGGCCGACGGCGCAGGCGGTGGCGCCGTCGCAGTCGTAGTCGGCGACGATCAGGATGCGCGCCTCGGCCTCCAGCGCGTCGGCGAGCAGCGCCGCGGCTTCGCTGGCGCGGGTCAGCGAGGCCGGCGGCAGCAGCGACTTCAGGTCGTAGTCGAGCTCGGCCGCGCTCTCGATGCCGCGCGCGGCGTAGATGCGGGCGAGCAGCGGGTGCAGGCCCTGCTGTTCGAGCGCCCAGCTGCGGCGCGGCGGCACTTCGCGCGAGACGATGCGGGTCATGCCGCGGCCTCCTCGCGGGCCTTCGCCGCCGCGGCCAGCGACTGCGCCAGCGTTTGCAGCGGCTGCGGGCGCTGCCAGAATTTCCACAGGTCGCCGCGTCCGGCCTGCCAGCCGAGCTCGCCGTAGATCGTGCTGGCACGCAGGTCGAGCTCGATGCGGCCGCGGCGGACGGCGGCGGCGAGCGGTGCGAACCAGTCGCTTTCCAGCTTCGCCAGACCGCTGCGCCAGGCCTCGCTGTCCTCGTACTGGACGGCGCGCAGCAGCGGGTCGAGGGTAACCAGCACGCGGCCGTCGGTGCCGGCCTGTGTTTCCAGTTCGGCCAGGCCGGCCGGTGCGGCCTCGGCCGGAATGCCGGTGCAGCGCGCCAGCCCGCACGCCAGCGGATGGTCGCTGAAGACGGCCGTCCATTCGGCACGCAGTTCGCGTGGCAGCTGCCCCGGCCCCCACAGCCACAGGCTGTTGATCGTCATGCGTCCGCTGTCGCCGCGGCTTTCGTTGATGGCGTGGCCGTGCAGCAGCATCTGCGCCTCGTTCAGCAGCTTGCGCAGCCAGGCGGTGTGGCGGTCCTCCGGTAGCAGGCGCTCGACGCGGCGGCCGGCCATCGCCGACAGCGGCAGCGTTTCGAAATCGGCGGCGGCCGACAGGCGCAGGTACCAGCGGTCGGGCGCCGTCGCGCGGAATTCGCCGACATCGCCGAAGTAGCGGTTGAGTTCGCCGGTCAGCGTTTCCGCCTCGGCCATGGCGACGTCGATGCGGCTGCCGTCGGCGAGGATCAGGCGCTCCTGGTGCAGGCGCAGGTGCACCGGGTCGGCGCAGGCCCAGTGCGCCTCGCCCGGGTCGATGCCCTCGCCGAGCAGGCGCAGCGCGGCGTAGGGCACGGCGCGGTCGAGGCCGAAGGCGCGGGCGATGGCAGCATCGAAGGTGGCCGCCTCGCGCGTCGCGTCGGTGCGCCGGCCGCGCGCCAGCAATGTCGCCAGCGCCGGGCAGGCGAGGCCGGCAAAGGTCTCGGCGTCGCCGGGTTCCGGCCAGATCAGTTCGGGGATGAGCAGCGTCAGGCGCATGGGCCGTGGATTCCGGTGGGGCAGGGGGGCGAAGGGTCGAAAGTTTACCGTACTTCCCCCCGCTTGCCGTGACCGCCGGCGCTGCGTGCCTGGCCGTGGCGCGGCGGGTGTTTGGCGGGGGCGACGGCATCGCCGGCGCCGGCCGCTGTAAGGATAGAGGCGCCGCCTGCGACCAATCGTCGGACGACCGCAAACCGCCGCTCGCCGGCAATTGGCGAGGCGCATGGGACGGCGCCGGGCGGCGTGACGCCTTCCGCGCCGGCGCGCGGGATCGAATGCCTGGTTTCGCGGTCACACCTCGCAACGCAAGACGCACAACGGAAAAAGAGGACGAGAGCGCCATGAAACGCTACAGCAGAACCGACGCCGCCATTGCCGCGCTGAGCCCCGAGCAATACCGGGTCACGCAGCAGAGCGGCACCGAATACCCGGGCACCGGCGAGTACCTGCACCAGCACGCGCCCGGCCTCTACGTCGACGTCGTCTCCGGCGAACCCCTGTTCGCGTCGAGCGACAAGTTCGACTCCGGCTGCGGCTGGCCCAGCTTCAGCAGGCCGATAGTCGCCGATTTCGTGCACGAGCTGCGCGACGACAGCCACGGCATGACCCGCATCGAGGTCCGCTCGACCCACGGCGACAGCCATCTCGGCCACGTCTTCCCGGACGGCCCGCGCGACCGCGGCGGCCTGCGCTACTGCATCAACTCGGCGGCGCTGCGCTTCATCCCGCGCGAACGGATGGAAGCCGAAGGCTACGGCGAGTACCTCGACCAGGTGGAGGCGGCGTGATGGCGAATCTCGAACAATCCGAACGCGCCGTCCTCGCCGGCGGCTGCTTCTGGGGCATGCAGGACCTGATCCGGCGCCTGCCGGGTGTGCTTTCTACGCGCGTCGGCTACACCGGCGGCGACGTGCCGCGCGCGACCTACCGCAACCACGGCACGCACGCCGAAGGTATCGAGATCGTCTTCGACCCGGAGCGCCTCAGCTACCGGCGCCTGCTGGAATTCTTCTTCCAGATCCACGACCCGACGACGCGTAACCGCCAGGGCAACGACCGGGGAAGCTCGTACCGCTCGGCGATCTACTACGTCGACGAACGCCAGCGGCAGATCGTGCTGGACACCATCGCCGACGTTGACGCCAGCGGACTATGGCCGGGCAAGGTGGTGACCGAGGTCGAGCCGGCCGGCGATTTCTGGGAAGCGGAGCCGGAGCATCAGGACTACCTGGAGCGGCATCCCGGCGGGTATACCTGCCACTTTCCGCGGGCTGGATGGGTGTTGCCGGGTGGGTAGGTGGGGGCATAGGGGGGAGCGGGGCGGCTTGTCGGCCTTTGCTGCCGTTGGGTCTTTGGTCAGCCTCAGGCGGCAGTGTGCCGATTACCTGCCCTTCAACCGGCTATAGAGCGACTACTGAAGACGGGGCGATTCAGCTGGGTTGCGTACGCGGGCTGACGGCCAGGGGCGGAAGTTCGGCTTCAATCAGGCGGCAAGCGATGGAAAGAACTTCCGATCCTCAATCAACATATGCTGCGCGACCAGTTCGTAGGCGAGGTAATGGAATAGTTCGCCTACGCCGATCTGATCTTTCTCGAAACGACCAGCCAACCGGGTGGCACGTTGCATCAGGTTGGCGTGAAGTTCGCAGTGGTGTTCGCTGTCCGGATAAGCCGCTTTCTGAAAAATTGCTTCTTCGTCGTGGAAATGCCGATCAATTTCAGTAACCAGGGCTGTGAGCTGCTGCGTGATTTCGGGTTTCGGTCGGTTATCCAGAATTGCCTTCAGCAAGCTGTTGGCGTGCTCGAACAAGGCTTGGTGTTGGCTATCGATCTGCACGTTGCCGGATTCATAAGCCCTGTGCCAGACCAACTGCACCAGGGACGTGCCGGGCTGGTCGGCCTGATCTGAATCCTGCTGCGGGCATTCTGTTTCGACACGGTTTCGCCCGGCGGTCTTGGCCTGATACATTGCCTTGTCGGCACGTTCCAGGAATGAACCCCACGTATCTGTTGCCCGGCAGACGGCGAGTCCCAGACTGGCCGTGACATGGAGACCGTCGCCAAATTCATGTTGTTCGACAGCGGCGCGGATGCGCTCCGCCAGATGGGCCGCGCTGGGAAAGCCACTGTCGGGCAGAAGGATGAGGAATTCCTCGCCGCCCCAGCGCCCCAGCAGGTCGGTCGTTCGGATGCAGCTCTGGGTGACCGCGCAGAATTCCTTGAGGACCCGGTCGCCTGTGACATGGCCGAATCGGTCGTTGATCTGCTTGAAATGGTCAAGGTCGACCATGATCAATGAAACCGGACGGCCATAACGCTCAAGCCGCGCGATTTCCAACTGTGCCGCTTCCTCCAGCCGAATGCGGTTCCAGACACCCGTCAGTCGGTCCGTCATGGCCACCAGCCGGATGCGCTCGTCCGCGCGCTCCTTGATCATCAGAACGAAACCGTTCGAGATAAGAATCAGCGTGACGAAGCCCATTGCGAACGTCAGGACCTGAACCGGAGTACTACTCAGCATGCTGGCAATGCTGTCCAGAGCAAAGATGACGCTCAACGTCCGGATGGACATTACGCCGATCATGATGACAAAGCCAACGGCCAGCAGATATTTTCCGCGACCGCTTACCCGATATTTGCGATCCAGCAGGACAAAGAAAATGAGCAGGTACTGTGTGGTGAACACCAGTCCGGCTACGATGATCCGTGCGCCAATATCGGCCATCAGAAAACTGAAAGCCAGGGCCAGCACGATGGGCGGGCACCAAAACAGCAGCCGAGACAGACGGCGCTGCTGAAACCGGACAACTGCCGCCAGAAAAAGAGAATAGCTGGCAGAAAGGGCGGTGTTGGCCAAAAGGATCGAGAAAAAATCCGGAATCTGGTTGCGCAGAGAGAAAAGAACGAAAACCACTGTCTGCAACACCAGCGCAGCGGTCCATGATTGCAGCCCATCCTCGTCCTGCGTACGCGCCACCCAGCCGACGGACAACGCCAAGGTAGCGCTGGCAGCAATCAGCATCATCATGATGGTGGGAATATGGGCGCTCATATGGTCATTGCATGTATCAGTCGTTCGGATGGTAGTCAACAAGAGCGCCAAGCAGCCTCAAATGTCGGCGGCGGAATAATAATCTCACTTGTTGGTCGGTTGCACGCAATCGCCGAATAGAAATGAAATACAGCCGTTCGTGCCACTCATTGGCTGAACGACCAGTTGCCTGCGCAATGCTGCCCGATAGATCGCATCCGTCGAATGTCATCCAAGGCCGAGAACCTTCCATAAGCCCATCGCCGGAACCGTGCAGTATCGAGGTCAGCCTCATTTGTGGCATAGCCTCGCTGGAATCGACATGTCGATCCGATCGACATCTCGGCTTCATCTGTCGATATATGACGAAAATTTCGACATATAAGCTTTGCGGGCGCCTTCGGGAAATCACCCAGTATTTGAAATTGCCCCGCGCAGCTACGGCTTGCCGCCGCGCTCCCCCTGCAGCCTCTCGATCATCCCCCTGACCGCCTTGATCTGCGGCGCTTCCCGCGTCGCGTAGTCGTCGCCGGTGTAGCCCCACCAGTCCCAGCACCCTTTCGGGTTCATCACGATCTTCCATGAGCCCAGCGCCGGGCCCTTGCGCGGTGCGATTTGCGGGTAGAGGACGATGAGGCGGTTGCTGTCGGCCCAGGCGTTGTAGCCGGCGCCTTCGATGAAGCGGCGGCCGATGTCCTGCACGCTCTGGCGGCAGCCGTGGAAGGCGACGTGGATGCGGCAGCCGCCGGTGCGGCAGGCTTTCGGGACGTAGGCGTAGGCTTCGTCGGCGAGGCTGGCGTCGATGGCGCGGCCGCCGGCGAATTCGCGCTGGTCGAAGGCGAGCAGGTCGCCGTCGGCGGCGCGGGCCTTTGGTTGCAGCGGGCCGAGCAGGTGGGCCAGCAACTGGCCGGCGGCGTCGAATTCCCGGCAGCGGTTGATGAACGGCGTGTCGGAGGTGGCGCACGCATTGGCCTGCCGGTCGTCGACCGAAATCATGGCGTGGCCGGCTTCGGTCAGGCGCTCGTGGCGGATGGCGCCGGCGGGCAGGAGGTCGGCGTAGAAGGCGTACAGCGCGTCGACGACCGGCGGATGCACCGTCCGGTCCTGGCCGCCGGAAAACAGCCAGACGCGGTGCTGCCGTAGGTGTTCGGGCGGGTCGATCCGGCCGGCGCGGGCGGCCGCGTCGACGGCCTGCCGTTGCCGGGCGACGGTGGGCGGTGGCGCTTCCTTCGTTGGCGCCATGCAGTTCGCCAGCGCCCGCCCGATCTTTCCTTCGGCGCAGTCGTAGGGGCCGCCGGCGACGATGCCGGCGCCTTTCACCGTGCGCGAATGGGCGATCTGGAATTGCACCGCCATGAACGCGCCCGACGACAGCCCCGAGACCGTGACGCCCTCGCGCGCCGCGTCAAGCGGCGGCAACGGGGCGGCGGCGGCGAGCGGGGCGAGGGCGAGCAGGGCGAGGCCGCCGGCGAGCTTCCGCAGGCGATTTCCGGTGCGGTGCGTCGTTGGCGAGCCGGCGACGATGGCGGGGGCGGGCGTGCGGAAATTCATGCCGGGCTGGCTTCAGCGGGCGCTGGCGGCGCGTCATCCGGCCCGGCCGGCGGGTTCTGCCAGCGTTCGAACCACTCGGTCAGCGGGCGGCGGGGGCCGAGGCCGGCGAGGCGCTGGTCGATGGCGTCGTGGTTGCCCCAGACGACATCGGCGAGCGTGCCGTCAGCGACGCGGGTTTCGATGTCGCGGCAGAACAGCCCCTTGTCGCGCTGCGCATAGAAGCCGTAGGTGCGGCAGGCCACGGGGCGCTGGGCGTAGACCGGGCAGGCGCCGGTCTGCCGGTCGAGCATCGGGCAGGTGATGGGGCGGGCGGTCTGGTCGGCGAGGGCGGCGGTGTCGCGGGCGATTTCGGCGAGGCGCGCCGGCGGCAGCAGGGCGAGCCCTGTGCGCAGGAGCTGCCATTCCGCTTCCGTCAGCTGCGGCACGTCGGCAAGCTGCCGGCAGCAGCCGTCGCAGCCCTTGCCGCACAGCCAGTCGGGGCGGTCGTCGCGGATGCTGCCGACGCGGGCGTCGATGTCGGCGTGGAGTTGCCGGAGCGGGGCGGGTGGGGTGTCGGTCATTGCGGGGCGGGGGTAGCGGTTGCAGGCACAGGCGCGAATGATGCGCCATCCCGTCGTTCCATGGAATGGCGGGGCCCGTTTCGCCGGTGCCTGAGCGGCGCATCCGGGCCTGTCGGCCGCCGATTCGGCGGCGGCCCGGCGGCGGTTTGCGGTACCATTGCGCCTTCGCCGAAACCCTCTGCCCAACCACCTCGACGTCGCGAATGGCCCTCCCCTACGAACTGCTGATCGGCCTGCGCTACACCCGCGCCAAGCGGCGCAACCACTTCATTTCCTTCATTTCGCTGATCTCGATGCTCGGCGTCGCCCTCGGCGTCGCCGCGCTGATCGTCGTGCTGTCGGTGATGAACGGTTTCCAGAAGGAGTTGCGCGGCCGCATCCTGTCGGTGGTTTCGCACGTGCAGGTGCTCGGCGGCGCCGGCGACCTGGTGGACTGGCAGCGCGTCGCGGCGCAGGCGGCGGCGCATCCGGAGGTGCGCGCGGTGGCGCCGTTCGTGCAGGCGCAGGGCATGCTCTCGTACAACCAGAACGTGCGCGGCACGCTGGTGCGCGGCATCCTGCCGGATATGGAAGACCAGGTTGCCGACTTCCGTCCGCACATGAAGAGCGGCAGCCTCGACGCACTGGTGCCGGACAGCTTCGGCATCGTCCTCGGCTCGGAGCTGGCGCGTGCGCTCGGCGTCTTCGTCGGCGACCGGGTGACGTTGATCGCGCCGCAGGGCGTGGTGACGCCGGCCGGGGTGGTGCCGCGGCTGAAGACCTTCAACGTCGTCGGCATCTTCGAGGTCGGCATGTTCGAGTACGACAACGGGCTGGCGCTGCTGGCGATGGCCGATGCGCAGAAGCTCTACCGCATGGGCGACGCGGTGTCCGGTGTGCGTCTCAAGCTCGGCGATCTCTTCCAGGCGCCGCGCGTGGCGCGCGAACTGGCGACCACGCTCGACGTCGATGCCTACCTTTCCGACTGGACGCGCAGCCACGCCAATTTCTTCCGCGCGGTGCAGATCGAGAAGAACATGATGTTCATCATCCTTTCGCTGATCGTCGCCGTCGCCGCCTTCAACATCGTGTCCACGCTGGTCATGGCGGTCACCGACAAGCAGGCGGACATCGCCATCCTGCGCACGCTCGGCGCCAGCCCCGGCAGCATCATGGCCATCTTCATCGTGCAGGGGGCGCTGATCGGCACCATCGGGCTGGCGCTCGGCGTTGCCGGCGGCGTCGCGCTGGCGTTGAACATCGACGTCGTCGTGCCGGCCATCGAGCGCCTGCTCGGCATCCAGTTCCTGTCGAAAGAGGTCTATTACATCAACGAGCTGCCGTCCGACCTGCAGTGGAGCGACGTCACCGGCGTCACCGGCATCGCCTTCGTGCTGGCGCTCTTGGCGACGCTCTATCCGAGCTGGCGGGCCTCGCGCACCAACCCAGCGGAGGCGCTGCGCTATGAGTGAAACGCCCGTAACGCCGGCGGCGGTGCTCGCCGCACGCGGGCTGAAGAAGCGCTTCGGCAGCGGCGAGACGGCGGTGTCGGTGCTCGACGGCGTCGATTTCGACCTGCATGCCGGCGAGCGGGTGGCCATCGTCGGCGCCTCGGGTTCCGGCAAGAGCACGCTGCTGCACCTGCTCGGCGGCCTCGACGAGGCGAGCGAGGGCTCGGTGGCGGTGATGGGCGAGGATCTGATGCGCCTTGGCCAGGCGGCGCGCGGCGCGCTGCGCAACCGCCGCATCGGCTTCGTCTACCAGTTCCATCATCTGCTGCCCGAATTCTCGGCGCTGGAGAACGTCGCCATGCCGCTCCTGATCCGCCGCGTGCCGCGCGCCGAGGCCGAGGCGCGGGCGCGGACGATGCTCGCCGAGGTCGGTCTCGCACACCGGCTGACGCATGCGCCGGGCGAGCTGTCCGGCGGCGAGCGACAGCGGGCGGCGGTGGCGCGGGCGCTGGTCACGGCGCCGGCCTGCGTGCTTGCCGACGAGCCGACCGGCAACCTCGACCGGCAGACCGCCGAACGCGTTTTCGAGGCGATGCTGGCGGCCAGTGCGAACCTCGGCACGGCCTTCGTCATCGTCACTCACGACCCGGCGCTGGCCGCGCGCGCCGACCGGGTGCTGCACCTGGACGACGGCCGGCTCATTGCCTAGAGCCCCGGTTGTCCGGATAATCCTACACCTACACACACCAGTTACGACACCATCATCCGGAGTCCCTTTATGCAGGCACTGTTCGCTCCCGCCATCGCCATCATGAACCGCTTGCGCTATACCCAAAAGTTCGGCGCGATGGGGCTTTTGATGCTGATCGCCATCGTTGTTCTGGTGGTGAATCTCTTTTCGGCGCTGAATGCGAACATCAAGGCGTCACGTTCGGAGTTGCAGGGCATCGCCGTCGTCAAGCCGGCGCAGCGCGTCGTGCAGTTCATGCAGCAGCATCGCGGCCTGACGGCGGGCGTGCTGGCTGGCAACGAGGCGATGAAGGAAAAGCGGGCGGCGAAGGAGAAGGACGTCAGCGAGGCGCTGAAGGCGACCGAGGCGGCGATGTCGCCGGCGCTGGTCGCGAGCAAGGAGTGGAAGGCGATCACCGACGAGTGGACGACGCTGCGCACCGACGTGCTGGGCTGGACCGGCGTCGAGAGCTTCCGCCGCCATACCGCGCTGATCGACGCCGTGCTGACCTTCATGGTCGGTGTCGCCGATACCTACCACCTGACCATCGATCCGGACATCGACTCGTTCTACCTGATCGACACGCTGATGACGAAGGCGCCGATCGCGCTGGAGCGCCTCGGCCAGATGCGCGCCAAGGGCACCGGCATCCTCACCAAGAAGCAGATGGTGCATGAGCAGCAGGTCGAGATGAACACGCTGATGGCCGAGCTGAACGGCGCGCTGAAAACGCTGAAGATCAACCTTGAGAAGACCGCCAACTTCAATCCGGACCTGAAGGCGGCGCTCGATCAGGCGACGAAGGATTATGTCGGCTCCTCCGAGCAGATCGGCAAGGTCATCGTCGAGGACATGCTGCTCGGCGCCTTCACGATGGAGCCGAAGGACTGGTTCGAGCTGACGACGGTGGCCATCGACAAGGGCTACAAGCAGATGTTCGAGACCATGCTGCCGACGCTGGAAACACTGATCCAGCGCCGTATCGACCGCCTGCAGCAGGACCTCTACATCAGCATCGGCCTGACTATCCTGATGCTCGCCGCGGTCGGCTATTTCTCGATCGGCACCTATTACGCGACGGTCAATAGCATCCGGCAACTGGCGGAGACGGCGCACACGCTGTCTACCGGCGACCTGCGGCCGCGCATCGACCTCGGTACGCGCGACGAACTGAAGCTCGTCGGTGACAGCTTCAACGAAATGGCGAACGCCTTCTCGGCGCTGCTGCGCAACGTCCAGTCCGGCGCCGACCAGGTGCTGAACGCCTCGCACCGCATGGCCGAATCCTCGTCGCAGATCACGCAGAGCACGGCGTCGCAGAGCGAGGCGGCGTCCAGCATGGCGGCGGCGGTCGAGGAGATGACCGTCGGCATCGACCACATCAGCAAGAACGCGGTGGAAGCGAACGACATCTCGAATTCCGCCGGCAGCCTCTCGGTCGAAGGCGGCCGCATCGTCGGCACCGTCGTCGAGGAAATCCGCAAGATCGCCGAGGCGGTCAACGATTCGGCCAACATCATCGACGAACTCGGCCGCCAGTCCGACCAGATCTCGGCGATCGTGAACGTGATCAAGGAGATTGCCGACCAGACCAACCTGCTGGCGCTGAATGCGGCGATCGAGGCGGCGCGCGCCGGCGAGTCGGGCCGCGGCTTCGCCGTCGTCGCCGACGAGGTGCGCAAGCTGGCCGAACGCACGACGAAGTCGACGCAGGAAATCTCGGCGATGATCTCGGCCATCCAGAACGGCACGCAGAGTGCCGTGACCTCGATGCGCGACGGCGTCACCCGCGTCAATGGCGGCGTCGTCCTGGCGACGCAGGCGGGCGAGGCGATGAGCCAGATCCAGAGCAACGCCGGCCGCGTCGTCGAGACCGTTTCCGATATCTCGTCGGCGCTGCGCGAGCAGAGCGCGGCGAGCACCGAGATCGCGCGCAACGTCGAGCACATCGCCGAAATGGCCGAGGAGAACAATTCGGTCGTTTCCGAGAACGCCGATACGGCGCACGAGCTGGAGCGTCTGGCGGAAGGCCTGCAGGCGGAAATCCGCCGCTTCCGCGTCGCCTGATACCGCCGTTCCCGGCGCTTGCCGGGCAGGGAATCGAGAAGGGGTCGCCCGTGCCGGGCGGCCCCTTTTTTATGCTATCGTCCTGATCGTCGGCGCCAGGCGCGGACGAGATGCCAGCGCCAGGCGGCCTTGACCGCGAAGTAGCCGAGCAGGGCGAGGCCGCCGGCGAGAAGCGCGAGGCCGAGCGCCAGCGGCGCGCCAAGCCCCTGCGCCCAGTCCGCCATCGCCCGCAGCCAGCCGACCGGGTCGTCGGCGTGCCAGGCCGGCGGCGAACTGAATTCGCCGCCGCCGCCGAGCGCGAAGCGGCCGATGCTGAAGGCGGCGAGGTAGAGCGGCACGATCGTCAGCGGGTTGGTGTAGAGCGTGGTCAGCAGCGCGAGCGGCAGGTTGACGCGGAAGACGATGCAGCAGCAGGCGGCGCCGAGCATCTGCAGCGGTCCGGGAATCAGCCCGCAGAACAGGCCGGCGGCAACGGCGCCGGCCGCCGAATGCCGGTTCAGGTGCCACAGGCGCGGATGCAGCAGCGTGTTGGCGAAGGGCGCCAGCCAGCGGTTGCCGTGGATCGCGTCGTGATCCGGGAGGATTCGTCGTAGATGTTTGCGCATGGTTCCGCAAAATTCTAGCGCAGCGCGACGGGTGCGATGCGCCTGAGCGCCATCGCCTTCGCCCTCGGTGTCGCCTTGCTGCAATGGCAGGCGGCGCTGCCGCCGCTGCCGTTGCTCCTGTTGCTGGCGCTGCCTTTCCCGGTGGCGCTCGCCTGCCGCCTGCGGCGCCTGTCGGTTGCCGATGCGCTCGTTGCCGCCGCCGCGCTGGCCCTCGGCTTCGCCTGGGCCGGGCTGCGTGCCGAATGGCGCCTGGCCGAGGCGCTGCCGGCCGACTGGGAAGGGCGCGACATCGAATTGGTCGGGGTCGTTGGCGAACTGCCGCAGCCGTTCGCCAACGGCGAGCGTTTCGTCTTTGTCGTCGAGCAGGTGGCAACGCCGGGCGCCGTCGTCCCCGGTCGCCTGATGCTGTCCCGCTACGCAGGCCGTACCGGCGCTGCCGCGGCGGCGGCGCCGCTGCTGCCCGGGCAGCGCTGGCGCTTCGTCGTCCGCCTGAAGCGGCCGCACGGCAATGCCAATCCGCATGCTTTCGACTACGAAGCCTGGCTGCTCGAACGCGGCCTCCGTGCCACCGGCTACGTGCGCGAGGCGCCTGCCGGCGTGCTGTTGGCCGGGTGGGTGGCACATCCCGCCTACGCCGTCGAGCGTGTCCGCCACGCGGTACGCGAACGCTTTCTCGATACGCTGGCCGGCAAGGATTACGGCGGCGTTCTCGTTGCGCTTGCCGTCGGCGACCAGCGCGCCATCGCCGGCGAATTCTGGCAATTGTTCGCGCGCACGGCGACGACGCACCTGATGAGCATCTCGGGGCTGCACGTGACGATGCTGGCGGCGCTGGCGGGCGGCGCCGCCGGCTTCCTCTGGCGGCGTTCGCCGGCACTGGCGCTGCGCGTGCCGACCCCGCGCGCGGCGATCGTCGCCGGCTGGGCGGCCGCCTGCTTCTACGCTTTCCTTGCCGGTTTTTCGGTGCCGGCGCAGCGCACACTGTACATGCTCAGCGTCGGTGCGCTGGCGCTCCTCGCCGGGCGTCGAACGGCGCCGTCGCGCACGCTGGCGCTGGCCTTGCTGGTGGTGCTCGTGGTCGACCCGTGGGCGGTCCTGGCGCCCGGGTTCTGGCTGTCCTTCGCCGCTGTCTCGCTGCTTTTTCACGCTGCCGGCGAGCGTCTCGGCGACGACGGATCGCGCCATGCGCGGCTCTGGCGCTGGGGCGTCGCGCAATGGGCGGTGACCGTCGGTTCGTTGCCGCTGCTGCTCTTCTTCTTCCAGCAGTTCTCGCTGGTTTCGCCGCTCGCCAATGCCGTTGCGATTCCCGCGGTCAGCCTGCTCGTCACGCCGCTGGCGCTGCTTGCCGCCGTGCTCCCGATTCCGGGGCTGCTGCATCTGGATCACTGGCTGCTCGCCTGGGTGATGCGCTTCCTCGGCTGGCTGGCCGACTACCCGATGTTCGAAGTGCCGGCACCGCCGCCCTGGAGCGTTGCCGTCGGCCTGGCCGGCGTGGCCTGGATGCTGCTGCCACGCGGCACCCCGGCGCGCTGGCTGGGCGCGCTGCTGCTGGTGCCGGCGCTTGCCAGCGGCGTGTCGCGGCCGCGGCCGGGCGAGGTCTGGCTGGACGTGCTCGATGTCGGGCAGGGTCTGGCCGTCGTCGTCCGCACGGCGTCGAAGACCTTGCTCTATGATGCCGGGCCGCTCTACAGCGCCGAATCCGATGCCGGGCAGCGGATCGTCGTTCCTTACCTGCGGGCGATCGGCGTGCCCCGTCTCGATGCGCTGGTGGTGACGCATGCCGACGCCGACCATGCCGGCGGCGCCGCCAGTGTCATCGCCGCGCTGCCGGTGGCGCGACGCTTGTCGTCGGTGCCGGAGATGGCCGGCGAGCGCTGCGCCGCCGGCCAGTCGTGGGCCTGGGACGGCGTCCGTTTCGACATCCTTTATCCGCCGCCCGGCGAGATGGTGGAGGGGCGTCCGAATCATGTCTCGTGCGTGCTCAAGGTGAGCGCCGGCGACGAATCATTCCTGCTGCCTTCCGACATCGAGGCGCGCGACGAGCGTCGCCTGCTCGCCGCCGATGCGGCGGCGCTGCGTGCCGACGTCCTGCTCGCTCCGCACCACGGCAGCGGTACCTCGTCCACGCCGGCGTTCGTTGCCGCGGTCGGGGCGCGGCACGTGATCTATCCCGTCGGCTACCGCAACCGCTTCGGCCATCCGCGGGCCGATGTCGTTGCCCGCTATGGCGACGTTCCCGCCTGGCGGACCGACCGTCACGGCGCGCTTGCGGTGCGCCTCGGCAACGGCGTGCACGTTGCCGCCTACCGCCTCGAACGGCCGCGCTACTGGTACGGCCGCTGATGGCCGACCGGCGGCCGCGGCCTGTCGCCGGTGCGTGCTAGACTCGCCCGGTATTTTTCGTTGGAGCTGACGGATGGGATTCTTCTCCCGCTTGTTCGGCCGGCAGTCGCCGGCTTCCGTACCGCGCTTCGGCGAGGTGCTCTGCGCCGGCGGCCAGTCGCTGCACCGCATGCGCTATGTCGAATGGGGCGATCCCGACAATCCGCGCGTGCTGGTCTGCGTTCACGGGCTGACGCGCAATGCGCGCGACTTCGACTGGCTGGCCGCGGCCATGGCCGGCGACTATCGCATCGTCTGCCCGGACGTGGCCGGTCGCGGCCGCAGCGACTGGTTGCGCGATGCCGCCGGCTACGGTTTTCCGCAATACGTGGCGGACATGATGGTGCTGCTTGCCCGGCTGGACGTGGCCGAGGTGGACTGGCTGGGAACCTCGATGGGCGGACTGATCGGCATGCTGATCGCCAGCCAGGCGAATTCGCCGATCCGCCGTCTCGTGCTCAACGATGTCGGTCCGGTGATCACCGCCGAATCGCTGCGGCGGATCGGCGATTACGTCGGCAAGGCCCCGCACTTCGCCAGTCTGGAGGAAGCCGAGCGCTACATCCGCACCGTCAGCGCGCCGTTCGGCGATCTCGATGACGCCTGCTGGCGGGAGCTGACCGAGAGCAGCGTCCGCCGGGATGCCGACGGCCGCTGGTCGATGGTGTACGACCCGGCCATCGGTGAACCGTTTCGCCAGGCCTTCCTGCTGCATCAGGATGTCGATCTCTGGCCGGTCTACGACGCGATCCGCTGTCCGACGCTGGTCGTTCGCGGTGCGCAGTCCGACCTGCTCACCGCCGACACGCACCGGGCGATGGGCGAACGCGGGCCGCGCGCGCAGCTGGCCGAAATTCCCGGGGTCGGCCATGCGCCGATGTTCCTCGATGCGGCGCAGATCGCCGTCGTCCGACGCTTTTTTGATGCGGCGGCTTGAATCCTGAAGGGTGAGGTAAACGAAAAACGCCCGGCGATTGCCGGGCGTTTTGTGTTGTGGCGGAGTGGACGGGACTCGAACCCGCGACCCCCGGCGTGACAGGCCGGTATTCTAACCGACTGAACTACCACTCCGCGTCGGTGCTCTGCTGGGCTGGCTGCTTGCGCAACCAGCCGGTATGGCTGGCGTCCCCACGGGGATTCGAACCCCGGTTATCGCCGTGAAAGGGCGGTGTCCTAGGCCTCTAGACGATGGGGACCCGGTACTGCTTCAGGTCGTTACTGCGGCCTTTTTTCTTTCGGCTTGTTGGTGGAGGTAAGCGGGATCGAACCGCTGACCTCTTGCATGCCATGCAAGCGCTCTCCCAGCTGAGCTATACCCCCGGCCCGAAAGAAGCGCGCATTATAGGGAGTAGTTGGCGGCTTGTAAAGCGTGCGGCGTCTTGCCG
>JANJTW010000051.1 GCA_024710925.1 Rhodocyclaceae bacterium | reverse complement strand
CTTTCCGAAATGAATTTCGTACTGCCGGACCTGGCGCCGGCAAGCGCGGAGATCTTCCTCCTGACGATGGCCTGCGCCATCCTCGTCCTTGACGTCTTCGTCAAGGACGCACGGCGCACGATGACCTTCCTGCTGACGCAGCTGACGCTGGCCGGCGCGTTCATGATCACCTTCGTGACGAGCACCGGCGAGATCACGTACACCTTCAGCGGCATGTTCGTCGACGACCTGATGGGCGACTTCCTGAAGCTGCTTCTCTACGTGACGGTCATCGTCGTCATCTTCTACTCGCGCAGTTACATGCTTGAGCGGGCACCGCAGGCCAAGGGCGAGTTCTACGCGCTGACGCTGTTCGCGACGCTCGGCATGATGGTGATGATCTCGGCGAACCATTTCCTGACCGTCTATCTCGGTCTCGAACTGCTGTCGCTGTCCCTCTATGCGATGGTCGCGCTGAACCGCGACTCGGTGCAGGCCACCGAGGCGGCGATGAAATATTTCGTTCTCGGCGCCCTGGCCTCAGGCCTGCTGCTCTACGGCATGTCGATGATCTACGGCGCCACCGGCACCCTGGAGATCACCGGCGTCGCCGAACGCCTGCAGATGGGCGGCGCGAACAAGACCGTGCTGGCGCTCGGCCTGGCCTTCCTCGTCGCCGGTATCGCCTTCAAGCTCGGCGTCGTGCCGTTCCACATGTGGATCCCGGACGTCTACCACGGCGCACCGACGGCGGTCACGCTGCTCATCGGTTCGGCACCGAAGCTCGCCGCCTTCGCCATCGTCATCCGCATGCTGGTCAACGGTCTGCTCGTGCTGGCCAACGACTGGCAGCAGATGCTGATCGTCCTCTCCGTGCTGTCGATGGCCATCGGCAACCTGGCGGCGATTGCCCAGACCAACCTCAAGCGCATGCTCGCCTACTCGGCGATCTCGCACATGGGCTTCATGCTGCTCGGCCTCGTCACCGGCATCGTCGGCGGCGATCCGCGCTACGCGCTGAACGCCTACAGCTCGGCGATGTTCTACGTCGTCACCTACGTGCTGACCAGCGCCGGCACCTTCGGCATGATCCTGATGATGGCCCGCTCCGGCTTCGAGGCCGACGAACTCGACGATTTCAAGGGGCTGAACAAGCGCAGCCCGTGGTTCGCCGGCATCATGATGATGCTGATGTTCTCGATGGCGGGCGTGCCGTTCTTCGTCGGCTTCTTCGCCAAGTTCTCGGTGCTGCAGGCTGTCGTCGCTGCCGGCTACATGTGGCTGGCGATCACCGCCGTGATCTTCTCGCTGATCGGCGCTTTCTACTACCTGCGCGTCGTCAAGCTGATGTACTTCGACCAGCCGAGCGATCCGTCGCCGATCGAGGCGCCGGCCTTCACCAAGGTGCTGTTGTCGACCAACGGTCTGGCCGTCGCCATTCTCGGCATTTTCCCGCAGGCGCTGATGTCGCTGTGCGCCTATACCCTGCTGCGCTCGATCGCCTGATCGCATCCCGCCGCAGCACAGTATCCGGAGGCCCGCACGATGCGGGCCTCTTCGTTTCAGGAGCCGATCATGTCGCATCTGCACGAGGAAAGACTCGACAGCACCCAGGTCTTCGACGGCGTCCTGCTCGACGTGCGCCGGGACCGCGTACGTTTGCCGGACGGCGGCGAGAGCGTGCGCGAGTACATCATCCACCCGGGGGCGGTGGTCGTCATCGCCGTCCTCGATGACGGTCGCCTGCTCTTCGAAAACCAGTTCCGCTATCCCCTACAGCGCGATTTCCTGGAATTGCCGGCTGGCAAGATCGACGCCGGCGAGGCGGTCGAGCAGACTGCCCGGCGCGAATTGCTTGAGGAAACCGGCTACGAGGCCGACACGTGGCGCCACCTCGGCGTCATGCATCCGTGCATCGGCTATTCGGACGAGCGCATCGAGATCTTCCTTGCCCGCGGCCTGCGCAAGGTCGCCGAGCCGTCGCTGGACCACAACGAATTTCTTGACGTGCTGTCGCTGTCGTTGCGCGAAGCGGTCGAGGCGGTGCGCACCGGGCGGATCACTGACGCGAAGACGATTACCGCCCTGTTCTGGGCGGAGAAGGTGCTTGCCGGAGCATGGGACTGAGCCGGCAGCCGCCGGCGACGCTCAGCTCGTCGCCGGGCAGGGCTCGCCGCTGCAGGAGTGGACGATGCGGTCGCGGCCGCCGGTCTTGGCCAGGTACATGCGCCGATCGGCCACTTCGACCAGCTGATGCCAGTCCTCGACGCCTTCCTGGCGGCGCTCGGCGATGCCGACGCTGGCGGTTACCGGTGAGCCATCGGGGCGCGTACCGAAGCCGCGCAGGCGCAGGCGGTTGAGAACCTCGCGCGCCTGTCCGAGGTCGGTATTCGGCAGCACCAGCACGAACTCCTCGCCGCCCCAGCGCACGAGCATGTCGCCGCGGCGCAGGTTGTTGGAAATCCGGCTGGCGGCTTCGGTCAGTACCTGGTCGCCCGCCTCGTGGCCGAAGCTGTCGTTGACGCTCTTGAAATGGTCGAGGTCGACAAAGGCGACCGCCAGCGGGGCGTTGCTGCGGCGGGCGAGGGTGAATTGCATCTCCAGCGTTTCCTCGCCGCTGCGCCGCGAGAAGGTGCCGGTCAGCGGATCGCGGATCGCCTGCCGGACCAGCGCGATCATGAAGGCGAGCTGGCTCATGCCGGCAAGGTTCGAGACGCCGGTGATCAGCGTCAGCAGCCAGAAGGCGCCGGCGAACGAGGGCCAGTCGAGCGTCGACCAGCGCATGTAGCCGGAGAGCGCCTGCGCGCACAGGATCGGGCTGGCGATGAGGACGTTCTCGACGAAGGTCAGCGGAAAGATGGCCAGGCCGGCAAGCAGCACGAAGGGCAGGAAGGCGTAGCCGGTGGCGATGGCCGCCGACATGCCGGCCAGCTGGTGCCCCGCCAGCAGCTGGTGCGAGGCGACGTAGAATACCGTCGGGACGGCGAAGAGCAGCGCCATCGCCCGGTAGGCGTCGGGAATGCTGCCGGATGGCCGGTAGCCGATGACGACCAGCGCGAAGGCAAAGCTGGCGGACAGGCGCAGCGCCGCCAGCGAGAACCACAGCGGATACGGGAAGGCGAAGTAGTCGATCAGCGTCCACAGCGGCGTCAGCACGGCGAAGAGGAAGGCGAACAGGCGGACCCGGTTCACGATCATCGTCGCCCGGCGCCGGGCGAGCAGGGAAAAGTGGGCGTGCGGTGAGAGCAACCAGACGAGCTCCGACCGGTTCAGTTCGCCGGGCATCAGCCCGGTCAGTTTCGTCCAGACGATATGAGCGACGCGGCTCATCGTACGATTCCTCTCTCTGAAGGATGGTGTTGCGGCAGTCCGATGCCCACGGAATTGTTCTCTAGGCTGCAAAGGAAACGGGGCATCCCCCCGGATGCCCCGTCAGTATAACCCTGATATTCGTGCGGGTTAACCGCAGGTGCCTACCGCGCCGCAGGCCGTGCAGAAATCGCAGCCGTCCTTGCGGATCACCGTGGTATTGCCGCATTCCGAGCACAGCTTGCCCTGCGTCGGACGGACGCTGTTTGACGGCTCCTCCGGCGCCTGCAGGATGCCCATCTGCTGTACCGGAAAACCGTTCTCGTCGAGGATGCCGAGCATCGCATAGCGGTGGATGATCAGGTGCGCGAGGTAGGCCACCGTCGACGGATAGTTGGCCTGCTTGCGCGTGCCGGGGACGAAGGCCATGAAATCGCCGAGCGGCTCCGGATAGTCGAGCAGCTTGCGGAGCTTCATGCCGATCCAGGCCGGATCGAGCACGCGCATGTCGAGCGAGAGCAGCTTGGTCAGGCCGTCGAGCGCCCGCGGGTAATTGCCGGAGAGCCAGACCGAGTACGGGCGGGTGACGCCGTCCGGCAGCATGATCTCTTTCAGGCCGAGGACGAAATCCTCGCCGGTGGCCGGGTTGAAGACATCGACGGTCCACGACAGCGTGCCGTCGGTGCCGGTTTTCGGCTCCTTCAGGCTGAACAGCGCGTCGAGCACCGGCGTCGGGCCTTCCTGTTTGAAGCCGCCGATCTGCTCAACGCGGTAGTGGATCAGCTGCGCCATGGCGGCGACGACGCCCGGCATCTGCTTCTGCTCGCCGTGCGGCGGAAAGGCCATGACGAAGCCTTCGCCCTCCGGTGTCTTGGCCAGCGATTCGAGCTTCAGTTCGAGCCAGGCGCGGTCGTTGGCGCGCATGTCCATCGACAGCGTCTTGGCGACGGCGCCGAGGCCGCGCGGCTGCGCCGGGCCGTTGACCCAGACCTCGAACGGCCAGTTGGCGCCTTCCTGCTCGACGTGGCCGACGAACAGCGCGAACTTGCCCTGCGGGTGGTCGATCATGTAGGTCCAGGCCAGGTTGCCTTCCGGCAGGTTCGGCCGTCCCGGCCAGCGCAGCGACGAGAGCACCGGCGCCGGCAGGTTCTTGATCGACAGGCGGCGGTTGGCGTCGCCGGTGACGAAGTCGTGCGGCGACTTGGCGTCCTGCTGCTGTTCGGTCTTGGCCGCGCTGCTCGGCTCGACCGAGAGGACGGAACCGAGCACGCTGTTCGGGCGGTAGGTGGCGAGCCCCTTCAGGCCCGACTTCCAGGCGGCCATGTAGAGGTCCTGGAAGTCCTCGTACGGGTAGTCGGCCGGCACGTTCACCGTCTTCGAGATCGAGGTGTCGATGTACGGGGCGACGGCGGCGACCATTTCCTCGTGCGCCTGTGCCGAGATCTCCAGCGCGGTGACGAAGTAGTCGGGCAGCTTCTCGACGTCGCCGCCGAGGTGCTTGTACAGGCGCCATGCGTAGTCCTCGACCGAGTACTCCTTGAGCGTGCCGTCCTGCATGCGCTTCTTGCGGTTGTAGGTCCACGAGAAGGGCGGTTCGATGCCGTTCGAGGCGTTGTCGGCAAAGGCCAGCGAGATGGTGCCGGTCGGCGCGATCGAGAGCAGGTGCGAATTGCGCAGGCCGTGCTTGCGGATGTCGTTCTTGACGTCGGCCGGCAGGCGCGACGCGAAGTTGCCGCCGGAGAGATAGAGCTCGGCATTGAACAGCGGGAACGGGCCGCGCTCCCTGGCCAGGTCGACCGAGGCCAGGTAGGCGATGTCGCGCATGTACTCGGAGATGCGGGCGGCCATCGCGCGCGCTTCGGGGCGGTCGTAGCGCAGGCGGAGCATCGCCAGCGCGTCGCCGAGGCCGGTGAAGCCGAGGCCGACGCGGCGCTTGTTGGCGGCTTCTTCCTTCTGCCGTTCGAGCGGCCAGGCGGTGACGTCGAGCACGTTGTCGAGCATGCGCGTCGACACCTTGATGACTTCGCCGAAGGCGTCGAAGTCGAACTCGGCGAGGTCGGTGAACGGGTGCTTGACGAACAGCGTCAGGTTGATCGAGCCGAGGCAGCAGCAGCCGTACGGCGGCAGCGGCTGCTCGGCGCAGGGGTTGGTGGCCTCGATCAGCTCGCAGTAGTTGAGGTTGTTGTCCTTGTTCATGCGGTCGAGGAAGAGGATCCCCGGCTCGGCATGGTCGTAGGTGGACTTCATGACCTGGTCCCACAGGTCGCGCGCACGCACCTTGCGATAGACCCACAGGCCGTCTTCGCGCTGGTAGGCGCCAGTGGACTTCATGTCGACGTTCGGCTCGGCGCGGTGCGTCAGCTCGACGTCGGCGTCGGCCTCGACGGCCTCCATGAAGGCGTCGGAAACGCCGATCGAGATGTTGAAGTTGGTCAGGTCGCCGTGGTCCTTGGCGTGGATGAAGTCCTCGATGTCCGGATGGTCGCAGCGCAGCACGCCCATCTGCGCGCCGCGGCGGGCACCGGCCGATTCGACGGTCTCGCAGGAGCGGTCGAAGACGCGCATGTAGGAGACTGGGCCGGAGGCACGCGAGTGCGTGCCCTTCACGAGCGCGCCGACCGGGCGGATCGACGAGAAGTCGTAGCCGACGCCGCCACCGCGGCGCATCGTTTCGGCGGCCTGGGCCAGCGCGGTGTAGATGCCGGGCTTGCCGTCGACGGTCTCGACGATCGAGTCGCCGACCGGCTGCACGAAGCAGTTGATCAGGGTCGCCGCGAGGTCGGTGCCGGCGGCGGAGTTGATGCGGCCGGCCGGGACGAAGCCGTTTTCCTGCGCCCACAGGAACTTCGCTTCCCACTGCGCGCGGCTCTTTTCTTCCTCGTTGGCGGCGAGCGCGGCAGCGACGCGGCGGCGCACGTCATGGACGTTGGTTTCCTTGCCCTTGGCGTACTTCTCGACGAGCACTTCGACGGAGATTTCCTGTTCCGGCAGCGGGCCGACTTCCGGTGCGTCGGGAACGTTCGACAGCGACAGCTGTTTTGCGGCAGTGGTCATGGTCTCTTCCTGTTCGAATTATTGAAAACTTTTGGGGTATGCAAAAGGTAATAGGTTGTTCTGTGAAGCGGAGCGGATGTGTGTAAAGCTACTATATGTAGTAGGTGAAGGCAAGAACTTGACTAGATGTAGTTTTCTTGCCGTGCGCCGCGGGAAGCGCCGGAAGCCCTGTGAACAGGGGCGTCGGGCGTACGGCGGAGAGGCGGGGGGCAATGCGATGGTGCACTGCACCGGGCGATTCGCCCGGTGCAGAATGTATCGTTACGTGATCAGATCAGGTCGCGGGTGTGCTGCGCGATCATCCACTCTTCGTCGGTGGGAATGACCAGCACCTCGGTCCGGCTGTCGCTGCGGCTGATGCGCGTCGCCGCGGCGCCGTTGGCCCGCTCGTCGAGGTCGATGCCGAGCCAGCCGAGGCCGGCACAGACGCGCCGGCGGACCTCGCCGGCGTGCTCGCCGATGCCGCCGGTGAAAACCAGCGCGTCGAGGCCGCCGATGCAGGCGGCGAGGGCGCCGATTTCGCGCATGATGCGGTAGCAGAAGAGGTCGACGGCTTCGGCGGCGTGCGGATCGTCGCTGGCGAGCAGCGTGCGCATGTCCTGGCTGATGCCGGAGACGCCGAGCAGGCCGGATTCCTTGTAGAGCAGCCGCTCGATACCCTTCGCATCCATCCCCTTTTCCTGCATCAGGTAGAGGACGACGCCGGGGTCGAGGGCGCCGGTGCGCGTGCCCATCATCAGGCCGTCGATGGCGGTGAAGCCCATTGATGTCGCCTGGCTCTTCCGGCCGTGCATCGCGCACATGCTGGCGCCGTTGCCGAGGTGCGCGACGATCACGCGGCCGTCGGCACGTGCGCTGTGCTCGGGCAGCACGCGTGCGATGTACTCGTAGGACAGGCCGTGGAAGCCGTAGCGGCGGACGCCTTCCGCGGTCAGCGCGCGCGGGAGGGCGAACAACTGGGCGAGCGGCGGCTGCGTGCGATGGAAGGCGGTGTCGAAGCAGGCCACCTGCGGCACGCCCGGCAGCCGGTCGGCGAGCGCCTTGATGCCGTTGAGGTTGTGCGGCTGGTGCAGCGGGGCGAGCGAGACGAAGCGTTCCAGCGCGGTGACGGCGTCGTCGTCGAGGCGTACCGGCTGCGAATAGCGCTCGCCGCCATGCACGACGCGGTGGCCGACGGCGACGATGCGGCGCGAATCCTGCGCATGGGCCTCCAGCCAGGCGAGCAGCGCGTCGAAGGCGGCTGCGTGCCCGATCCCCGCCGGCAGCGCGTTGTCCGCGACGCGCTCGCCACCGGCATCCTTCGCCAGCAGCCGGGCTGCGGCGCCGAGGCCGTCGATTTGTCCGCTGAGGTCGGGGTGCCGCGCCAGCGTCCCGTCGAGCGCATAGAGCGCGAACTTGATCGACGAGGAGCCGGCGTTGATGGTCAGGATGGCGCGGCTCATGCAGTCTTCCGCTTGGCGTGGGCGATCAGCGCGGCGACGGCGCACGAGGCGGTGCGCGTCTCGGCGGTGTCGGCGCGGCTGGTGAGGACGATCGGCACCTTGGCGCCGAGGACGACGCCGGCGGTCAGTGCATTGGCCAGGTATTCGAGCTGCTTGGCGACCATGTTGCCGGATTCGAGGTCGGGGACGACGAGGATGTCGGCGTGGCCGGCGACCGCCGACTTGATGCCCTTGGTCTTGGCGGCGACGATCGAAATGGCGTTGTCGAAGGCGAGCGGGCCGTCGAGGACGCCGCCCCGGATCTGGCCGCGGTCGGCCATCTTGCACAGCGCGGCGGCGTCGAGCGTGGACTGGATCTTCGGATTGACCGTTTCCACCGCCGACAGGATGGCCACCTTCGGTTCCGGGCAGCCGAGGATGTGCGCCAGTTCGATCGCGTTCTGGATGATGTCGACCTTTTCCTCCAGCGTCGGTGCGATGTTGATCGCCGCGTCGGTGATCAGCAGCGGTTTCGGATAGGTCGGCACGTCCATGACGAAAACATGCGACAGCCGGCGTCCGGTGCGCAGGCCGCCGGCGCGCGAGACGACCTCGCCCATCAGCTCGTCGGTGTGCAGGCTGCCCTTCATCAGCGCTTCGGCATCGCCGTTCCTGACCAGCGTCACGGCCATCGCCGCCGCTTCGTGGCTGTGCTTGACGTTCACGATGCGGTGCTGGCTGATGTCGAAGCCGTGCTCCTCGGCCAATGAGCGGATCTTGCTCTCCGGGCCGACCAGGATCGGTTCGATCAGTCCGGCTTCGGCGGCGACCAGCGGTCCCTTCAACGACTCGTAGTCGCAGGGGTGGGCGATCGCCATGTCGATTGCCGGCAGGCCGTGCACCCTGGCCAGCAGTTGCTGGTAGCGGCCGTGCTTGTCGGAGATCAGCACGTCGGGCAGGGTGATCTTCTGCCGCTTGATCTTCTCCTGCGGCGCCAGCGCCTCGACGGTGCCCTGGATCACCGGCACGCCTTCCTGGTTGGTGCAGCTGCAGTCGAAGAGCACGTGGTGGTTGTGGTCGAACTTCTGCTTGACGGTGACGGTGATGGTGATGGTGTCGCCGATCGTCACCGGCCGCACGAAATGCAGCGACTGGTCGACGAGGATGGTGCCCGGGCCGGGGTACTGCGTGCCGAGGACCGTCGAGATCAGCGACGCCGACCACATGCCGTGCGCGATGACTTCGCGGAAAATGCCGCTGTGCGCGAATTCCTGGTCGACGATGGCCGGATTGATGTCGCCGGTCATCACCGCGAAAAGCTGGATGTCCTCCGGGCGCAGCGTGCGCACCAGCGAGGCGCTGTCGCCGACGCTGATTTCGGCGTAAATCCGGTTCTCCAGAAACTGTTCGCCGCGTCCTGCCTGTTCCATGCTCCACTCCCGTTTGCACAATAGTCGAAGTATATAGGTTGCTGCGCTGCCGCAAGAAACGTTCGCGCGAGTTCGCCGGATAATTGGTGAGCATGGCGGCGGATTGTTTCCGATTTGTTGCGGGTGCATATGATATTTGCTTGACCTGCGTCAGGATTTACGCCGCATCCCGCGCTATGCTCGATATCATTTCCGAAGTTCTCCCGGGAGGCTCCATGCACGAGGCAGGCAGGGATGTCGCAAGCGCGTTGCCGCCGATCCTGGCACGCTGGCGCCAGGATCCGACGGCTCTTGTCCAGATCCTGCGCGAGACGCAGGAGGCGCTGGACTGGATTCCGCCGGAGGCGATCGAGTTCATCCGGCGGGGGCTTGGCCTGCCGCACTCGAAGATCGAGGGCGTCGCCGGCTTCTACAGCTTCTTCCATACCCGGCCGCGCGGCCGCTACCGTGTCCTCTTCGCCGACAACATCGTCGAGCGCCTGCAGGGCAGCGCCGCGCTGATGGAACGCCTGTGCCGCAGCCTGTGGGTCGAACCGGGCAAGGTTTCCGAGGACGGGCTGCTCAGCGTCGATACCACCTCGTGCATCGGCATGGGCGACCAGGGGCCGGCGCTGCTGGTGAACAACCTGGCCGTGCCGCGCCTCACCGAGGCGCGCATCGATGAACTGTGCGAGCTGATCCGGGGCGAGGTGCCGCTCGCCGAGTGGCCGGCCGGGCTGTTCGCGGTCGAGGACAACATCCGTCGCCGCGACGTGCTGCTCGACAGCCAGCCGGCGCCCGGCGACGTGCTGCGCGCGGCGCAGGCGCGCGCGCGCTGGGGCGGCGCGCTGCCCAATCCGCTGATCGAGGAGCTGCGTACCGCGCGGCTGCGCGGGCGCGGCGGCGCCGGTTTTCCGACCGCGCTGAAATGGGCGTCGTGCCGCGGCGCGCCGCTCGCCGCCGGCAAGTCGCGCATCGTCGTCTGCAACGCCGACGAGGGCGAGCCCGGCACCTTCAAGGACCGCGTCCTCCTCACGACGCAGGCCGACCTCGTCTTCGACGGCATGACCGTCGCCGCGCACGCGCTCGGCGCCACGCGCGGCTTTCTCTACCTGCGCGGCGAATACCGCTACCTGCTCGATGCGCTGCAGGCGACGCTCGCACGCCGCCGCGCGGCCGGCCTGCTCGGTCGGGGCATCCTCGGCGTCGCCGGCGCCGACTTCGACATCGAGATCCACCTCGGCGCCGGCGCCTACGTCTGCGGCGAGGAGTCGGCGCTGATCGAGTCGCTCGAAGGCAAGCGCGGCACGCCGCGCAACCGGCCGCCGTTCCCGGTGACCCACGGTTACCTCGACCAGCCGACGGTGGTCGACAACGTCGAGACCTTCGCTTGCGCGGCGCTGATCGCGCTGAACGGCGGCGGCTGGTTTGCCGGCCTTGGCAGCGCCGAGTCCAGCGGCACGAAGCTGCTCTCGGTCTCGGGCGACGTCGAGCGGCCCGGCGTCTATGAATTTCCGTTCGGCGTCAGTGTCGACGAGGTGCTGGCCGCGGCCGGCGCGCGCAACGCGCAGGCGGTGCAGGTCGGCGGTCCGTCCGGCACCTGCATCGGCGCCGCCGAATTCGGCCGCCGCATCGCCTTCGAGGACATCCCGTCGGCCGGCGCCTTCATGGTCTTCGACGCTTCCCGCGACATGTTCGAGGTGGCGCGCAACTTCACGCATTTCTTCGCGCACGAGAGCTGCGGCTTCTGCACGCCGTGCCGCGTCGGCACCTCGCTGCTGAAGAACCTGATGGACAAGCTGGCCAACGGCCACGGCTCGCCCTACGACTTCGTCGAGATCGAGAAGATGAACCACATCCTGCAGCAGATGAGCCACTGCGGTCTGGGCCATTCGGCCTGCAATCCGGTGCTCGACACCATCGCGCGCTTCCGGCCAGCCTATGAGCGACGGCTGTCGAACCCGTCGTTCGAGCCGGCCTTCGACCTCGACCGGGCGTTGGCGCCGGCACGGCAGATGACCGGCCGCGACGATGCCGGCGCGCATCTGGCGATTCACGGGGAGGCGACGAAATGAGCCCGACGTTTACGCTCGACGGCAAGGAAGTGCCCTTCCGCGAAGGGCAGACGATCATCCAGGCGGCGCACGCGGCCGGGCAGTGGATCCCGCATCTGTGTTACCACCCGGAATTCAAGCCGCACGGCTCGTGCAAGCTGTGCACGGTGACGGTCAATGGTCGGCACATGGCGTCGTGCACGACGCAGGCGGCGGCTGGCCAGGTGGTCGAGAGCGACACCGAGGCGCTCAACGGCGAGCGGCGCACGCTGCTGCAGATGCTCTTCGTCGAGGGCAACCACTTCTGCCCGTCGTGCGAGAAGAGCGGCGACTGCAAGCTACAGGCCACCGCCTACGATCTGGGCATGATGACGCCGCACTTCGACCACTTCTACCCGTGCCGGCCGGTCGATGCCTCGCATCCGGAAATCCTGCTCGACTTCAACCGCTGCATCCTCTGCTCGCTGTGCGTGCGCGCCAGCCGCGACGTCGACGGCAAGTCGGTGTTCGCGCTGTCGGGGCGCGGCATCGGCACGAAGCTGGTGGTCAATGCCGCGTCCGGTCGCCTCGCCGACACCGACGTGGCGATGGACGACAAGGCGATCGCGGTCTGTCCGGTCGGCGTCATCCTGAAGAAGCGCCGCGGCTTTGCGGTGCCGATCGGCGAGCGTACCTACGACAAGGCGCCGATTTCGGCGACGGAGGAATAAGAAGATGAGCGAGCCTGCAAAGCGGAAGTTGCGCGTGGCGACGACCTCGCTCGCCGGCTGTTTCGGCTGCCACATGTCCTTCCTCGACATCGACGAGCATCTGTTCGAGCTCATCGAGCTGATCGAGTTCGACCGTTCGCCGCTGACCGACATCAAGGAAGTGGGCGAGTGCGACCTCGGCATCATCGAGGGCGGCCTGTGCAACGCCGAGAACGTGCACATCCTTCGCGAGTTCCGCGCCCGCTGCAGGAAGCTGGTGGCGATCGGCGCCTGCGCGGTGAACGGCGGCCTGCCGGCGCAGCGCAACCATCTCAAGCTGACCGAGATCCTCGAAGAGGTCTACCACACCAGCCCCGGCATCGCGCAGGGACTGATCCCGAACGACCCGGAGCTGCCGCTGCCGCTGAACAAGGTGCACCCGCTGCACGAGGTGGTGAAGATCGACTGGTTCATCCCGGGCTGCCCGCCGTCCGGCGAGGCGATCTGGAAGGCGCTGACCGACATCGTCGCCGGCCGCGACCCGCAGCTCGGCTTCGGCCTGCTGCGCTACGACTGAGGACGAGCCATGCCCTACCATCTGGAAACCGCCGAGCATCCCGAGCAGCTGCGCCGCGTCGCCATCGATCCGGTGTCGCGCGTCGAGGGCCACGGCAAGGTGACGCTGCTGCTCGACGCGGACAACAAGGTGCAGCAGGTGCGCCTGCACATCGTCGAGTTCCGCGGCTTCGAGAAGTTCATCCAGGGCCGCCCGTACTGGGAGGTGCCGGTGATGGTGCAGCGCCTGTGCGGCATCTGCCCGGTGTCGCACCACCTCGCCGCGGCGAAGGCGATGGATGCCATCGTCGGCGCCAAGCGGCTGACGCCGACCGCCGAGAAGATCCGCCGGCTGATGCACTACGGCCAGATCCTGCAGTCGCACGCGCTGCATTTCTTCCACCTGTGTTCGCCCGACCTGCTGTTCGGCTTCGCCAGCGAGGTCGGCAAGCGCAACATCGTCGGCGTCGCCGAGAAGCATCCGGAGACGGCGCGGCGCGGCGTGCTCATCCGCAAGTTCGGCCAGGAGGCGATCCGCATCACGGCGGGCAAGCGCATCCATGGCACCGGCGCCATCCCCGGTGGCGTGAACAAGTCGCTCAGCATCGAAGAACGCGACAGCCTGCTCAAGGATGCCTACCAGATCGTCGCCTGGTGCCGCGACGCGGTGCATCTGGCGCGCGAGCTGCACGAGACCGACCCGGCGCTGTACAACAGCTTTGGCATCTTCCGTTCGCACTTCATGTCGCTGATCGGCGTCAATGGGCAGATGGACCTCTACGACGGCCGCCTGCGCGCGCGCGACGATGCCGGCGCGATCTTCTTCGACGGTGTTGCCCAATCCGACTACGAGAGGCACATCCAGGAAGAGGTGAAGCCCTGGAGCTACATGAAGTTCCCGTACTTCCGCGCGCTCGGCAACGAGCGCGGCTGGTACAAGGTCGGCCCGCTCGCCCGCGTGCAGAACTGCGATGCGATCCCGACGCCGCTGGCCGACGCCGAGCGCCGCGAGTTTCTCGACTACGCCGGCGGCACGCCGATGCACACCGCGCTCGGCTACCACTGGACGCGCATGATCGAGATGCTGCATGCGGCGGAGACGATCAAGGACCTGCTGCACGA
>JANJTW010000018.1 GCA_024710925.1 Rhodocyclaceae bacterium | reverse complement strand
GCAGTACCTCGGCGACCTGATCGCCTGGAGCGCCATCGGCGCCCGCACCACCGAGTCGCAGACGCACCGCGAGATGTCGTCCGGGCTGTCGACGCCGGTCGGCTTCAAGAACGGCACCAACGGCGACATCGGCGTCGCCGTCAACGCCATCCTCTCCGCCTCGCGCCCGCACTCCTTCCTCGGCATCAACAGCCAGGGGCGGACGGCGATCGTGCGCACCCGCGGCAACCGCTACGGCCACATCGTGCTGCGCGGCGGCGACGGCCGGCCGAACTACGACACGGTGTCGGTGTCGATGGCCGAGCAGGCGATGCAGAAAGGCAAGCTGCCGGCGAACATCGTCGTCGACTGCTCGCACGCCAACAGTTACAAGAAGCCGGAGCTGCAGCCGCTGGTCATGGCCGACGTGGTCAACCAGATCCGTCTCGGCAACAAGTCGATCGTCGGCACGATGATCGAGTCGAACCTGGTCGCCGGCAACCAGCCGATCCCGGAAGACCTGTCGCAGCTCAAGTACGGCTGCTCGGTCACCGACGCCTGCGTCGACTGGGAAACCACCGAGAAATCGCTGCGCGACGCCGCCGTGCTGCTGCGCGACGTGCTGCCGGAGCGGCTGCGCTGATGGACCTCGTCATCCAGGGCGGCGCGCTGCCGACCTTCCTGCTCGACCGCTGCGTCGCCGCTACCGGCGCCCGCGCCGTGCAGCCGCAGCCGCCGCAGGTCACCCGGCTGCGCGAGGTCACGCGCCCGGTCGATTTCGAAACGGAACTGGCACCGCTGCTCGCCAACGCAAGGCTCGACTGGGCCTTCGTCGAATCAGGCAGGAAGCTGTCCGACTTCGGCCTGATCGCCTTCGACATGGACTCGACGCTGATCACCATCGAGTGCATCGACGAGCTCGCCGACTTCGCCGGCAGGAAGGCCGAAGTCTCGGCCGTCACCGAGTCGGCGATGCGCGGCGAGATCGACTACCGCGAAAGCCTGCGCCGCCGCCTGGCGCTGCTCGAAGGGCTCGACGCGCGCGTGCTGGCGCGGGTCTTCGGCGAACGCCTGCTGCTCTCGCCCGGCGCCCGCGAGCTGCTCGCCGCGGTGCAGGCCGCCGGCCTGCGCACGGCGATCCTTTCCGGCGGCTTCACCTATTTCACCGAGCGCCTGCGCATCGAACTCGGTTTCGACTTCGCCACCTCGAACGAGCTGGAGATCTCGGGCGGCAAGCTGACCGGCCGCGTCGTCGGCGACATCGTCGACGCGCAGGCGAAGGCGCACCACCTGCTGCGGCTGCGCGACGAACTGGGCCTGCGCAAGGAACAGGTGATCGCCGTCGGCGACGGCGCCAACGACCTCCTGATGATGGCCGAAGCCGGCGTCTCGGTCGCCTTCCGCGCCAAGCCGGCGACGCGGGCGAAGGCAAGCGTCGCGCTCAATTTCGCCGGCCTCGACGGCCTGCTCAACCTCTACCCGGCCTGAGCCGCCGCCCCGGAAAACGCCGCCGCTTCGCTGGCACCGGGCACCGCGACGGACACGAGGCGCGGCCGGTCGCCGACGGCAGGCCCGCCCGCGACGGCCGGTGCGACGCCTTCCGCGACAGTTTTCCGGAGCGGCGCATGAATCGGGTGGCCGCCGCCCGGCGCCCGCCCGATACTCGGCGCCATCGCCCCGCCACCGCCATCGGCCGACCATGACCCACGCCAGCCTGCTCCGCCTCCTCGCCCTGTCCGCGATCTGGGGCGCCTCCTTCCTGTTCATGCGCATCAGCGTGCCGACGCTCGGCCCGGCGGCGTTGATCGAGGCGCGCGTCGCGCTCGCCGCGCTCTTCCTCGCCGCCGTCGCCATCGCCCGGCGCCGGCCGCTGGCGCTCTGCCGGCACTGGCGGCATTTCCTGATCCTCGGCGCGCTGAACACGGCGCTGCCCTTCCTGCTCTTCGCCTTCGCCGCGCAGACGCTGTCGGCCTCGCTGCTGTCGATCCTCAACGCGACGGCGCCGCTGTGGGGGGCGCTGATCGGCGCGCTGGCGCTGCGCAGCGGCCTCCCGGCGAAAACGGCAAGCGGCCTCGTCCTCGGCCTGGCCGGCGTCGCGCTGCTCACCGGCTTCGACGAATCGGCGCTGCGCCCCGGCGCCGGCCTAGCCATCGCCGCCGCGCTCGGCGCCGCCCTCTGCTACGCCATCGCCAGCAGCTACGCCAAGTCGGTCGAGCAGGTCGAACCCTTCGCCAACGCGCATGGCAGCATGTGGGCTGCGACGCTGCTCGTCGTGCCGCTCTTCGTCGCGCAGCCCGCCGCCGGCATGCCCGATGCGACGGTCGCCGCGGCCGTCGTCGCCCTCGGCATCGTCTGCAGCGGCGTCGCCTACCTGCTCTATTTCCGGCTGGTGAACGACATCGGCGCGGCGCCGGCGCTCACGGTCACCTTCCTGATCCCGCTCTTCGGCGTCCTCTGGGGCCATCTCTTCCTCGACGAGGCGGTCGGCTGGCACACCGTCGCCGGCACCATCGTCGTCCTCGCCGGCACCGCGCTGGTCACCGGCTTCTCGCCACGCACGCTGTTTCCCGGGCGCGGCAAGGCGGACTGAGCGGCCGGCCGGCGACGGCTAACCGCCGCTCAGCGCCTGCACGATCAGGAGTTCGCCGTCGGCCGGCAGCGGCGCCGCCAGGTCGGCGACCGCCTGCCGCTGCGCGAACAGGCGGATGTGGCGGCGCAGGCATCCCCGCTCGTCGACCATGCGGAAGCGGATGCCCGGAAACTGCCGGTCGAGATCGTCGAGGACGGCGCCGGCGGTCGTTCCGCCGGCCTCGACCCAGGCCCGCCCGGTGTAGGAATGCAGAGCGCTCGGAATCAGCACGCGCATGCCGGCGGCCGTTCAGCGCGGACAGGCCGCCTCGACCGCATAGATCTCCGGCAGGTGGCGGGCCAGGCATTCCCAGTGCCGGCCTTCGTCGCGTCCCTGCCAGAGCTCGCCGCTGGTGGTGCCGAGATAGAGGTCGACGCGCTCTCCACCATCCGCCGTCATCGCCTGCCGCTTCACCGTCCACCAGGCCTGCCCGGCCGGCAGGCCGGCGTCGTGCCGCTGCCAGGTCTCGCCGCCGTCGCGGCTGGCGTACACGGCCGGGCGGCCGCCCGGCGCGGTGCGCGGCCAGACGTCCGAGCCGTCCATCGGGAAGACCCACAGGCAGCGGTCGTCGCGCGGATGGACGACGAGCGGGAAGCCGACGTCGCCGACCGCCGCCGGCATGTTGCGGCCGATCCGCCGCCAGCGCGTGCCCGGCCGGTCGAGCCGGTAGATGCCGCAGTGGTTCTGCTGGTAGAGGCGGTCCGGATTGCCCGGGCAGAGGCGGACGCAGTGCGGGTCGTGGAAGGTGACGTCGGCGACGTCGAAGCCCTCGACCACCTCCATGCCGTCGACCAGCGGCGCGAAGCTGTCGCCGCCGTCGTGCGATTCGTGCACGCCGCCGCCGGACATGGCGAAGTAGAGATGCCGGGGATCGCGCGGATCGACCAGGATCGAATGCAGCTTCGGCCCGTCCGGCGTGCCGTCCTGGACGGTGCCGAACCAGCGCCGGTACTGCGCATCGTCGTTGATGCAGGAAAACGGCCCCCAGGTCGCGCCGCCGTCCGGCGAGCGGAACAGCCCCTGCGGCGAGGTGCCGGCGTACCACACGCCCGGTTCGTCGGCGTGCCCCGGCGCCAGCCAGAAGGTGTGGTCGACGGCGCGGGCGGGCAGGCCGTCACGGGCCGGGCCGAAGGCCGGCGGCGCGGCAGCCTCGCGCCAGCTGCCGCCGAGGTCTGTCGAGCGGAAGACGGTCGGCCCGATATGGCCGGTCTTCGCCGCCGCCAGCAGGGTCCGCCCGTCGCGCGGATCGAGGACGAGGTGATGGATGGTGTGGCCGAGGAAATGCGGTCCGTCTACCCGCCACGTTCGCCGCGCCGCGTCGGCATGGAAGATCCAGGCGCCCTTGCGGGTCGCCACCAGCAACACCTGCCGGCCCTGCGTCGAGTCCTCTGCGCCCATATTCCGCTCCCGTCTCGGCCATGAGGCTGAGTTCCCGGCCGCCGCGATAAGTTCCGCAGCGGCGGCGCGCGGGACGGGCCGTGCTCAGCCGAGGACCTGGCGAAGCCAGCGCACCAGGCCGGCGGCGTCGGTCGCGCCGCTCTGCCGGGCGATTTCCCGGCCGCCGGAGAAGACGGCCAGCGTCGGGATGCTGCGGATGCCGAAGCGTTGCGCCAGCGCCGGCTCGTCCTCGGTATTGACCTTGGCAAAGCGCACGCCCGGCGCCAGCTGCGCCGCCGCCTGCGCGAAGGCCGGCGCCATCGCGCGGCAGGGGCCGCACCACGGCGCCCAGAAATCGACGACCAGCGGCAGGTCGCTGCGCCCGACGTGGCGCTCGAAATCGGCGGCGGAGAGCGCCAGCGGCTCACCGGGCAGCAAGGCGCCGCTGCAGCGGCCGCAGACCGGCACCTCGCCGAGACGGGCGCGCGGAACGCGGTTGACCGCCGCGCAGCGCGGACAGACGACATGGCAGGGATCGGCGGACATCGGCGGCTCCGGAATGAAAAGGATGGAAGAGGATGCCGGGAAGATGGGCACCGGCGCCGCGAATTCAAGTATCGAGGCCGGTACGGCGACACCGCCGCCTTGACGGAGCGGCCGCCGGGGGTCTAGGTTGAAAGCGGGAAGCCGGGCAGGACGAACCGGTCCGCCCGCGATCTGCCCGGCGGGGAAGCATGCTCCGTGGCAGGCGGGCCGGAAGGGAGGTTGATCATGTTCCGCGATCGGATGGAAGCGGGACGGCGCTTGGCAAGCGCCCTCGCCGCGTTCTCCGCCCATGCCGGCAGCCGGCCGCTGGTGCTGGCGATTCCGCGTGGCGCCGTGCCGATGGGGCGGCAGGTGGCGACGTCGCTCGGCGGCGATTTCGATATCGTGCTGGTGCGCAAGATCGGCGCGCCGTTCCAGCCCGAGCTGGCGGTCGCGGCGGTGGACGAAAGCGGCAGGATCTACCGCACCCCCGGTCTCGGCGACGACCCCGAACTCGACGATTACATCACCGCCGAGGCCGCCGCGCAGGTGGCGCAGATCCGCAAGCGGCGCATGCGCTACACGCCAGGACGCGCGCCGGCCGACCCGCAGGGTCGCGTGGTCATCGTCGTCGACGACGGGCTGGCCACCGGCGCGACGATGATCGCCGCGTTGCGCGCCCTGCGCGAAGGGCTGCCGGCGCGCCTCATCTGCGCGGTGCCGGTGGCGCCGGCGGAAACGCTGGAGCGCATCCGGCCGCTCGCCGACGACGTGGTCTGTCTGGAAACCCCGGCGTGGTTCGACGCCGTCGGCCAGTTCTATGCGGACTTCACGCAGGTCGAGGACGACGAGGTCGTCGCCGCGCTGCAGGCGTCCCCCTTGGCGGCAAGCACCGGAAGCCGGTGACGGCGGCCCAGCCCTCGGCGAGGACCTGCACCACGCCGATCAGGGCACACTGGAATTCGACTGCGACGAGGGTGAAAAGCAACCGCGCGTGCTTTGGCCGCGTTGACGCCGCCGGGGCGGCCGCTCAGTTGAGGTCGACGGCGTAGGGCTTGAGGTCGTCGAGGCTGACGATGTCCAAGGTCGCTTCGTGCGTGGCGTTGAGCACCACGCGCGGCGCGGCGCCGGCCTGCCAGGCCTCGCGCCAGCGGGCGGCGCACAGGCACCAGCGGTCGCCCGGCTGCAGGCCGGGGAAGCCGAATTCGGGGTGCGGCGTCGACAGATCGTTGCCGCGCGCCTTCGAGAATTCGAGGAATTCGGCGGTCATCACGGCGCAGACGGTGTGCCGGCCGAGATCATCGTCCGAGGTGTTGCAGCAGCCGTCGCGGAAGAAGCCGGTCATCGGCCGTTCGCTGCAGCTGCCGAGCGGACCGCCGAAGACGTTGCGCTGGCGTCCGCCGCCGGGGAAATCGGGGGTCTTCACCGGCCACTCCCTTCGACCAGATCCTGCCGTCGCCGGCGCAGGCCTTCCGGCATGCGCAGCGTGGCCCGGTCCCAGCCTTCCATGTCGAGCACCCGGTCGAGGCAGTCCTGCAATTCGGCGTGCGCGGCGACGGCGCTGGCGGCAATGACCCGGTGCACCGCCGATTCAGCGCCCGACTCCGCCTCCGTTTCCTGCAGGCAGCCGAGCTGGTAGCGGTACAGGCCGCGCAGGTCGCGGACGGCGACGGCGACCTGCGCCGGGCAGGCGCACATGTAGATCGTCGCCTCGTCGACGATGCGTTCGAGTTCGGCGTCGCTGAAGCGCTCGACGTAGTCCATGCTCATCTGCATCCCGGAAGAGCTTCGTCGCGGCGCGCGGCGCGCATGGCTCAGGCCACCTCGTCGATCCAGGCCTGCTGGATCGCTTCGAGGATCTTCTCGCCGCAGTGCTTGGGATCGTCGTCGAAGCCGGGCAACGCGAGCACCCAGTTCATCAGGTCGACGAAGTTGATGCGCGTCGGATCGACCTCGGGATGCGCTTCGGACAGTTCAATGGCGAGATCGTTGATGTCGGTCCATTTCATGTCAGTGCTTCCCTTCGCGGGCCATGTTGATCGAATAGCGGGGAATCTCGACGACCAGCGGCGCGTCGGCGACCTCGGCCTGGCACGACAGGCGCGAATTCGGCTCCAACCCCCAGGCCTTGTCGAGCATGTCCTCTTCCGTTTCCTCGGCCGGTTCCAGCGAGTTGAAGCCCTCGCGCACGACCACGTGGCAGGTGGTGCAGGCGCAGGACATCTCGCAGGCGTGCTCGATGGCGATGCCGTTCTCGAGCAGCGTCTGGCAGATCGACTTGCCCGGTTCGGCCTCGATCACCGCGCCGTCCGGGCACAGTTCGACGTGCGGCAGCACGATCATCTGGGTCATGCCTGACTCCCTCCGGTAGTGGCCTTTTCCACTTCATCGACGGTCCGCCCGGCGAAGGCCCGGCGGATCGACTTGTCCATTCGACGCGCGGCGAAGTCCTTGGTTTCCGCTTCCAGGTCGTCCATCGCCAGCGTGATCTGGCGGCGGTTCTCGCCGAGCGCCGCCGCCTGCAGCTGCGTGATCGCCTTGTCGATGCGGCCGCGCTCCTCGTCCGACAGCAGCTCGCCGTCGCCGTGCAGCGCCGCCTGCACCGCCTCGATCAGGCGCTGCGCCTCGACCTGCGCTTCCTTCAGCGCGCGCCGGAAGGCGTCGTCCTTGGCGTGCGCCATCGAATCCTTGAGCATGCCGGCGATCTCGTCGTCGGAGAGGCCGTACGACGGCTTCACGGTGACGCTGGCTTCCACCCCCGAGGTCTGCTCGCGCGCCGCGACCGACAGCAGGCCGTCGGCATCGACCTGGAAGGTGACGCGGATGCGCGCGGCGCCGGCGACCATCGGCGGAATGCCGCGCAGCTCGAAGCGGGCCAGCGAGCGGCAGTCGTCGACCAGCTCGCGCTCGCCCTGGACGACGTGGATCGCCATCGCCGTCTGGCCGTCCTTGAAGGTGGTGAATTCCTGCGCGCGCGCAGCCGGGATCGTCGAGTTGCGCGGGATCACCTTCTCGACCAGGCCGCCCATCGTTTCCAGGCCGAGCGACAGCGGGATGACGTCGAGCAGCAGCCAGTCGTCGCCGGCGGCACGGTTGCCGGCAAGCAGGTTGGCCTGCGTCGCCGCGCCGAGCGCGACGACCTTGTCCGGGTCGAGGTTGGTCAACGGCTCCTGCCGGAAGAACTCGCCGACGGCGCGCTGGATCTGCGGCATGCGCGTGGCGCCGCCGACCATCACCACGCCCTTGACCTCGGTCGCCGACAGGCCGGCGTCGCGCAAGGCCTTCTTGATCGGCTGGATGGTCTTGGCCACCAGCGTCTGCGTGATCTCGTTGAAGATCGCCGTGGTCAGCGTCAGGTCGACCATCTCGCCGGTCGACAGGCGCGCGGTGATCGGCGCTTCCGAGTGACAGGTCAGGTATTCCTTGGCCTCGCGGGCGCGCGTCAGCAAGAGGCGCGCATCGCCCGAGGAGAGCGGCCGCAGCTTGGACTGCTCGATGACCCAGCAGAAGATGCGGTGGTCGAAGTCGTCGCCGCCGAGCGCCGAATCGCCGCCGGCCGCGAGCACCTCGAAGACGCCCTTGGAAAGCCGCAGGATCGAGATGTCGAAGGTACCGCCGCCGAGGTCGTAGACGGCGTAGATGCCCTCGGCCGCATTGTCGAGGCCGTAGGCGATGGCCGCCGCCGTCGGCTCGTTCAACAGCCGCAGCACATTGATGCCGGCGAGCTTCGCCGCGTCCTTGGTCGCCTGTCGCTGCGCGTCGTCGAAATAGGCCGGCACGGTGATGACGGCGCCGACCAGCTCGCCGCCGAGCGCGCTTTCGGCGCGCGCGCGCAGCGCCTTCAGGATCTCGGCAGACACCTCGACCGGGCTCTTGACGCCGGCGACGGTGCGCAGCCGGACCATGCCCGGCGCATCGACGAAATCGTAGGGCAGCGACTCGACGTGGGCGATGTCGTTGCGGCCGCGCCCCATGAAGCGCTTGACCGAGACGATGGTGTTCTTCGGGTCGGCCGACTGCCGGCTCTGCGGCTCGTAGCCGACCTCGACGCTGCCGTCGGCGGCGTAGTGCACGACCGAAGGCAGCAGCGAACGGCCGAGCTCGTCGTTGAGGACGACGGTCAGCCCGCTGCGCACGGTGGCGACGAGGGAGTTGGTGGTGCCGAGGTCGATGCCGACCGCCAGCCTGTGTTGGTGCGGCGCCGTCGATTCTCCGGGCTCCGCGATCTGCAGAAGTGCCATGAATTTCCTGGGGAAGGATCGTTCGTTATTCTTCGACCGCGGCGATGGCCTCGTCGATTTCGGCGAGCAGCTTTTCGAGGAACATCAGGCGGCGCACGCGGTCGGCCGCCGTCGCATGGTCGCCGGCGTCGTCGATCAACGCCGCCAGTTCGGCGTAGCTCGCCTTCATCCGCTCGCGCAGCCGGTGGTGCAGGTGCTCCAGCTCGTGATGATCGCGCGCCGCGCGCGCCTCGGCGACGCCCTCGCGCCACTCCATCTGCTCCATCAGGAAATCGACGGGCATCGCCGTGTTGTTCTCGGCGCCGATGTCGTGGCCGAGCAGGTGCAGCAGGTAGCGCGCGCGCGGCAGCGGCTTCTTCAGCGTCTGGTAGGCCTCGTTGGCCTTCGTCGCCCACTGCAGCGACAGCCGCCGCTCGGCGTCCGCGGCGTGCGCGAAGCGGTCCGGATGCACCTCGGCCTGCAGCTCGCGATAGCGCGCGTCGAGCGCCGCCGCGTCGATGCGGAAGACGCGCGGCAGGCCCATCAGGGCGAAGTGGTCGGCGTTGAAGTCCATGGGGCGCGATTCTATCAGGGCAAGGCCCCCATCTCGGCGGTAGCGAGCGCAACGCGCGAGCGGGCAACCCCTCCCACCTCAAGGCGAAGCTGACGCGAGGCGCGAGCGCGCTGACAGTGCTTTAGCACGGCAAGCGCGAGCAACGAAGCGTCAGCGAGCATCAGACATTAAAGGATTCGCCGCAGCCGCATTGGTCTTTGACGTTGGGGTTGTTGAACTTGAACCCCTCGTTCAGCCCCTCGCGCGCGTAGTCGAGCTCGGTGCCCTCCAGGTACGGCAGGCTCTTCGGGTCGATCAGCACGGTCACGCCGTGCGACTCGAAGGTGATGTCGTCGGGCGCGACCTCGTCGGCGAATTCCAGCTTGTAGGCCATGCCGGAGCAGCCGCTGGTGCGCACGCCGAGGCGTACGCCGACGCCCTTGCCGCGCCGGGCGATGTAGTTGGCGACGTGCTTCGCCGCCCGTTCGGAGAGAGTGACCGCCATCTGCGACTCCTTAGTCGGCGTGCTTCTTCTTGTAGTCGGCGACCGCCGCCTTGATCGCATCCTCGGCGAGGATCGAGCAGTGGATCTTCACCGGCGGCAGCGCCAGCTCTTCGGCGATCTGCGTGTTCTTGATGTCGAGCGCCTGATCGACGGTCTTGCCCTTGACCCACTCGGTGACCAGCGAGCTCGACGCGATCGCCGAGCCGCAACCGTAGGTCTTGAACTTGGCGTCCTCGATGACGCCCTCCTTGTTCACCTTGATCTGCAGCTTCATGACGTCGCCGCAGGCCGGCGCGCCGACCATGCCGGTGCCGACGCCGTCGTCGTCCTTGCCGAAGGAACCGACGTTGCGGGGATTTTCGTAGTGATCCAGAACCTTGACGCTATAGGACATGTCGTTTCTCCTTCAATCCTTCAAAACTCAGTGGGCCGCCCATTGGACCGTGCTCAGGTCGACGCCTTCCTGCACCATTTCCCACAGCGGCGACAGCTCGCGCAGCTTGCCGATCTTCTGGTGCAGCAGCTTGATCGCGTAGTCGATCTCCTCTTCGGTGTTGAAGCGGCCGATGGTGAAGCGGATCGAGCTGTGCGCCAGTTCGTCGTCGCGGCCGAGCGCACGCAGCACGTACGACGGTTCCAGCGACGCCGAGGTGCAGGCCGAACCCGACGACACCGCCAGATCCTTGATCGCCATGATCATCGACTCGCCCTCGACGTAGGCGAAGCTCATGTTCAGGTTGTGCGGGACGCGGTGTTCGAGGTCGCCGTTAACGTAGACCGCCTCGATGTCGGAAAGTCCCTGGAAAAGTCGGTCGCGCAGCTTCTGGATGCGCGCGTTCTCCTCGACCATCTCCTCGCGGGCGATGCGGAAGGCCTCGCCCATGCCGACGATCTGGTGCACCGGCAGCGTGCCGGAGCGGAAACCGCGCTCGTGGCCGCCGCCGTGCATCTGCGCTTCCAGGCGGACGCGCGGCTTGCGGCGGACGTAGAGCGCGCCGATGCCCTTCGGGCCGTAGGTCTTGTGCGCCGAGAAGCTCATCAGGTCGACCTTCAGCGTGTTGAGGTCGATGGCCACCTTGCCGGTCGCCTGCGCGGCGTCGACGTGGAAGATGATGCCCTTGTCGCGGCAGATCTCGCCGATCTCGGCGATCGGCTGGATGACGCCGATCTCGTTGTTCACGAACATCACCGAGACGAGGATGGTGTCCGGGCGGATCGCCGCCCTGAACACGTCGAGGTCGATCAGGCCGTTGTCCTTCACATCGAGGTAGGTCACCTCGAAGCCCTGGCGCTCCAGCTCGCGGCAGGTGTCGAGGACGGCCTTGTGCTCGGTCTTCACGGTGATGATGTGCTTGCCCTTGCCGGCGTAGAAATTGGCCGCGCCCTTGATGGCGAGGTTGTTCGATTCGGTGGCGCCGGAGGTCCAGACGATTTCCTTGGCGTCGGCATTGACCAGCCGGGCCACTTCCTCGCGCGCTTCCTCGACCGCGGCGTCGGCTTCCCAGCCGAAGCTGTGCGAACGCGACGCGGGGTTGCCGAATTTCTCGACGAGGTAGGGGATCATCTTCTCCGCGACGCGCGGGTCCACCGGCGTGGTGGCCGAATAATCGAGGTAGATCGGCAGTTTCAGCATGTCTCTGGCTCCGCTTCGTTTCTCTGTGGTTTCTCTGTGGGTTTGTTACGCCGGTTCAATGTTGACCGACGTCATTCGCTGCAATCCGACCACGGTCGCCTGCAACGCGTTCAAAAAATCATTCACTTCTTCCGGCGTCGTCGCCTGCCCGAGGCTGACGCGCACCGCGCCGCGCGCGATTTCCGGCGCCACGCCCATCGCCGACAGCACGTGCGACGGCTCCGGGTTGGCGCTCGAACAGGCCGCGCCGCTGGCGACCGCGAAGCCGGCGCGGTCGAGCTTGCCGACCAGCGTCTCGCCGTCCACGTCGGGGATGGCGAAGTAGGTCGTGTTCGGCAGGCGTTCGGCGCCAGCGCCGAACAGCCGCGCGCCGAGCGCCGCCAGTCCCGCTTCCAGCACCGCGCGCAGGCCGCCGACGCGCACCGCCGCCTCCGCCAGCCGTGCCGCCGCCAGTTCGGCGGCGACGCCGAAACCGACGATCGCCGGCACGTTCTCGGTGCCCGAGCGCAGCCCGCGCTCGTGGCCGCCGCCGGCGATCAGCGGCGCGATCTCGACGCGCTTGTCGAGGACCAGCGCCGCCGCGCCTTTCGGGCCGCCGATCTTGTGCGCCGACACCGTCAGCGCATGCACGCCGGCCGCGTTCAGTTCGCGGAACGACAGCGGCAGCTTGCCGAAAGCCTGCACCGCGTCGCAGTGGAACCAGGCACCACTGCCCTTCGCTTCGTTCGCCAGCGCCGCCACGTCCTGCAGCACGCCGGTTTCGTTGTTGGCGCGCATCACCGACAGCAGCCTCGGCTGCGCGGCGAGCGCGTCCCGCCAGTCCTGCCGGTCGACCCGGCCTTCGCCGTCGACCGCCACCTTCTTCAACTGCCAGCCCTGTCGCGCCAGCTGTTCGGCCGGCTTCACCACGCACGGATGCTCGACCGCCGACACCGCCAGCAACCCCGGCTTCAGGCAGGCCGCCGCCCCCTTCAGGAAGAGGTTGTTGGCCTCCGAGCCGCCGCTCGTGAACACCACCTCGGTCGGGTGCGCGCCGAGCGCCGCCGCCACCTGCTGCCGCGCCTCGTCCACCGCCCGCCGCGCCGCCCGTCCGTATTCGTGGCGGCTCGACGGGTTGCCGTACTGCGACTCCAGCCACGGCAGCATCGCCGCCAGCACCGCCGGGTCGGGCGGCGTCGTCGCGTTGTGGTCGAGATAGACCGGTGCGAACATGCCTTACGCAGTCACCGCCATGATCTTGGCGCGCGGGCGCGGGCTCGGCCCGAGGCGCTGGTCGCCGACCGGGCTCATGAAATGCACCGCCTTGTGCGCGTTCTTGGTCACCAGGTCGTGCAGCGTCACCGACGCCAGGTATTCGTACATCTTGAAGTTGAGCGTCGCCCACAGGTCGTGCGTCATGCAGCGGTGCTCGTCGTGGCAGTTTTCCTTGCCGCCGCACTGCGTCGCGTCGAGCGGCTCGTCCACGGCGCGGATGATGTCGGCGACGCTGATCTCGTCGAGGCCGCGCGCCAGGCAGTAGCCGCCGCCGGGGCCGCGCACGCTGTCCACCAGATGGTGGCGGCGCAGCTTGCCGAACAGCTGTTCCAGATAGGAAAGCGAAATCTTCTGCCGGTCGCTGATGCCGGCGAGCGTCACCGGCCCCTCGCTGCCACGCAGCGCGAGGTCGATCATGGCGGTCACGGCGAATCGTCCCTTGGTCGTCAGTCGCATGTTGTCCGTCTCCCGGTTAATACCCGATTGGTTTCGTCAACTATACGAAAGCCGGACAAAATCAGTCAACTATTTAGTCGACTATTTTGCTCAGATATTTCGGATCGAACTTGTCGGCCGTCGCCAGCTCGTCCTCGATGCTGACGCCGGACGCTTCCAGCTTCTTCAGTAGCACCTCGATGCGGCGGTCGGTCTCGACCGCGTGGTCGAGCAGGCCGTGGATCGCCTTGGCCAACGGATCGTCCTGGCTGCCGGCGATGGCGTAGGCGGAGAAGCCCATCTGGCCGGCCTTCTCCTCGCGCTTCTGCGCCTGCTCGCCGTCGATGACGCGCGCCGGGTTGCCGACGGCGGTGGCGCCGGCCGGCACGTCCTTGACGACGACCGCGTTCGAGCCGACCTTGGCGCCGGCGCCGACGACGATCGGGCCGAGCACCTTGGCGCCGGCGCCGATGACCACGCCGTTGCCCAGCGTCGGATGGCGCTTGCCCTTGTTCCACGAGGTGCCGCCGAGCGTGACGCCGTGGTACAGCGTGACGTCGTCGCCGATCACCGCCGTCTCGCCGATGACCACGCCCATGCCGTGGTCGATGAAGAAGCGGCGGCCGATGGTGGCGCCGGGATGGATCTCGATGCCGGTCAGCGTGCGCGCGATGTTCGACAGGAAGCGCGCCAGCCAGCGCAGGCGATGCCCCCACAGCCAGTGCGCGAGGCGGTGCATGAACGCCGCGTGCACGCCGGGATAGCAGGTCAGCACCTCCCAGGCCGAACGGGCGGCCGGGTCGCGGTCGAACACGGAGCGGATGTCTTCTCGCAGTCGGGCAAACATGATTACTGGGTGACCCCCTGATTTATTTGCGGATTCTAAAATACCCGAGTATTTCGATCTACTATTTCGCCGGCGGTTCAATGTCGCCGGCGGCACCCTGCCAGCGCGGCCCGGTCGGCTTTTCGACCGAATCGAGGATGCCGCGCAGGATGTTGATCTCGTCCTTCTCCAGCGCCGCCCGTCCGAACAGCCGGCGCAGCTTGGGCAGCAGCCGGCGCGGCCGGGCCGGGTCGTGGAAGCCGGTGGCGACCAGCACGCGCTCCAGGTGCGCGTAGAAGCGTTCGACCTCGTCGATCACCGCCGGCGCCGAACTGAACGGCGTCGCCGGCGTCGCCGGTAGCGGCGGCAGGCCGCCGTACGCCGCCATGCGCAGCTCGTAGGCCATCACCTGCACCGCCGCACCGAGGTTGAGCGAACTGAAGTCGGGGT
>JANJTW010000013.1 GCA_024710925.1 Rhodocyclaceae bacterium | reverse complement strand
GCGATGGAACAGCCGCTGCGCGAGATCGTCGCCAACGCCGGCGACGAGCCGTCGGTGGTCGTGAACGAAGTGGTCAAGGGCTCCGGCAACTTCGGCTTCAACGCCGCCAACGGCACCTACGGCGACATGGTCGAAATGGGCGTGCTCGACCCGACCAAGGTCACCCGTTCGGCGCTGCAGAACGCCGCGTCCGTCGCCGGCCTGATGCTCACCACCGACTGCATGGTCGCCGAGCTGGTCGAAGACAAGCCGGCCGCCGGCGGCATGCCGGGCATGGGCGGCATGGGTGGCATGGGTGGCATGGACATGGGCATGTAATTGCCGCAACGGCGGATGCCGGGGTCGCTCCCGGCCGTCCGCCCCGTCCTCCGGAAAGCCCCGCGCAGGCCTCGGCCTGCCGGGGCTTTTCCTTTTTCGCGCCGGGACTGGCGCGGGGCGGGGGGTTTCCGGCCGGCCGGCGAACGGGTAACCTTGCCGCCGGACGAAGGGAGTGGCGCCGATGCGTGTATTGCTGATCGAGGACGATGAACTGCTGGCCGACGGCATCGCGCGCGGTCTGCGCCATGCCGGACACGTCGTCGAGCGCGCCGCCGATGGCCGCCGCGCCGATGCCTGGCTGGCCGAGCGCGAATACGACGTGGTGATCCTCGACCTCGGCCTGCCCGGCCTCGACGGTTCCGAGGTGCTGAAGCGCCTGCGCGGCCGCCAGCAGGAGATGCCGGTGCTGGTCGTCTCGGCGCGCGAGATGCTCGACGAACGCATCCGCCTGCTCGACCTCGGCGCCGACGACTACCTCGTCAAGCCGGTGGCGGTGGCCGAGCTGGAAGCGCGCATCCGCGCGCTGACGCGGCGCGGCCAGGGCAAGTCCGACCCGATGCTGCGGCTCGGCAACCTCGACCTCGATACCGCCGCGCGCCGCGCCTGGATTGGCGAGCAGCCGCTGGAGCTCACCGCGCGCGAATGGTCCACCCTCGAATTCCTCGCGCTGCGCGCCAACCGCATCGTCAGCAAGGATCTCGTCATGCAGTCGCTGTACAACTGGGATGAGGAAATCACCCCGAACGCCGTCGAGAAGATCATCTCGCGGTTGCGCAGCAAGCTCGAACCGGCCGGCGTGAACATCCGTACCGTGCGCGGCATGGGCTACTACCTTGAAAAACCCAAGTCTCCAGCCGCGTAGCCTGCGTCAGCTGATCCTCGCCTGGCTGCTGCCGGGCGTCGCGCTCCTCCTCGTCGCCTCCGGCAGCAGCGCCTACCTCGTCGCTTCCGCCAACGCCAACCAGGCCTACGACCGTTCGCTGCTCAACCTGGCACTGGCGCTCGCCAACCAGGTCCAGGTCCAGGCCGACCGGCTGACCCTCGACCTGCAACCGCAGGGGCGCCAGATCCTCGTCACCGACAAGTTCGACCGCATCCATTTCGCCGTCTATGGTCCGCACGGCGAACTGCTCGCCGGCGAAAGCGGCATCTTTCCCGACGACGTGCCGAGCTTCTTCTCCGGCAGCACGCCGGGGCTTTTCCCGAAGGACATCGCCGGGCCGGACGTCTTTGCCGACGGCACGCTGTTCTTCGACAGCCGCATCCGCGACCGCGACGTGCGCGGCGTCGTCCTCGTCACGCAGAAGGACGGCCGCGAGCTGACCGCCATCGTCGCCGAGACGCTGACCAAGCGCGAGACGCAGGTCGGCGACATCCTGCTCAGCATCATCGTGCCGGAATTCCTGCTGTCGGCGGCGACGATCATGCTCGTCATGTTCGGCGTCAATTCCGGCCTGCGCCCGCTGGAGGCCTTGCGCGACCGGCTGTCGCGCCGTTCGCCGGTCGACCTGAGCCCGGTCGGCGACGTGCCGCTGCCGAGCGAGCTGCAACCGCTGGCCAGCGAGATCGACCGCCTGCTGCAGCGGCTCGACATCGCCCTTGGTGCGCAGCGCCATTTCGTCGCCGACGCCGCGCATCAGCTGCGCACGCCGATCGCCGCACTGCAGGCGCAGGTCGAGTCGGCGCTGCAGGACGGCGGCGCGGCGCCGCTGGAGAACATCCTCGCCGCCGTCCGGCGCCTGTCGCGCCTGGTCAACCAGCTGCTCGCGCTGGCCCGCGCCGAGCCCGGTGCGCAGCCGCTGCAGCAGTCGGTGGCGCTGCGCGAACTGATCGAGGAGAGCGCCGACCCCTGGCTGCAGTTCGCCATCGAGCGCGATGTCGACCTCGGCTTCGATCTCGCCGAGGCGGTCGTCGACGGCAGTCCGGTCCTGCTGCGCGAGCTGATCGGCAACCTCGTCGACAACGCCATCCGCTACACGCCGGCCGGCGGCGAGGTGACCGTGTGCTGCCGGCCGGCGGCCGACGGCCGGGCGATCGTCGCCGTCGAGGACAGCGGGCCGGGCATCCCGCCGGCGCAGCGCGAGCGGGTTTTCGAGCGCTTCTTCCGCGGGCGCGCCGACGTCGGCGACGGCAGCGGACTCGGCCTGGCCATCGTGCGCCGGATCGCCGAGCAGCACGGCGCCGAAATCCGCATCGGCGACGCGCCGGCCGGCGGCGCCCGGGTCGAGGTCGCGTTTCCCGCGCCGCGACCGGTCTGAGCCGATCCCATCTCTTCCGTCAGTCTGCCGTCAGTTTTTCCTGACCTTCGCCGATTCCCTCCGGCTTTCCGCCGCTTCGTCGAATCCGTTGTGCCAGCAGGGTTTTCAGCGGGCGTGCAGAACGCGAAAAGCGTTTCCCATAGCGTAAGAGGTGCGTCAGTGAACCTCCGTATAGTGGCATCCGAACTCTGCAAAGAGTCGATAACGTCAAAGAGAGGAGCACTCGATGTCACAGGAAATAAGCAACAAGATCGCCGCTAATCCGGCGTTCCAGCGCTTCGTTTCGAAACGCAACAACTACTCGGTCCTCATGACCATTCTCGGCGCCCTGGCCTATTACGGCTTCATTCTGCTGGTCGCCTACAACCCGGCCTTCCTGGCGCAGAAGCTCGGCACCGGCATGACCGCCAGCGTCGGCGTGCCGCTGGGCATCGGCGTGATCGTGTTTACGATCGTGATCACCTGGATCTTCGTCCGTCGCTCGAACACCGAGTTCGACGACGAAGCAGCCGCAATCCTCAAGGAGGCGACGAAATAACATGAATATCAAGCACATCCTCGCCGCTGCCGCGGCCCTCGCCGTTGCCGGTGGCGCCTTCGCCGCCGGTGCCGACCTCGGCCAGGCGCAAAAGCAGGCCACCAACTGGACGGCCATCTTCATGTTCGGCGCCTTCGTCCTGTTCACGCTGTTCATCACCAAGAAGGCCGCCGCCAGGACCAAGTCGGCCGCCGACTTCTACACCGCCGGCGGTGGCATCACCGGCTTCCAGAACGGCCTCGCGATCGCCGGCGACTACATGTCGGCCGCGTCCTTCCTCGGTATTTCGGGCCTGGTCTTCGCCAACGGCTTCGACGGCCTGATCTTCTCGATCGGCTGGCTGGTCGGCTGGCCGATCATCACCTTCCTGATGGCCGAACGCCTGCGCAACCTCGGCAAGTTCACCTTCGCCGACGTCGCCGCCTACCGCTTCTCGCAGACCCCGGTGCGCGTCTTCGCGGCGTTCTCGTCGCTGATCGTCGTCGCCTTCTACATGATCGCGCAGATGGTCGGTGCCGGTCAGCTGATCAAGATCCTCTTCGGCATGGACTACATCTACGCCGAGATCCTGGTCGGCCTGATCATGCTTGCCTACGTGCTGTTCGGCGGCATGACGGCAACCACCTGGGTGCAGATCATCAAGGCGGTGATGCTGCTCGGTGGCGCCACCTTCATGGCCCTGGCCGTGCTGATGCAGTTCGGCTTCTCGCCGGAAGCGCTGTTCACCAAGGCCGTCGAAGTGCATTCGAAGAAGGATGCGATCATGGCCCCGGGCGCGCTGATCAAGGACCCGATCTCGGCGATCTCGGTCGGCATGGCGCTGATGTTCGGTACCGCCGGCCTGCCGCACATCCTGATGCGCTTCTTCACCGTGCCGAACGCCAAGGAAGCCCGCAAGTCGGTGGCCTGGGCGACGACCTGGATCGGCTACTTCTACATCCTGACCTTCATCATCGGCTTCGGCGCGATCACCAACCTGATCCAGAATCCGGGCGACTTCTACGTCGGCGGCGAGATCGCCAAGGGCCTCAAGGGCGGCGGCAACATGGCCGCGGTGCACCTGTCCAAGGCGGTTGGCGGTGACCTCTTCCTCGGCTTCATCTCGGCCGTGGCCTTCGCCACCATCCTCGCCGTCGTCGCCGGTCTGACGCTGGCCGGCGCCTCCGCCGTGTCGCACGACCTGTACGCCTCGGTGATCAAGAAGGGCAACGTGTCGTCGGCCGACGAGCTGCGCGTCTCGAAGATCGCCACGCTCGCCCTTGGCGCGCTGGCCATCGTCCTCGGCATCGCCTTCGAGAAGGAAAACGTCGCCTACATGGTGATGCTGGCCTTCACCATCGCCTGCTCGGGCAACTTCCCGGTGCTGTTCATGTCGGTGCTGTGGAAGGATTGCACGACCAAGGGCGCGGTGACCGGCGGCTTCGTCGGCCTGATCCTGGCGACCGTGCTGACCATCGGTTCGGCCTCGGTGTGGGAAGCGGTGATGGGCAACCCGAAGGGTTCGGCCTGGTTCCCGTACAACTCGGCCGCGCTGTTCTCGATGACCGCCGCCTTCTTCACGATCTGGCTGGTGTCGATCCTCGACAAGTCGGCGCAGGCGACGAAGGAACGCGCGCTGTACCTTGACCAGCAGATCCGCTCGGAAACGGGCGTCGGTGCCGCCACGGCGAGCGCGCACTAAATCGCCGGCGGCTTCGTCCGCTGGAAGAGCCCGGGCTGCGGCCCGGGCTTTTTTTCGCCTGCCGGCGGCGGCGCGGAGGGCCGGTGTTGTCGGTGGTGCTTTGCTAAACTCGGGGGCAGCGACGACGGACGATGCGGGCGCAAGCGTGCCGGGCACGAGCGTGCGTGCGGTGTCGACGGGTACGGCGGGAGAAGGGAAAAAAGGAGGTAGGGGGCTATTCGGTGCAGGTTCGAACCGCCCCCTGAGCTGTGGCTTTCGCCGCAAGCTCCAAGACCATAAAAGGAGAACAGCGGGGCAAATGTTATAGTTTCACGCTTACAGTAGTCTTACGTGTTTTAAACGCGGTTCGAACCGTGCAACCCCCATCCGACTGACAGTTTCGCCATGCGCATCCTGATTGCCGAAGATGACCCCATCATCGCTGACGGCCTCTGCCGTTCGCTGCGCGGCAGCGGCTACGCCGTCGACCGTGCGGCCAACGGCGTCGACGCCGACACGGCCCTGCTGGCCAATACCTACGACCTGCTGATCCTCGACCTCGGCCTGCCGAAGATGTCCGGCCTCGAAGTCCTCAAGCGCCTGCGTGGACGCGGCAGCGCGCTGCCGGTACTGATCCTGACCGCCCTCGACGGCACCAGCGACCGCGTGCGCGGCCTCGACCTCGGCGCCGACGACTACATGGTCAAACCCTTCGAGCTGCCCGAGCTGGAAGCGCGCGTGCGCGCGCTGACGCGCCGGTCGAGCGGGACGACGCCGCTCGTCCAGTGTGGCGCGCTGTCCTATGACCAGGTCGGCCGGGCGGCGCTGCTCAACGGCCAGATGCTCGACCTCTCGGCGCGCGAGCTCGGCCTGCTCGAAGTGCTGCTGGCGCGCGCCGGCCGGCTGGTCAGCAAGGACCAGCTGGTCGACCACCTCTGCGGCTGGGGCGAGGAAGTCAGCCACAACGCCATCGAGGTCTACGTGCACCGCCTCAGGAAGAAGCTGGAACCGGGCGGCGTGCGCATCGCCACCGTGCGCGGCCTCGGATACTGCCTTGAGAAGCAGCAGGAAAACCGCGGCGCCTGACGGTCAGCGTTCCCTGTTCGGCGAGATCCTCGACTGGATGCTCGCCCCGCTGCTCTTTGTCTGGCCGATCTCGATCGCCGTCACCCATTACTTCGCCACCGCCGTCGCCAGCTACCCGTACGATCAGGCGCTGCGCGAGAACGTGAACGCCGTCGCCCGCCAGATCAAGTTCGTGAACGGCCGCGCGCAGATCAGCCTGCCGGCGTCGGCGCGGGCGATGCTGCGCGCCGACGAGATCGACGACGTCTACTTCCACGTGCTCAACCGCAAGGGCGTCAAGCTGGCCGGCGATTCCGAGCTGCCGGTCGCCACCGACCTCGCTTACCAGGCGGACGAACTCGGCGAGATCTACTTCCGCGAAGTCGAGGCGCGTGGCCAGGACCTGCGCGTTGCCTATACCTACGTCGGCGAGCCGAACATGCCGCGCGAGCGCTGGCTGCTGGTCGAGGTCGGCGAGACGCTGGAGAAGCGTTCGCAGCTGGCCAACAAGATCATCGCCAGCGTCATCCTGCCGCAGTTCGTGATCATCCCGCTCGCCGTCGTGCTGGTCTGGTTCGGCCTGTCGCAGGGCCTGCGCCCGCTGACCGTATTGCGCGAGCGGATCGAGGCGCGCGCCGAAAGCGACATGTCGCCGATCCGCACCCGCCGCGTGCCGGAAGAGCTGCAGCCGCTGATCGACGCCTTCAACGCGATGCTCGAACGCATGCGCGGCAACCTCGACGCGCAGCAGCGCTTCATCGCCGATGCCGCGCACCAGCTGCGCACGCCCTTGACCGGACTGAAGACGCAGGCGCAGCTGGCGATGCGCGAATCCGACCCGGCAGAGCTGAAGAACTCGCTGCGGCAGATCGCCACCGGCGTCGATCGCGCCGCGCACCTGGTCAACCAGCTGCTGACGCTGGCGCGCGCCGAGGCGAGCGATGCCGCCCGCCAGTCGCTGGCGCCGCTCAACCTCGACCTGCTGCTGCGCGAGCAGGTCGGCGAGTGGGTGATGCGTGCCCTCGACCGCCACATCGACCTCGGCTACGAGCCGGCGCCGCCGTCCGAGATCATGGGCAGCGCCTTCCTGCTGCGCGAACTGGTCAGCAACCTGATCGACAACGCGCTGCGCTATACCCCGGCCGACGGGCGCGTCACCTGCCGCGTCGTCGTCCAGGGTGATTTCGTCACCCTCGAGGTCGAGGATAGCGGCATCGGCATCACCGAGGAGCAGGCGGCCCTGGTGTTCGAGCGCTTCTACCGCGTCGACGGCACCGGCACCGACGGTTCCGGCCTCGGCCTGGCCATCGTCCGCGAGATCGCCGAACTGCACCGGGCCGACGCCAGCCTGCGCCCGAACCCGCACGAGCGCGGCGCCGTCGCCCGCGTCGTCTTCCCGCGCTACCGTCCGCCCGCCGCCCGCCCCGAATTCGACGCGCAGGTCGAGGGCGAGCTCGGCCTGCGCGGCGCGCAGGGCCCGCACAACCCGCCCTCGGGTTTCGTCTGAGCGAACCCTTCGCCGGCGGTCAGCCAGCTGTAAGGAATGCTTCCTAGACTGGCCCGCAAACAATCCGGCGGCGGCCACGTGCTCCGCCGGGCACGAGCGGAGGAGCGGACGGAAGAGACATGGGCAATCCGGCCATCGACTGGGCGGCGATCAATGCCGATCCCCGTTTTCGGGAACTGCACCGCCGCAAGGCGGGCTTCCTCGGTTTTCTGATGATCGCCTCGATCGTCTATTACTTCATGCTGCCGGTCGGCGCGGCATGGTTTCCCGCGCTCTTCCGCACGAAAGTATTCGGTGCGGTCAACGTCGGGCTGCTCTTCGCCCTCTCCGAATTCCTCTTTGCCTGGGGCATTGCCGCCCTGTACACCCACCGCGCCAACCGCGACTTCGACCGGCTGGCCGAGGAGCTCGCCCGCGAGGTCGCCGCCCGCCCGCGCCCCGGGATACGCGCATGAACGTCGGTCGCGCCGCTGGCCTGCTCGCGCTCTTCGCCGCCGCGCCGGCCGGCGCGCAGGCGCCGGCGGCGGTGCCGGCCGAGCACCGCTGGCTGACCTTTGCCGTCTTTGCTGCGGTCATCGCGCTGACCATGCTCGTCACCTACGTCGCGGCGCGGCGTGTGCGTACGCCGGCCGATTTCTACACCGCCGGCGGCGGCGTCTCCGGCCTGCAGAACGGCTGGGCCATCGCCGGCGACTACCTTTCCGCCGCCTCCTTTCTCGGCATCAGCGGTTTGATCGCCCTCTGGGGGTACGACGGATTCATGTACTCGGTCGGCTGGCTGGTCGCCTACGTCTCGGTGCTGCTGGTCATCGCCGAGCCCTGCCGCAACATCGGCAAATACACGCTCTCCGACATCCTCGCCTATCGCAACGAGCCGCGGAAGGCGCGCATCCTCGGCGCGCTGTCGGTGATCACCGTCTCGACCTTCTATCTCGTTGCGCAGATGGTCGGTGCCGGCGTCCTGGTGAAGACGCTGATCGGCATCGACTACGAAGTCTCGGTGATCGCCGTCGGCATGCTGATGCTGGCCTACGTCATCTTCGGCGGCATGGTCGCGACGACCTGGGTGCAGATCGTCAAGGCGGTGCTGCTGGTTACCGCCTCGCTGGTGATGGTCGTTCTGGTGTGGAGCCAGTACGGCTTCTTCGATGGTTTCTTCGAGCAGGTCGCCGCCGACGAAAAGGTCCGCGGCCGCGTCGCCGCGCTGCTCGGCGACGCCGCCGCCGGCATGACGCCGGCCGAGCTCGGCCAGCGCTTCCTTGAACCCGGCCTGCTGTTCGCCGCGCCGGTCGACCAGATCTCGCTCGGCATCGCACTTGTCTTCGGCACCGCCGGCCTGCCGCACATCCTGATGCGCTTCTTCACCGTGCCTACCGCACGCGCGGCACGCATGTCGGTGGTGTGGGCGATGGCCATCATCGGCGGCTTTTACGTGCTGACGCTGTTCCTCGGCCTCGGCGCGGCGCTCAAGGTTGGCGCGCCGGCGATCATGGAGATCGACGCCGGCGGCAACATGGCCGCGCCGCTGCTGGCGCAGGCGCTCGGCGGCGGCAGGCAGAGCCTGCTCGGCAATTTCATGCTGGCCTTTGTCGCGGCGGTGGCCTTTGCCACCATCGTCGCCGTCGTTGCCGGCCTCGTCCTTGCCGCCACGTCGGCGATCGCGCACGACCTCTACGTCGGCGTCGTCCGCAACGGTCGGGCGAACACCGAGGAGCAGGTGCGCGCGGCGCGCCTTGCGTCGCTCTTCTTCGGGGCCGTCGCCATCCTGCTCGGCATCGCCGCCAAGGGGCAGAACGTCGCCCATCTGGTGGCGCTCGCCTTCGCCGTTGCCGCATCGGCCAACTTCCCGGCGGTATTCATGACCCTCTTCTGGCGGCGCTGCAACACCGGCGGCATCGCCGCCGGCATGATCGTCGGGGCGTTGAGCGCCATCGGCCTTGTCCTCGTTTCGCCGAACATGACCTATCCGAAGGCCGTCGTCGCCGCCGCGCAGAGGGTGCTCGACGAAGCCCCGCGGCGGCTGGCGCAGATCGAGAAGGATCTCGCCACGACCGACCACGAGCGCGTCGAGCAGGCGAAACAGGCGCGCGCCGTCCTCGGTCGCGCCGTCGCGCGTGCGCGCGAGGACATCGAGCGTTACCGCCAGCAGACGACTTCGCTGGTCGGCCTCGAAGCGCCGTTGTTCGCGCTGCGCAATCCCGGGCTGATATCCGTCCCCCTCGGTTTCCTCGCCCTCGTCGTCGGCTCGCTCCTCTATCGCGATCCGCGCGCCGAGGCGATGTGGGACGAGATCTATGTGCGCCAGAATACCGGCATCCTTCCCGCGGAGGCGGGGCGCCGGAGCCGCCCGGATGACGCAGCGGCATCGGCACAAAAGAGGTTTTGACGAGGGCCGGGGGCGCCGCTATAATGCGCGCTCGTTTTGGCCAGTTAGCTCAGTTGGTAGAGCAGCGGATTGAAAATCCGCGTGTCCGTGGTTCGATTCCGCGACTGGCCACCAAAGCATTCCAAGCGAAGACGGCAACCATCACAGGTTGCCGTTTTTGTTTGCGGCGGACAAAAATCCGCGTGCCGGTGTGATCCCGGCTCTTCCGCCGGTAGTGCAAGCGCTCCCCCAGCTGCGATGAACGTTCAACAAAAAACGACGAGACGCACCCGAACGGCCGCAGCCGTTCGGGTATCGCGATGTGCTCTGTTCAGTCGTTGGTCGCTTCTGCCTCTGCTTCCGCTTCCTCGACATCGTCTTCCTCCTTCGCTTCGGCTGCCTGCAGCGCCGCGCTGACAACGTCGGCCACCGCCTGGCTGGCCTCGCGCAGGCCAGCATCGGCCATGTGGGCGTAGCGCTGCGTTACTTGCGGGGAGGCATGGCCGAGCAGGTGCTGCACGACGTACAGGCTGGCTCCGGCATTGACCGCCATCGACGCGTACCCGTGGCGCAGGTCGTGGATGCGGATGTGCGGCAGGCCGGCGGCGGCCAGCGCGCGCTCCATCGTCTTGCGCACGTTGTTGATCGGCTTGTCGCCGCTGCGTCCCGGGAACACCCACACCGACTTGTCTCGGCTGGGCTGGGCTGCCAGCAGCTCGACGGCCGTCGCGTTCAGGGCGACGTACCGCCCACGGCCCGACTTGGTCTTCGGCAACCACCACAGCCCGGCCTCTAGATTCACGTGCTGCCATTCGGCCTGCAGCGCCTCTTCGCGACGCACTCCGGTCAGCGCCAAGAACTTCAATGCGGATGCGGCCGTCCGGCTCTCGTCGGCGTCGAGCGCGGCGAACAGGCGGGCCAGCTGGTTCGCGTCGAGGCAGGTCGTCGCCTGGATGACTTCCCGGTACTGCTTGACGCCGGAAGCCGGGTTCTTGTCGATGACACCCCACTCGACCGCCTTGCGGAACGTGGCGCTGAGCAAGGCCAAGTGGCGGTTGGCCGTACCCGGCGAGTGGCTCTCGCGCATGGCTGCGTGGTGCATCTGCACATCGCGCGTCGTGATCTCGGCGAGGCGCAGGTGGCCGAACTTGGGTTCCAAGTGCAGGCGGAACTTGGATTCGTCATCCTTCTTGGCGGACCGCTTGCCCGACTGGATGGCGAACGGCAGGTACTGCTGTCGGACGAATTCGCTGAACGTCGGCATCGCCTTGATGCGATCCCTCTCTTCCTGTGGGTCGCCACCGCGGTCGATGATGGCGCGCATCTCGGCCGCTTCGGCGCGCGCCTCAGCCACGCCGAAGGCGGTGCTGAACTGGCCGATGGGCGCGTAGCGGGTGCGCCCGGAGAGCAGCGTGTAGCGCATGCCGAAGCGCTTCACGCCGTTCTTGCCGACCGCCAGGCGCAGCCCTGGCACCACCGTGTCGGAATACTCGGCCGACTTCGACGGCGAGTCCGGATCGTGGGCCGGCAGGGCGTTGATGGCGCGGTTGGTGAAGGGGAACTTCTTCTTGTCTTTCATAGGGGTCACCTCGTATCCAGGAAAAAAGAAGCCGCCACCGGCAAGAAACCGGCGGCGGCTGGCTGGACGGGCTGGCGCGATGGCCGACCGTCTATGGGTCTGTTGTGAATTGCGTCTTTGTCGGCAAAGTCGGCACGCGGACTATCGAGAAACCCGCCGGAGAAGCGGTCGATCAGGACGAACGGGGTCTGCTAGGAGGGCGCGAGGCGACCAAATCCGCGGGTCGGCGACCGCCGATGCTGGTGCTCCGATTCATCAGACCAGGTGGAGCGGGGCTTCTCGGGCGAAGGTAGTACGTCGATTCCTACGCCTGTCACCGGTTGCCGGCAGAATCCCGACAACCGGTGCAACTCTCGTCAGCGATTAGCCAAGCGAGCTGAGCAGCGCGATGCCGCCGTACTGGCTGTGGATGACTTCGGCAACGGGTGGGCTGCCGATCTCGACGCCACCGATGTTGGCGATGACCTGTCGGGCGTGTGCCAGATCATCGGCCAGCCACCATTGCATGCAGCCGTTAAGTTCGACGGCTAGCGCCTGCACCGGAAGCAGCAGGCCGGGATGCAAGCGCAGTAGCTCGATCAAGGCGAGGGCTTCGGCCAGTGGTCGGGGCAGACCGGCGTCGAACTCGACCACAGCGCTACGCTCTTGCCAGTTTTCGTCTAGCTGCGCCGCCGTGACGCGGTCAAGCAGCTCGCCGACGAACGGCGTTAGTTCGGGGGTACATGTGGGCATGATGGATACTCCAACGAAAAGCGCCGACTAGGCCGTGACTACCTAGGCGGCGCAGTATTGCGATGACAAGAGAAAAGTTTCAGGTGTTGGCTGGTGTTGCGTACGCGAGGCACAAGGCTTTCAGGACTGGGTCGATCCCAGGCTGGTTGATCAACAGGATGTCGTAGCCGAAATCGCCGCCGATGATGAATACCATCTCGAAGAAGGCATCGCCGATCGCCTCAACGAATTCGAAGGCCGGGGCATAGCCAACCTCCCCGAACGGCACGCCGTCGTAGAGCCCGCGCAGTACCGGGAATCCAATCTCGGCTTCAAGCACATCGGCAGAATCGCCCGGCTCTACGACGATGATTGGACCGAGCACGTCGGTGTCCCATGGGCAGTTTTCCTCGATCTGCGTGATGCGTTCCTCGATAAGCTGGCGCAAGGCAGCGTCAGCAATGCCGTCGACGTCGGCTTTACTGCGTAGCACTCGCATGATCGACCTCGACAGCGACTTTTCCTCCTCGGCGCCCGCGCCCTTGCGGACGCTCGTCTGCGGCTCCGCCGTCTGGTATCTCCTGGCGGGTCATTCCCAACGGTGCTTCCGTGGCCTTCATCGCCGGGACATAGGCCTCGCCGGCTTCTTGAGCGAGCAGCCTCGCCTTGATCTCGAACCAGCGGTCCGCGATTTGGTAGCGGTTCCGGTGCTCGGCCGCTCGGGCCAGAAAGCCGAGGGCAAGCAAGACTGCCGTAGCGAAGGGGCCGTTGTTGGCCGACTTGCCCACGAAGGCTTGGGCGAAGGCCTTGGCCGGCACGGCAGTTTGGCGGTCGTCGGGGAGGCAGCGCTCGATGGCATCCCAAGGGAGGATGTCAGCCGACCAGCAGCCACCGCCGCTGTTCGAGGTGATGGTCAGGGCCAGTTGCTGGCCGGCAGCGTCGCGCAGGACGCGGAAGCCGACTTCGCCGCCGTTGCGGCCGAGCTTGCCGGCAGTGCCGGATGTGATGGTGAGCCAGGGGGTAAGGGTTTCAGTGGTCATGATCGTGGCTTTCAAAGGAATCTGAGTGCAGAAAATGAAAGGCCCCGATGACCGCGGAGGTCATCGGGGCGCTTCGGCAGGTGCGATCCGGCGATCGCGTAGGTGCTGGCCGGTGGCTAGCGGCGGGTAGAGTCGTCCAGCAATTTCTGTACGGCGATGCTGGTTACGGCGGTGGCGACCGCTTCGATGACGGGGATGAGAACAGCGGCAGGCAGCATGGTGACGGACTCCTTGAGACGGTTCGGAATGAAAAAGTCCTTGGCATCGGGTGATGCCAAGGGCGGGAATGATCCGGGTAGATCAGTTGCATGATATGCGTCTGGGATTGCTGGGCTGCGCGTCCGTCACCCGAACTGGATCGGCCGCAGCTGTTGGTCAACCAAGGTCAGGCGGGGAAGCCGTCCTCGGCGCGTGCTGAGCGCAATTTGCTCGGCCTCGGCGAGCCGGCGCAGGCTGTCGTAGCAAGCGTCACGGCTGACGCCGAACTGGCGCAGCACGTAGGGTGCCAGCCGGATCGTCGGCGTGCGGTGCAGGCTGGCCACGAACCAGATCGCGCAGGCGACGTGCAGGGTCTTGCCGGGGAGCTTGGCGGCCTGGGCCAGCCAGTCGAAGTCGATGATGCGTCGGGGGCTGGGCCGGTGCAGCCTGACGCCGGTGCCCGGGGAGGATGTGCTTTGAACGGTGGCAGGGGGAGTCATCGTGGGGTGTGGTTGGTGGATTCCATCGGAATGTTCCCGGCCGATTGAGGCCGGGGGCCTCAACCGGTTGCTGCTGCCGGCCTCATCTCCCTACAGTGACGGGCCGACGTGGCAGCCGTTTACGCTGCTACCTCCTGCAGGCCGAGGGTGTGCGCGATACAGCTCCCGAGCCAATCGGCAAAGGGGCGGGCATCTCCGAAAGCGCAATCCGTCGGGCCGGGGAACAGGTCGTTCAGGTAGCTGTCGAGTTCATCGAGCACGAACTCGTCGCCATCGTCGTACAGAGTCTGCAGGTCCAACTCCAGGATCTCGACCTCGGCGGTAGTGACGTAGCCTCGGTACTGCTTCCGGTCAGCGGAAGTCTCGATCGAGACCTTGAGTTCGCCAGGAGTGCCGGAGCCTGTCGTGCGCGCGATCTGCACGAGTTTCCCCCGGGCAAAGGCGAAGAGGAGGTCGCCGGTACGCATCGGGCGGTGGTGGCCAATGGTCATGACGGGGACCGTCAAGCGGGCGTGCGGAGACGGCGGGCAGTAGTTGTGCGGGACTTCGATCGCCCAGTAGGGTTGCGCATGGTCAAACCCGCACCGGCAATACTCTGCGGGGCGCGGTCCGCAGAGCCGGCCAGCGATAGCGGTCGTCGGTGCGCTGAGTGTGCCTTTAGGCAGCCTGGCCGACTTGAGCAGGGTCGGTGCGAGGAGTGCCGACGCGACGCGAGCGATCGGGGGTTCGAGCTCGGTGGCGGCCCCCAAGATGCCGGGGCCGGGATTGTTGGAGGTGTCCGACACGGCAGCGAGGGCCTGGGCCAGGGAGGCCTGTTCGGGCTGACCGAAGGCGTGGATCGGTGCGTCGATGATGCGCACCTGTGCGGGGATGAGGTGGGTGTCGGCGCGGGACGGCGCATTGCCGTTCAGCAGAACCATCGGCAGCAATGCCGGGGCGCCCGCCTGGGTCACTTCAGCGACCCATACCGGAACACCGCCGGCGCAGGCGATGATCTGGTCCGGGTTGTCATCCGCTGCCGGAGCGATGGGGTGCGGAGTCACCAGCGTGAGGGTCAGCTGCTGACCAACCGGCGGGACGGGGTAGGTGATGGGCACGTCGAGGTGCCAGACGCGCTGGGCGGGAGTGGTAGCGGCTTGGCCGGTGGTCAGTTTCTTGGTCGTCTTGGACATGATGAGATTCCGTTCTTCTAGATAATATGGGGATGGGCGAGGTCAGCGCGGCTCGGGCGAGGGACGTCGTTGCGGTTGAGGGGCGATGGCGAGCGATGCGGGCTCGGTGTCGAAGCCGAAGAGGCGAGCGGCCTGGTCGTCTGGGTGGAGGTAGACATCCCGCACTCGCTCGACCGGAACTTCGCCCTGCCAGTCTTCCGGCCGCCGGATGACCCAGACGTAGTTGCGTCCGTCGTGGTTAGGGATCAATCGGTACTGGCGCGGCAGACGCAGCGCCCGGATTTCGCGCAGGAAGTCCTCAACGAGACGGGTGGTCAGGCGGACGCGGCCAACGCTGTTCACGTGGTCGACGACATGCTTGACGACCACCAGGTCGCCAGTGAAGGGGGGCTCGGCTGCTTCCAGCGCGTGGTACAGATAGGCAGTCTGTGGGTCGCGGCTCTGGGTGACGAGCGCATTGTGAGAGGCGGTGAGTGGTGCTCGGCCATGCGGGTTGTACTTGCTCAGATCACGGTGGAGCAGGTAGTGGAGGACATGACTGCGGCCGTCGCCATCGAACCAGCGCATCAAGTTCGCGTAGTAGCTGGCTTCCCGCGGCTGCGCCTCGCTGCGGTGGACGACGAAGCGACGGTCCGCCTCGGTCAGCTTGAGCGGCGTCGACGCGTTGGCGAAGAGCAGGAAGTGGGCGAGGTTCGGCGCGCGGTAGCGGGCGGCATGCTTCGGATTGACATCGGCCGTGTCGTCGGTAACGTAGTTCTTGAGGCGAGCCATGCCGCCTCGGCGGCCGGTGTCCTCGAACTCTTCGACGATCACCAGCGAGGACGTGACCAGCCAGTCATTGAAGTCACTGGTGATCGCTTCGGCACTCAGGTAGCGGGTGTTGGCGGTACCGACCACGGTGGCGGCCATCTTGCCGAAGACCCCCTTGCCGATGCCCTCGGATTCGCTGGTGATCAGGATGGCCGTCGACTGTTTCGTGGCGGGATGCTGGACGAGGTGGGCCAGCCAGTTGAGCACATGCATGATGACGGTTTCCTCGCCATCGAACAGGTAGCCAACATGGGTCAGAAAGGGCGTCATGTCGCCTTCGGCCGGGGGCACGTTGCTTGGACTCCAGCGGTTCAGGTAGCGCGCGCCGTCACGGGTGACGATCAGTGGCTCGCCCGGGGCGTAGGTGTAGGCATCGACCTTGGTGATGCCTTGGTTGCCAGCGAAGAGGTAGGCTTGGATCGAACACTCATCGGGCTGGATGCCGTCGAGGCGGCGGCAGAGTGCCGCCGGGGTCAGCGTCAGGCCAGTGCGCAGGTCGGTGACCAGATCAGACTGGGCGACGTGGACGTAGCGTGACGGGTCGAAGGCCGCCCGCGACGGGGCGGCCTGGCCGTCGGTGATCGCAGTGGGAAGGGTGGGTGCATCTGACATCGGGCTCTCCTGTTAAGAATGAGCCTCTAGTCTTGCCGCCGTGCGAAGTCGACATTCCCATGTCACCACCGACCTCCAGGGTGGTGACGTGGGCAGTTGCGCTAGTCGTCTGTGGGGGGGAGCACTCTGGTCTCGTTGACGAAGCCCATGGTTCGGCTTCCGGCGTAACCTGGCGGCTCCCACGCCTTCCACTGCGCACGTCTGAAGAAGGCGAGGACCAGTGGTGCCGTCTCCCAGTTTTCGCTACGCGCCCGTGCCTTGGCCTGCATCGGCAGCCTGCCGAGTTCGCGGTTGATCGCTTTTTCGCTGGCCAGCATCTCGTCGTCTTCGTCGTCGCTAGCCAGGAGGTAGTGGGCAGCTTTGAGTTCAAGCAGCCGCGCCATCTGGTCGGTGGTGCAGTGGCCGTAGAGGCGCAGGCACAGGAGGCCGACGACTCGGATGAACTGGCGCCGGCGCACCGTGACGTCATCCTTGGTCAGGCCGCCGGCCTTGGGTGCCGCGTTGCGGAACCGCGCCAGGGCTTGCGCTGCCTGGCACAGAGCAGTGCGTTCCGGAGCCTCGAACAGTACTTCGCTGACGACATGGTTGAGCAGGCGTTCAATCGCCTGCTCAACTTCCGCGCCCTGCTCCTGCAGTGTCTTGCGTAGCTCGCTGTCCTCGGTGGCCGACAGGTAGTGCTCGCGGAAGTAGTCGAGGCGCAGCGCCATCTCGCCGGTGAAGTGGAACTGCCTCAGCGCACTCCGCCATGGCGTGAGCATGTCGTCGGCGTAGCGTTGCGTGAGTTGGCCTTCGCCGACTTTCTGCTGGAGGAGTGCGCCGAGGTTACTCTCGAGCGCGATGGCGAAGCGTAGGCAGTCGCCCGCAAGTTCTGGTGCCAGCCCCTGCAGCTCCCGGGTCGCCTCTACGACCCGGTGCAGCAGCGGGCGATCGCGTTCGGTGCCGGGCTGTGGGTCGAGTACGGTCACCGCCTCGGCGATCTGCCCCTTGGCCTGCTCGTAGGTGCTGCGAAAGGTGGCCGGCAAGAGGCCGAAACTCGTGTGCATGGTGTCCTTGCGGTTGCGCTGGAGGCAGCAGGTTAGCAGAGCGGCGAAGGGCTGTCTGGCCGCCAGAAGGCGGAAAACTCGGCTGGCTCACTTCAGACTCGCCTGCACAACGAGAGCTAAGACGAAGCGTTCTGCTTGTTGCCGAAGGAGTTTCAAAAGTCTGTCTTAGCTGTCTTGCTCGAAACAGAGAAGTTCGTGGACATCCCATGAGATGGTGCCCCAGATGTCGGAAAGGGTAGGTTTTTGCCGAGACTGGCGAGCCGAGCGAGTCTTGGTCGGGAAAAGGGATGGCGCCCAAGGAGATCGTTGGTCGACTCGGATCGACCGGGTCCAGGCGGCGACCGAGTCAGGGGAGACTGACGACGCCCACTTGGCGCCTGCGTGGCACCAAGGTCGTCAAGATGTCGCCGGCGAAGGACTCCGCGGCCGTGCGCCTGCTACGCCGTCTGCTTGTTCGTGACCAACATGCCTTCGCCGATGGGTTCCGAATGTGCAGCACTCTGGGCATGGTGGGCGATGACGTCGTCCACTTTTGCCGGCTCTGCCTTGACCACGTCCCAGCACCAAGTGCCGAAACCGCCGCGTGCGTTGACCGCCCGTACCCAGGCATCCAACGCCCTGCGTTTGGTTCGGTTCTGGTCGGAGTCCTCGCCCTTGATCTCTAGTGCCATGTGCTTGCCGTTGGCGAGGCGGATCAGGAAATCGGGGACGTACTTGCGCCGGCTGCCACGCCACAGGTAGTGGAGTTGGAAGCCGAGGTGGTCGTTCTTGGCGTAGGCCGAAACATCGGTGCGCTTCTCCAGTACCTGCGCGGTGTAGTGCTCCCAGGTGCTGTCGACCACTGCGTGGCTGATCTGCGACTTGGTGGTTTCGAGGCAGGGTTTGGTTGAGTACCAGGTCCGCATCATGCGGGTGGAGCCGATCGGGAACTCGGGGTCAAACACCGGCTCCAGGCGCTCGGCGTTCTCTTGATGGACCTGCTCGATCACGTGCTGAACGATGTTGTCGATCGACAGCGCGATCAGAATCCGCTTGCGCAGCGGGTCTTGGTGGAAGAGCGAAGGAATGTCCAGCTTGTCGGAGTTGAAGAACTGCTCGACCAGTCGGATCAGTTGCTGGATCAGCGACTCCCGGCCGCCCGTGAAACCATGCTGCAAGGTCTCGAAGGCCTTGCGGGCGGCAACGAACAGCAGGCGCTGCAGGCGGAATTCCTCGGGCAACTTTTCCAGGTCGATCGACACGGCCTTGGCGAGGTCGGCAGCACCGCCTAGGGCGGGCGCCATGTCGGCGCTGACGTGAATCTGAGCGGGGTCCAGCTTGAGCGGTGGCACCTTCGACCAGTCGACCACCAGCTCGGGCCGGACCACGAAGTCGACCCGCAACACGTTCGGCCAGGCAATCTCCAACTCGCTGCGGTCCTTGACGGATTCGATCTGGGTGCTGTGCTTCGGGGGCGGAGGTGGGTCGCCACCCTCGCCATCCTGGAAGATGGACAGCGGTACACCAAAGACATTGACGAACTCGGGCAGGAACAAGTCACGTTCCACCCCATCCGGGCAGACGACCCGCTCGGTGTCGTAGGAGACGCGGCGCAGGCCACGGCCGATCACCTGCTCGCAGAGTAGCTGGCTGGTGAAGGCGCGCAGGCCCATGATGTGCGTGACGTTCTTGGCGTCCCAGCCCTCGGAGAGCATGGCGACGGAGATGACGTTCTGCAGGTCCTGGCCGGCGGTGTTGCGCTTGCCGACGTTGTCGACGATGGCGCGCAGCAGTTCTTCCTTCTTCATCGCCCGCAGCAGTTCCTTGCGGGCTTCCGGAATGTTGGCGGCTTCGACGATCGCTTGCAGGACGGCTTCGTACTCCTTGTCGCTGCTGGCGGTTTCGCCGATTTCGGCCTTGTCGAGTACCTTGGAGTCGACGCGCAGCGTCTTCTCCGGGGCCTTCAGTTCTGGCCAGTAGGCATCACCGTGACGGAAGTAGTGCTCGATGCGGGCAGCTGTCTCGGTCCGGTTGCAGACGGTCAGCATCACCGGGGGCGAAGCATGGCCGCTGGCTTGCCACGACTTGAGCGTTTCTCGCCAGTCGGCGCCGAGCAGCGTGTAGGCCTCCTGGACGATCTGGGGCAGCGCTTCGTGCGGTTCGGCGCCGCGCCGGTTCAGATCCTCGCCGACCTCTGGTTCACGGTAGAGGTGGTACAGCTTGCTGCGGTAGGTCTGGGCATTGGGCAAGGCATTGTCGCGGATGACCACGCGGGGCGTCTTGACCAGGCCAGCCTCGATGGCGTCATTCAGGCCGAAGTCGGAGACAACCCACTCGAACAGCGACGACTCGGTGCTGGTCTTGCCGGTGGGGGCGAACGGGGTGGCCGACAGGTCGAAGCAGCGGATGATCCGCCGCATCTTGTGGATGCGGTCCAGCCCCTCGATCCAGCGGGTAGCCTCTTCTAGGTCGATGCCAAGTTCCTCTGCATCCTTCTTGCTGACCTTCACCTCGGCCGGCTTGCGGTAGGCGTGGTGCGCCTCGTCGTTGATGATCAGAATGTCCTTGTAGCCAGAAAGCTTGCCAAGCACACGGCGGACGTAGGCCTCGTCGCTCTCGGCGCCTTTCTTGACCACGGAGCGATCCTGCTCCTTCAGGGGCATCAGGCTGTGCCAGTTCTCGATGCCGAGCTCGACCTGGTTCAGCTTCTGGCGCAGTCCCTCGTTGGGACACAGGCCGAAGGTGTCGTAGTAGTTCTCCGGGTGGCCGGGGCGCAGGACCTGCAGCCGCTCCTTGACGGTGAGGCCGGGAGCAACGATGAACACCGTGCGCGAGAAGTCCTTGTTGCGCTTCGGGTAGGTCAGGGCGTTCAGCACCTGCCAGGTGATGATCATCGCCATCACGGTCGTCTTGCCGCTGCCGGTGGCCATCTTGCTGCACAGACGTTCCCAGACGCCACCGTCGCCCGGTATGGCAATCCCCTGCTGGTAGTCGGGCGGGGCCTCGACGTGCCAGATCAGTGTCTCGATGGCTTCGATCTGGCAGAAGTAGAAGGCGTTCTGGCGGCTGGCGTCCGGGTCTCGCCAGTGCTCCAGCAACTGGCGGGTGATGGTAGTGACACCAGGGTAGCCGGCCTCACGCCAAGCATCGACCCGTTCACGGATGCGATTGACGAGATCAAGCTCAACGGTGCGGACCGTGTTGTTCCGCGTATCGAAAATCTCGTATCCCGCTGGCCGTCGCCCGGTCTGGAGTTCCAGCTTGTTGTCGCCCTTACGCAGCCAGTGGTGCGTCGGGCGCACGAATGGCGAGTTGATGATCAGGGACTTCGTTGTGGTCATCGTCTGCCCCTCACACCAGCGACATGACTTTGAGCGATTCGATGCCCCGATCATCCACGATCTTGACCGCGATCTTGCGGTTGTCGCCCGCCTCGAAAGGCAGGCTGATGGTGCCGTGGAACTTGTCCAGCTTGGATTCGTCCAGTTCTGCGCGGATGTTCTTCTTGAGTTTCTCCCAACCTTCACCCTTGCCGGCCATCGGGAAGAAGACCTGGCGGGGGAAGACGCTGCGCTCGTCGTAGTCGGTGTCGATCGACCACATGGCGATCTTGCTCTTGCCCCCGGAGACGAGTTCGCCCTTGACGGTGTCGAAGTAGTCGAAGCCGTGAACCTCGACCTCGTAGCGTCCATCCTTAAGGGGGCGGACCTCGACCTCGGGCTGGCCCATCAGCCAGAAGCTCTGGTTGGACGACTTCGCCTTCTTCAAGTCCTCGGTCAGCAGGTCGGTGTTCATCTGGGCCTTCAGGGCGGTGATGCCCTTGAGGCCGTCGATGTCCTTCGCCGCTTCCGGGTCGAAGGTGAAGGCGCAGAAGACAATCATCTTCGGCAGGGGGAACAGGCTGCCCGCCTCGTTCAGGGCGTTGGCTACCTGGCGCTGCTCCAGGGCTGCATGTTCGGGGCCGAAGCTGACGACCACGCGCTCGCCGCTGTCGAGGTGGCCGACGGCATGGAGGTTGCGAATGTCGTTGTCCGAAGGAAGCGCTTCCAGGTCGGCGAACTTGAGCAACTGTCCGCCCTTCCCACGAATCCCAGCTTTCAGAAGCTCGTCTCGCCACTGGTGCTGACGGCCAGACTCGCCGGTCCGGGCGATGCTGGTATCGGCCTCGTCAGGGCCGCTGGCCTCGTCCAGGGCCTTGACGCTGGGGAAGGGTACGGCCTCGACGGTGAAGGGGCCGGTGATGCGCAAGCGGTTCTCGGCGATGCTCGGCTGGTCGTAGAGAATTTCATGGTCAGCATGGGCGGTGATGGACTGATCCATCTGCTCCTGCATGCGGATGCGTTGCTTGTGAAAGTCATCGAATGCAGGCAAGGCGCTTTCCGGCCAAGTATTGGGCCACTCGACGGGCACCTCCCATTCTCGTAGAGCATCATCCCTACCTAACTTGATGAGGCGGCCCTTGCGGTCTCCTTCAGTGACAGGGAACGTCGCATCGCCTTTAATTAGTTCATCGTTCAACCATTTTAGAGCAGCGTCGACGGCCGGGTGCATTCGATCATAGATGCTGTCAATGTCTGGGTTGTTGGCGATCGATCCAAGAGTGACGTGTGGCACGGTTCGGAAAATGAAACCGCCCTTGAGGCCTTCATGTGGGTACTTCAGATCGAAGTAATCGAAGCTGGCGGTCATTAGCCGTTGCTTAGCCAAAGTTACGGCTACGCGCGAGGTGTCACAGGTTATCCAGCGTCGGCCCCACTTTTCTGCGACATGCGCGGTAGTACCAGAACCACATGTCGGGTCGAAAACTAAGTCACCTGGATCCGTTGTCATCAAGAGACATCGGCTAATGATTTTGTCATGCGTCTGAACGACATACGTCTTCGGATCTGCGAACCCCGCTGCAGTATCAGTCCAGGAGTTTTCTATGTTCATCAGAGGGAAGTCCGAGTGATACTGTCGGAAGTAGATTGCTTCACCAAGGAAGAACAAGCGGTTCGCCCGTGTCAGCCTGCCTACGCCTTGCTGGTTTGTGCGCCAACTTTTTTTGCCTTCACTCCGAACTCGTTTTCCGTTGACATCGAAGTCGAAAACGCATGTTGGCGTGTAGCCCGAGGAGCGCAGGTCAGATCGCTTGAAAATGAGCCGTCGTTGGTCTGGAGAGGCTCCAGTTACTTCCGTCTTCGTGACTTTTCTGAATGTTCCCCCTCCATTGTCCAAGAAACGAAACTCTCCTTCATCCTCAAGTGATTGCTCCTTAAAGATTGGCCTGAACTTCATCGTGTCCTTGGATTTTGCGTACCACACTACGTAGTCATACACGTTCGCCATCCCTCTTTGACCAAGAGGGGTCATCGTGCGGTAATTCACCTGTGCAACGAAATTTTCACCGCCGAAAACTTCGTCAAGCAGTTGCCGAAGGAGATGAACGTTCTCATCTGATATCTGCACAAACACGCTGCCTGTTTCGTTCAGCAACTCTTTGGCGAGAAAAAGGCGATCACGCAGATATGTCAGGTAGGAGTGGATTCCCAGTTCCCAGGTATCTCGGAAGGCCTTGATCATCTCAGGTTCCTGGGTCAGGTCCGCATCATTCCTATCCTTGACGTCACGCTTGCCGACGAAGGGTTGGAAGTTAGAGCCGTACTTGATGCCGTAAGGCGGGTCGAAGTAGATCATCTGCACCTTACCGGCCATGCTTTCTTTCTGAAGCAGGCTGTTCATCACCAGCAGGGAGTCGCCAGCAACCAGGCGGTTCGCCCAGCCACGTTCGTGGTGGTAGAAGTCGATGGCGTCGCGTAGTGGGAGGTTCTCAAAGGGGGCATCGAACAGGCCGGGCTGGGTGGCCTTGGCGACGCCCGCGCTCTTGCCTTCACCCTTCATCGCCTTGCGTACGGCAGACAAGATGCTGGCCGGGTCCACGCGCTCATGGACGTGCAGGCTGACCGTGTCTACGTCGAAGCTGGCGCGTTCGGCCTTGCCTGCCCAGTTCAGGTAGGGGGTCTGGAGGTGCTTGAGTTCTTCCAGGGCGCTACGCATGCGCTCGGTGTCACCACTGGCTAGGGCGTCGTCGATGATCGCTTCGATGCGGCCACGCTGTGAGTCGAACTGCAGGGCCGGGTCCAGATGGGGGTCGAAGGACCAGCGGGTTTTGCCCGCCTCGGGGTCGGTGGCCGGCGTGACCATACCGACCTCCGGGTTGTTCTTCCGCTTGTCCTGATGGCGGTAGGAGACGATCTGTGGGGCTTCGTCAGTTGCCCGCTTCGTGGCAGACCGTGCTGCCTTGAGCGGGGCCGGCTTCGCTGTCTTGACTGGGGTCGGCTCCGGAGCAGGGACATCTTGATGCGCCAGCGAGAAGTCGTCGGTTTCCGTTGTCGCTAAGCGCACGGAACCACCACGCCCTTGCCCTTTCAGCAGCGAACCATCGGCGATCAGGTCGGCATGTGCCAGCCAGTAGTCGGCTTCGCTCACGGTCAGGCCTTCGGCCTGGAGTCGAGTTTCGGCTTCCCTGCGCAGAGCTGTGTTGCCGATGGGGCTGCCGTCGCTGGGGACGAGCGAAAGCAGGGCCGCCTTCAGGCGTTGGACGAGGTCAGACATCTTGGTACTCCCGTGTTCTTCTTGTTGACCCGGCGTGGAGGCGGGGCGGAAGCTTCAATTATGCTTCCCCAGCGGAGCTATGTCATTCGACTTCCGGTGTGCTGCGTGCCGTTAGCCACCGAACCTTCCTCCGGCGATCCGCCGATGCCGTTTCCGTTGTTGTTCCGACAGGTTCGACATCGTTTTCGGCGATCGGCTGTTCGGGCTGAACGGGCGATCGTCGGCAACGTCTCGGCGTGATCCCGGTTTTCTGCCGGCAGATGCGGCGGAACTGAGAGAGCATTGGTGTCCAAGTGCCCGCACTGCTCGCCGTCCGTGATGTGCTGGATGATGTGCTCCCGGAGTTGTTCCTGAATTGGCCTCTAGGAGCATGGTGATTCCGGGGTGTCCCGTGCGTGCTATCTACGGTAAGCTGCCACCCAGCGTCGTTGGGTTGGGTTGAGCCCAATGTCATTAGTGGTGGTCTTGAAAATCCGCGTGTCCGTGGTTCGATTCCGCGACTGGCCACCAGATTTCAAGCGGCCTCCAGCAATGGGGGCCGTTTTCATTTCTAGCGACCCGTAGCTGGATCGTAGCCAACGAGCAGCGAATCTAGCCGCGCAGCAGCCAAGGCCAAGTGATCCGGTGCCAGATGGGCGTAACGCTCCACCATTGCCCCGGTTCGCCATCCCCCCAGGCGCTGTAGCTCATGCGTCGGAGTTCCGGCTTGGCGTTGCCACGTCGCCCAGGTGTGCCTCAGATCGTGCCAACGGAAATCTACGATCCCCGCCCGAAGTAGTGCCTTCTTCCAGGCGCGGGTGTTCGCAGCGGGGCCTGTCCGAATTTTTGTGTAAACGGGGTTTCTGATTACATCTGAGGAATTCGTTCCTCGAACTGGATGGTAAAGCGAGTCAGCGCGGCTTTCCAATCCCGAATGGGCATCGTCCACTTCTGGCTGATGTTGCGCAGC
>JANJTW010000258.1 GCA_024710925.1 Rhodocyclaceae bacterium | reverse complement strand
GTGCGTGCATGACTTACCCCAAGGTTTGATGCAACCGGTACTTGACCGTTTAAATTTTTGTTACACTGCCGCGATTCTTTTTTGGTACCGGCGCCAGTGAACAGTCAAAAGAGTCGCATTCTAGCGCAATCGCAACTCGTCATCGAACGCCTCTCTCGTCCCAAGCGCGCCGCAATCGGGCTCGCCATCCTGTCCACGTTCGGCATGGTTACGGCATTCGCCGTGGCGCCGGCGGCGGACTCAACCCCGGTCACCCTGCAAACGGTCGTCGAGCGACTGGCAACACCATCCGTTGCCGTAATCCCGGGAACCGACCACGGCTTTCTCCGGGAAGAAGTGGTTCAGCGCGGCGATACGCTGGCGAATTTGTTTAGCCACCTCGGCATCACCGACAAGGAGGCATTCGAATTCGTTCGCAGCGACAGCACCGCACAGGCGATCGCCCGGCAGCTTCGCCCGGGCAAGCAGGTTATCGCACGCACGACGGATAGCGGCGAGTTGCTGGCCCTGCACTTCCCGGTCAACGGCAAGGACACGGTTCTTGCCGTGACGCGAGGGAAAGCCGGGCTTCAGGCCGTGGAAGAGGCTGTTGCCCTAGAAACACGCACTGAGGTGCGCACCGGCGAGATCCGTTACTCCCTGTTCGGCGCAACGGACGCCGCAGGAATCCCAGACAATATCGCAACGCAACTCGCCGATATCTTCGGCGGCGATATCGACTTCCATCGCGACCTGCGCAAGGGAGACCGATTCAGCGTTGTCTATGAAATGCTCTACCAGCGCGGCCAGCCAATCCGCGGCGGACGCATCCTTGCGGCAGAGTTCACCAACGACCAGAAAACATTTCAGGCGTATTGGTTCGCCGGCGAGCAGGGCAAGCAGGGGGGGTATTACACGGCCGACGGAAAAAATCTGCGCAAGGCATTTCTTCGCTCTCCGCTTGAATTCTCACGTGTAACCTCGGGGTTCACAACGAACCGCTTTCATCCCGTGCTCAAGACTTGGCGCGCACACAAGGGCGTGGACTACGGCGCCCCGGTTGGCACGAAGGTGCGCAGCGTCGCCGACGGGACAGTCGAGTTCGCCGGCCGCCAGGGCGGCTACGGCAACCTGTTGATCATCCGCCACCATGGCGCCTACTCGACAGCCTACGGACACCTGAACGGTTTTGCCCCGGGCATGAGGAAAGGCTCCCGCGTACTGCAGGGAGAAACCATCGGCTACGTCGGGCAAACCGGCCTGGCCTCCGGCCCGCATCTGCACTACGAATTCAGGGTGCGGGATCAGCAGGTCAACCCGTTGGCGATCACGATGCCGCCAGCCCCCGCGCTGACCACAGCGGAAATTGCCCGCTTCCGGACGCAGACCGAACCGTTGCGCGCGCACATCCAGATGAGCCAGGACGCAACGATGCAGATTGCGGGCAACTGAGCAGCTGCGCAAAAACAAAAAGGCGACCGAATCGGTCGCCTTTTTTGTGCCTTCCGCCAGCGTCAGGCGGAGAAGGAAGAGCCGCAGCCGCAGGTCGAGGAAGCGTTCGGATTCTTGATCACGAACTGCGAGCCTTCGAGGCCCTCCGTGTAATCAATCTCGGCGCCGACGAGATACTGGTAGCTCATCGGATCGACAAGCAGGGTCACTCCGTTTTTCTCGAGGGTCGTATCGTCCTCGTTCGCCACTTCATCGAAAGTGAATCCGTACTGGAAACCCGAGCACCCTCCCCCAGTAACGAACACACGAAGCTTGAGGTCAGCATTACCCTCCTCTTCGATCAGTTCTTTGACCTTACTGGCCGCAGCGTCGGTAAAAACGAACGGGGACGGCATTTCGGTAACTGCATTCATACTTAACTCCTGACAATCGTCTGATCAGATATGCGTCAATTCGCGCTCGACGCAAGCTTCAACTCGACGGTACGCGCATTCGTCTGATGAACAAGACGACCTTGCACCACGGCACCTTGCTGCATTTCGAGGTGATGATATTCCACATCGCCTGTGACACGCGCACTCGGTTGAAGTTCAAGCGAGTCGCTCGCGCTCACCGGACCGACGACAGTCCCGTTGATGACGACGTGGGCAACATCTATCTGCCCTTCGATTCGGGCATGCTCGCTGACCACCAGCGTGCTGGGGGCCCCTTTTTCGGCACAGACGTTCCCCTTGATTTCGCCGTCGACGCGCAAGCCCCCGTTGAAAGTAACGTTGCCGTCGATGCGCGTTCCCGCACCGATCAGGCTATCGATCTTGCTTTGCGGCTTGCTGCCCTGATTCCTGCCAAACATCGCAGTGACTCCCCGTTCAGAGGTTGATCGTCTGCCGGGTCCGCACCACGCCGTCCTGGAGGACGCGGACCTCGACACTCTTCAGGATGGCCCCCGGGGGGACCGGCAATATTCCTTCGGCCCGATGGAAGTTGCGCACTTCAAGCCGATAGCGCTGCGCGTTCGCCTCGCCTTCGGATGGGAGGCTGATCATAGCATCTTTACCCCCCTGCTGCACTTTCACGACGAATTGCAAGTCCCCGCGGAATTCGCGCTGCTGACGCGATGCGTTATGCACCAGCAGCATCCGGTAACGGTATCCCCCGGTCTGCAGATCGGGCTCGATACGGAAGCGATTGATGCGTACACCAGGCTCGCCACTTCCGCTTCCCGGAACGAGACCTTCGAAAAAGGCGAGATCCTGCTTCAGTGCAGCATTCTCGGTTTCGAGCAACCTTACCTGTTGAGCCAACTGCTGCTGCGCGACACGCTCTATTTTCAGGTTGCTGTCGGCCGCGCTCGCCACGCCACGGACGACCGACAGTTCTGCATCGAGCTCGGCGACCCTGGCGCGCAGGTCGGCCAGGGCTTGTGCGCTGCTCTGGCTGTCGAAGCCGGCGATACGGCGGCCGGCATCGTAAATCCACGCAGCAGAGGCGAGAGAAACCGAAAGGACCACAACAACGGCAAGAGCGCGCCAGTACCAAGCGACATGGGTGCGCACCGCGACTTTCGGTGCGCTGATGCCGAAGCGCTGACGAAGCCGCCGAAACCTCAGGGAAGCACCGGGAGTTGCCATAACCCGGTTTTCTCCTCGATGCCGAACATGATGTTCATGTTTTGCACGGCCTGCCCCGCCGCCCCCTTGACGAGGTTGTCGATGACCGAGAGGACAACCAGCATGTCACCGCCTTGCGGGCGATGAACGGCGATGCGGCAGACATTTGCCGAGCGAACCGAGCGGGTTTCCGGATGCGACCCGGGCGGCAACACGTCGACGAAAGCCTCGTTGGCATAGCGCAGGGCGAATAGCGACTGAAAATCGGCTTCCTTGGTGATTCGTGCGTAGAGCGTCGCATGGATACCGCGAATCAGTGGCGTCAGGTGCGGGACAAATGTCAGGCCGACCGGCTGCCCGGCCATCCGGGCCAAGCCCTGGCGGATCTCGGGCAGATGGCGATGTCCAGCTACCCCGTAAGCCTTGAAGTTGTCCGACGCCTCGGAAAAGAGAATATGCGTTTCCGCCTTTCGGCCGGCACCGGAAACGCCGGATTTCGCATCGGCAACAAGGTGGACGGGGTCGACGACTCCGGCCTCGATGAGCGGCATGAAGCCCAGCTGTACGGCGGTTGGATAACAGCCAGGATTGGCAACAAGTCGCGCATCGCGAATTGCCGCCCGGTTAACCTCCGGTAAGCCATAAACCGCACGTCCGATCCAATCGGGGCAGGCGTGCTGCATGCCATACCATTTCTCCCACTCGGCCACATCGGAAATGCGGAAATCCGCTGCCAGATCAATGACCCGGACCCCGGCATCGAGCAGCGCCGGGGCCTGCTGCATCGCCACGCCATTCGGGGTCGCAAAGAACACTACGTCGCATGCGGCAAGATTGGCTTTGGCTGGATCCTCGAATTTCAGACCGACACGCCCGCGCAGACTGGGAAACATCTCGGCAACCCCTGTCCCGGCCTCGCCGCGGGAGGTGATTGCATACAACTCGACGTCCGGATGCTGTGCCAGCAAGCGCAAAAGCTCTACACCGGTATAGCCGGTTCCGCCTACGATACCTACCTTGATCATCAACGCTCTCCTCAACAGACCCGCAATAATAATCGCCCCACGGCCGAAAAACAAAAAAGCCGCCCGAGGGCGGCTTTTCCGATCGCGCAGAGGTTAGCGCTTCGAGAACTGCTTGCGACGGCGCGCCTTGTGGAAACCCACCTTCTTGCGCTCGACTTCGCGCGCATCGCGCGTCACGAAGCCAGCCTTCGACAACGCCGGCTTGAGCGCCGCATCGTAGGCGATCAGAGCGCGGGTAATCCCGTGACGCACAGCACCGGCCTGGCCAGACTCACCACCGCCATCGACATTCACCATGATGTCGAAAGAACCGAGGTGCTCAACCAGTTCCAGCGGCTGGCGGACAACCATACGACCGGTCTCGCGGGAAAAGAAGACATCGACCGGCTTGCCGTTGACGACAATGGCGCCGCTACCACGCTTCATGAAAACACGGGCGACCGCGCTCTTGCGACGACCGGTCCCGTAGAAATAATTTTCAGCCATCTGACGCCCCTTAGATTTCCAGAACTTTCGGCTGCTGCGCACTGTGCGGATGAGCACCACCAGCGTAGCACTTCATCTTCTTGAGCATGGCGTAGCCCAGCGGTCCCTTCGGCAGCATGCCCTTCACGGCCTTTTCCAGGACGCGCGACGGAAAGCGCTGCTGCAGCTTGGTGAAGTTGGTTTCATAGATGCCCCCCGGGTAACCCGAGTGACGGAAATACTTCTTGTCCTCGGCCTTGCTGCCGGTGACCTTGATCTTGTCAACGTTGACGACGACGATGAAATCGCCGGTGTCGACGTGCGGCGTATAGATCACCTTGTGCTTGCCGCGCAGACGACGGGCGATTTCGGTAGCAAGGCGACCGAGCACCTTGTCTGTGGCATCAACCACAAACCACTCGCGCGTCACCTCATGTGGCTTGGCGGAAAATGTCTTCATTGGCGCCCTCTTATTCGAGCCTTGATAACGGAAAGCCGCGCATTGTATTTCATGGCGGCGGCGACTGTCAAACAATTCGCCGCGAACGGCGAAAAAAAACGCGACTCACATGGAGTCGCGCTAAATCCACACCAAAGGAGGAGGGTGGAGGAGACAAGCTGAAGACATTTGAAACCGCGCAGCAGCCCAAACATCAAGTTGAATGCAGTATGCCGCACACACCGGACAAAAGCAAGAATATTTTGTGCATCGCACTAGATCGACAATTATCTGCAGATACGATTTGTTTATTCACAAAAAAAATCATTAACATCAAATACAAACATATAAAAATAAAAATTGATTCACCAATGGATAACCGAAGACAGCCCGAACAAAAAGTTGGCGCACGTTAAATTTGCTGCGCTGCAGCATTGGCGCTTTGGCCACAGCTGGCACAGCCGATAGAATCACTGCTTTTTGGTGGAGACACACGATGGAATGCAAGGTGAAATGGGCCGGCGACGGAGTTTCGTTCGAAGCCCGAACAGCTAGCGGCCACACAGTGGTCATGGACGGCGCACCGGAAGCCGGCGGCAAGAATCTCGGGCCGCGACCGATGGAGTTGCTGCTGGCAGGAACCGGCGGCTGCACGGCATTCGATGTCGTCCTGATACTCAAGAAAGGACGGCACGACATCATCGATTGTGAGGTATCGCTGAATGCAACGCGCGCCGAAAGCGACCCGAAGGTATTTACGCGCATCCACTTCCACTTCACGGTAACCGGACGCAATCTGCGACCGGAAGCCATCAAGCGGGCAATCGAACTGTCCAAGGAAAAATACTGCTCGGCATCGATCATGCTCGCCAAGACGGCGGAGATCACTTACGACTTCGAAATTGTCGAAGCGTGAGCCCCGCAAGGAATTCGCGCCGGCACCTAGACCTAGAGGCGATAGGCAAGCGTGGTCATGACGCGCGCAGCCGCTCTCATGGCCAACCCGACAGGCGAGGGCAGTTCCCGCGCCCCGAGGCGGACCGCCGTTGCCGCGTGCGACAGTTCGTCGGAGCGCATCTGGGCAACGATTTCCCTGGATTTTCGATCTCCGGCCGGCAGCCGCTGCAGATGGCTATCCAGATGGGCACCGACCTGACGCTCCGTCTCGGCAAGAAACCCGAGATTCCAGCGATCGCCAGCCGCCCCAGCCAGCAGGCCAATCGCCAGGGCACCGCCGTACCACAGCGGGTTAAGCAGGCTGACCCGCCCCCCCAGCTCGGCAATCCGGCGCCCGGTCCAGGCAAGGTGCTCGACTTCCTCCTGCGCGGCCCGGGCAAGCTCAGCGCGGACGACCGGACTCCCCGACGTCATGGATTGCCCCTGATAAAGGGCTTGGGCACAAATTTCCCCAACGTGATTGATTCGCATCAGGGCTGCAGCATGGCGACGCTCCCGGTCAGAAAGATCGCCTTCCGGAACATCGGCGGCCGGCACCGGCCGGAGGCTCGCCGCAGGAGCGGCAACCGCTCGCAAGGCCTTGTCAAACTCGACGATCAGACGATCAAGATTCATTGCCCTTCCCCTCCGCGACAGGCCACCAAGCGGGACGATTTTTTCGATTCAATTTGAAAATGAAACGAATGCGACACTCGCCGATCTCCACAGCAATTCTGGCATTCGTGCTGAGCACCGGCAGCCACTGCACCCTCGCCTCCGAGTACAGCGTACAGCCCCGGGAAGGGCGCTGGGAAGTGACCAGCCGAACGGAAACAGCTCCACCCCAAGTCACGCGCGCCTGCTTCTCGAAACAGGACATGCGGCAACTGCACGTCGTCGCCACCGGAACCGCACACTGCGAAATCCGGAATTACCATCCGGCGGCCAACGGCGCCGCGTGGACGGTCCACTGCACAGCCCCTGCCGCCATCGACGGAAACGGCGCAATCGAATTTGCTGGACCCGACACTTACCGCGGCATGTTGCACCTGCGCATGAAGACTGTATCCGGCGAAGACATCCGTATCGAAAATCGCTTCAGCGCGCAGCGCCTCGGTGATTGCTGATCAGCGCGCGATAGCGGCGGGGTTCCCGGTAGACAGCACGCGCCGAGCGCTTTCGGTGGACCCGACGGAGCCGCCGGAGGTACAGAAATAGTCCTGGAAAAGGGCTGCATGGTGGCGATTGAGGGTATTGTCGGCAATGCGTCCCCAGTCGCTCTTGCGCGCCTTCGACCACGAACCGTCCCGCCGCCCGAAAGCATAGATCCGCTTTTCTGCAGTCTCGCAGCGCATGCCTTCGTAGGTAACGTTGCGGGCACCGCCCGGACTCGTCACGACCAGCGTATAGCGCACCACACCGTCGGCGCCATAGGTCACCGACTGCTCGTCGATGGCGAACCGATTCTCGGTGAGCGAGCCAACCTGGATCGGAACCAGATTGGCATCGACCGGCGCAGGCGGCAACTGGTATTCCGACTCGACCCAGTCCCTTTGTTCGAACGCATCCTCGCGGTCCCCGAGAATGCTTTTCTTGAGCAACTCAAGATCCTCAGGCCCCTTCGCCTGCGACGGCAGAGAGATACCGAGCAGCAGCGCCAGCATTGCCCGGCGCAGCATGCCGGCAAGCGAGTCACTCCTCATGCGCGACATCCTCAACGACGGGCGGAGGCGGGACACAGCGATCCGCAGCGTTGCGCTCGCGATGTCGCGGCCGCCGGCGGTCGGCATCGATGTAGCGCGCCAACTCGTTGAGCGCCTGTTCATACACACCACGCTTGAACTCGATGACGACATCAAGCGGCACCCAGTAGCTGTTCCATCGCCACGCATCGAACTCCGGATGGTCGGTCGCGCGCAACGAAACGTCGCTATCCCGGCCGACAAGGCGGAGCAGGAACCATATCTGCTTCTGCCCCTTGTAGCTGCCGCGCCATTCGCGCTTGATCCATTGCATCGGCACGTCGTAACGCAGCCAGTCCCGGGTTCTTCCGAGAATGCGAACGTGCTCCGGGCGCAAGCCGATTTCCTCGTGCAACTCCCGGAACATG
>JANJTW010000234.1 GCA_024710925.1 Rhodocyclaceae bacterium | reverse complement strand
GCGAAGCTGCTCGCCGACTTCCCGTTCGAGGAGCGCGTCGGCCACTCGAAGGTGCTGCGCGAGCCGGTCGGCGTCGTCGCCGCGATCACGCCGTGGAACTACCCGCTGCACCAGATCGCCGCCAAGGTCGCGGCGGCGCTCGCCGCCGGCTGCACGGTGGTGCTCAAGCCGTCCGAGGTGGCGCCGCTGAACGCCTTCATCCTCGCCGAGATATTCGACGAAATCACGCAAAAGCGCGGCCTGCCGCCCGGCATTTTCAACCTCGTCACCGGCTACGGGCCGGTCGTCGGCGAGGCACTGGCGACGCATCCGGACGTGGACATGGTCTCCTTCACCGGCTCGACGCGCGCCGGCAAGCGCGTCGCCGCGCTCGCCGCCGACACCGTCAAGCGCGTTGCGCTCGAACTCGGCGGCAAGTCGGCCGGCATCGTCCTCGACGACGCCGACTTCGCCGTTGCCGTGCCGGCGGTGGTCGCCAACTGCTACGCCAACGCCGGCCAGACCTGCACCGCGCAGACGCGGCTGCTGGTGCCGGCGGCGCGCTACGCCGAGGCAGCGGAACTGGCGGTTGCCGCCGCGCGCAAATTCCGCGTCGGCGAGCCGCTCGCCGAGGGCACGACGCTCGGGCCGCTGGCCTCGCAGGCGCAGCAGCAGCGCGTGCGCGAGTTCATCGCCAGGGGCGTTACCGAGGGGGCCGAGCTGCTCACCGGCGGCGGCGAACTGCCGGCCGGCGTTCCGGCGGGCGGCTTCTACGTGGCGCCGACGGTGTTCGGCCGCGTCGCGCCGGCAAGCATGCTGGCGCAGGAGGAGGTTTTCGGGCCGGTGCTATCGATCATCGCGTACGAGGACGAGGACGACGCGGTGCGCATCGCCAACGGCACGCCCTACGGGCTCGCCGGCGGCGTCTGGGCGGCTTCCGACGAACGCGCCGAGGCGGTCGCCCGCCGGCTGCGCACCGGCCAGGTCGAGATCAACGGCGGCCCGTTCAACCTCTACGCGCCGTTCGGCGGCTACCGGCAGTCGGGCAACGGCCGCGAACTGGGCCGCTACGGGCTGGAGGAATTCCTCGAATACAAGTCGCTGCAGTTCCGGCCGGCACCGAAGGGCTGACGCCGGCTTGCCGATACCGGGCGGTCCCGGTACGGCAACGGGCGGATGGCCCGCTCAGTGCACCTTGCCGTCGACGCGCGGCTGCATCAGCCGCGGGATGTAGCGCCAGCCGAGCAGGCCGAAGGTGGCGAACCAGCAGGCGGCGGCGGCGTGCACCCAGGCGGTGTAGGCCTCCGGCCAGAACTGCGGCGCGACCACGCGCAGCACGAAGCCGGCGATCATGATCTTCAGCAGCAGCTTGTCGAGGCGGTCGAAGACCACCTTGCGGCCGGTGTGGCCGTTGGCGATGCGCACGATCATCGCCGGGATGATCAGGCCCATCGTGCCGAAGGTGAAGACGTGCACCGGCAGCGTGCCGATCCAGTGCAGGTCGGCGAAGCGGCCGAAACCGTCGAGCAGCAACTGGCCGACGATGGCGAGGTAGCCGAGGTGCATGACGCCGATGTCGATGCGCGTCATCGCCAGCAGCGGTTTCCAGAAGACGAAGCGGCCGAGCAGCGCCGAGGCCAGCGTCAGTTCGACGGCGCCGGCCAGCGGCGTCGGCAGGAAGCTCTCGAAGACGAGGGCCAGCGCCAGCAGCTTGATCGCGTTGTCGAGCGGTGGCTTCCTCAGGATCGTGACCTGGAAGACGCCTTTCATGAACTGCGACAGCGTGCGTTCGAGCATGACCAGGAAGGCCAGCCGGAACAGGCCGAGCGTCATGCTCCAGCCGTTGGCGAAGGTGTCGGCGTCGAGCAGCAGGTTCTTGGCGACGATGAACAGCGGCAGTGCGACGAGGAAGAAGCGGTTGTCGACGCGGTAGCTGTCGTCCTGGCGGTGCGCGATCAGCGTCCGCAGCAGCATGAGGACGATGCTGCCGAGGAAGAGGTTGCTGGCGACAACGAACAGCGGCGGCGGCAGGTGGCCGGCGTACCACATGCCGAGCCGCTCCAGCAGCCAGGCGGCGACCAGCACGATCAGCGGCGTGCCGTGGTAGCCGCGGATGTTCACCCAGTTCTTCGTCGACGTCAGCAGGAAGCCGCCGAGCACCGCCCAGCCGAAGCCGTAGAACATCTCGTGGGCGTGCCACTGGTTGGGGCTGAGCGGGGAGGGCGGCGGCGTCACGACGCCGGTAAACAGCAGCGCCCAGACGAGCGGCAGGCTCATGCCGGAGAGGCAGGCCAGCGCGAAGAAGGGGCGGAAACCGACCAGCCAGAGCGGGTGTTCCGAAAGGCGCATGGGTTCGATTCCTTGTTGCGGAGGGGGCGGGCAGAAAAAGGGGAACAGTATAGCGTGCGCCGGCGAGCGATTTTTTGATCCGGATGCCGTCTCTGCGGTCAAAAACAATGGGTGCCGGAAGGCGCGGACGTGCTTGTCCGACGTTTAAAACGGGCAAGCGCGGGGCGGCACAATCGCGTAAAATCCGGGCCTGCTCCGAGGTGCGCGATCAGGCTGCGCCGGGGCGGAAAACCGGAAGGATGAAGATGAAGCGTGTGGACGATTTCCGCTTGCGATTTGGCAAGCGCGAGCTGGTGCCGATCATGATCGGTGGCATGGGTGTCGATATCTCGACGACCGATCTGGCGCTGGAAGCCGCCCGCCTGGGCGGCGTCGGCCACATCTCGGACGCGATGATCAACACCGTCGCCGACCGCCGCTACCAGACGAAGTTCGTCAAGGACAAGCTCAAGCAGTACAAATTCAACGTCGAGAACGCCGACAAGGCCGTCGTCAAGTTCGACCTCGGCACCGTCGAGGAGGCGACCCGCCTGCACGTGCGCAGCGCGATGGATCGCAAGCAGGGCGACGGCATGATCTTCATCAACTGCATGGAAAAGTTGACGATGAACGCGCCGAAGGAGACGCTGAAGGTGCGCCTCACCGCCGCGCTCGACGCCGGCATCGACGGCATCACGCTGGCCGCCGGCCTGCACCTGGGCAGTCTGGCGCTGATCGAGGACCATCCGCGCTTCCGCGACGCGAAGATCGGCATCATCGTTTCCTCGGTGCGCGCGCTGCAGCTGTTCCTGAAGAAGAACGCCAGACTCAACCGCCTGCCCGATTTCATCGTCGTCGAAGGCCCGCTCGCCGGCGGCCACCTCGGCTTCGGCCTGGACTGGGCCGAGTACGACCTGGCGACGATCACCGCCGAAGTCATCGCCTACCTGCGCGACGAAAAGCTCGACATCCCGGTGATTCCGGCCGGCGGCATCTTTACCGGCAGCGACGCGGTCGGCTTCCTGGAGACCGGCGCCGCCGCCGTGCAGGTGGCGACGCGCTTTACCGTGGCGAAGGAGTGCGGCCTGCCGGAGAAGGTGCAGCAGGAGTACTTCAAGGCCGACGAGGACGACATCGAGGTCAACCAGATCTCGCCGACCGGCTATCCGATGCGCATGCTGAAGAACAGCCCGGCGATCGGCAGCGGCATCCGCCCGAACTGCGAGGCCTACGGCTACCTGCTCGACGCCAACGGCAAGTGCGCCTACGTCACGTCCTACAACCGCGAAGTCGAGCTGCACCCCGGCGCTCGCCGCGTCTCGGTGATGGACAAGACCTGCCTGTGCACGCACATGCGCAACTTCGACTGCTGGACCTGCGGCCACTACACCTACCGGCTGAAGGACACCACCCGCCAGCGCGCCGACGGCAGCTACCAGATCCTTTCCGCCGAGCATATCTTCCACGACTACCAGTTCAGCACGGACAACAGGATCGCGCTGCCGGAGGCGGAAGCGGCCTGATCCCGGTCCGCCCGGAAAAAACGGAGCCCGCCGCGACCCGGCGGGCTTTTTTTCGCCGGCCGCGCGGCGCGATCAGAGCAAGGCCTCGATCGCCCGGCGCAGTTCGTCCGGTTTCACTGCCGGCGCGAAGCGCTCGACCACCCCGCCGTTGCGGTCGACGAGGAACTTGGTGAAGTTCCACTTGATCGCCTCGGTGCCGAGCAGGCCGGGCTTCGCTTCCTTCAGGTGGCGGTAGAGCGGGTGCGCAGCGTCGCCGTTCACCTCGATCTTGGCGAACATCGGAAAACTTACGCCGTAGTTCGTCGCACAGAAACCGGCGATCTCGTCGGCGTCGCCGGGTTCCTGCGCGCCGAACTGGTTGCAGGGAAACCCGAGGACGGCGAAACCGCGCGCGCGGTAGTCGCGGTAGAGGCGTTCCAGTCCTTCGTACTGCGGCGTGAAACCGCAGCGGCTGGCGGTATTGACGATCAGCAGTACCTGGCCGCGATAGTCGCCGAGGCTGCTTTCGCTGCCGTCCAGGCGACGTGCGGAAAAATCGTGGATCGATGGCATGGGCGGCTCCCGGAATGCGCTCCGATGACGCTTCGACGCCACGGTCGCCTTTCCGTTCAGGAAAGAGCACCCCGCGCGGGGCGGGGCGGATCGGTTGCTCGCCGGCCGTTCAGCGCGGCGGCGCCAGGCGCTCCTGCACGCAGGCGCGGTGTTCCGGGCCGAACTTGTCCTGGCAGGCTTCGCGCACCTGCCGGTGCAGTTCGCAGGTGCGCGGGTCGGCCGCCTGCGCGCATTCGGCTGCCGGCGTGCGCTGCCGCACGCACTGGCGGAAGGCCGGGCCGGCCTGCCCCTTGCAGTCGGCATAGGCCTGCATGCGCATGCGGCAGTGTTCCGGATGGCGCGCCTTCGCGCAGTCGAAGCCGCTCATCCTTTCGCCCAGGCAGTTGCGTCGTTCCGCGCCGGCCATGCCGCGGCAGGCTGCCGCCGCTTGCCGGCGTGCCTCGCGATGCGCTGCGCAGGCCGCCGGGTCGGCGGCGCGGGCGCAGTCCATCTGCCGCCGCATGGGCCGTTGCGGTGCGGTCGAAGCATTCGGTGCGTTCATTCCCTGTCCCGGACCCATGCCCGGACCCATCCCGCCGCCCATGCCTGGCTGGGCGGCAACCGGCAGCGCAAGGAACGCGGCAATGAGTGCGGCAACGGCGAGAATCGCTGGTTTCATGATGCGCTCCTTTTTTCGTGGTCGATGACGATTTCATTCTAGACCCGGATGCCGGAGTTCGCAGCCTTCGCCATTGAGCGCAACCGGCGCGGGGCGGTATAGTCCGTCATCTGCGTGAAAGAGGTGCGGCGGGATGAATTCCCAGGTAGTGCACGAACACCGTTTGACCCTGCCCGAGGTGGTCGGCTGGCTGATTGCCGATGGCATGGCGGATCGTGGCGAGGGCGAACGCCTGATCGCTGATCGTCGTCTCTATCGCGGCGACATCCATCCGCTGGTACTGGTCGCCGACCAGAAATGGCGCAGCCTGCAGCCGCCGAACAAGCCGCTGCACCTCGAAGACCTGAGCGAATGGCTGGCGCAGCGGGTCGGGCTGGAATACGTGCATATCGACCCGCTCAAGGTCGATTTCTCGATCGTCACCGACGTCATGTCGAGCGCCTACGCGACGCGCTTCAAGATCCTGCCGCTGCAGGTGACGACCAAGGAAGTGGTGATCGCCACCGCCGAGCCGTACATCCGCGAGTGGGAGAAGGAGCTCGAACCGATCCTGAAGAAGCAGATCCGCCGCGTCGTCGCCAACCCGTCGGACATCGCGCGCTACCTGGTCGAGTTCTACAACCTGGCGCGCTCGGTGAAGAACGCGGCGAAGAGCGGCGGCAACACCAGCGGCCTGTCGTCGTTCGAGCAACTGGTCGACCTCGGCCGCAGCAACCGCCAGTTCGACGCCAACGACGCGCACATCGTCAACATCGTCGACTGGCTGTGGCAGTACGCCTTCGAGCAGCGCGCCTCGGACATCCACATCGAGCCGCGGCGCGAACTGGGCATCGTCCGCTTCCGCATCGACGGCGTGCTGCATCAGGTGTACCAGATCCCGATGGCGGTGGCGACGGCGATGACCAGCCGCATCAAGCTGCTCGGCCGCATGGACGTGATCGAGAAGCGCCGCCCGCAGGACGGCCGGATCAAGACGCGCACCCCCGACGGGCAGGAGATCGAGTTGCGCCTGTCCACGCTGCCGACGGCCTTCGGCGAGAAGCTGGTGATGCGCGTCTTCGACCCCGAAGTGCTGGTGCGCGACTTCCGCGAGCTCGGCTTCTCCGACGACGACCAGAAGCGCTGGCATTCGATGACGACGCAGCCGAACGGCATCATCCTGGTCACCGGCCCGACCGGCTCGGGCAAGACGACGACGCTCTATTCGACGCTGAAGCAGCTGGCGACGCCGGAGGTGAACGTGTGCACGATCGAGGACCCGATCGAGATGATCGAGCCCGCGTTCAACCAGATGCAGGTCAGCCACGCCATCGACCTCGGCTTCGCCGACGGCGTGCGTTCGCTGATGCGGCAGGACCCGGACATCATCATGGTCGGCGAGATCCGCGACCTGGAGACCGCCGACATGGCGATCCAGGCGGCGCTGACCGGCCACCTCGTGCTGTCGACGCTGCACACCAACGACGCGCCGTCGGCGGTGACGCGCCTCTTGGACCTCGGCGTGCCGTCCTACCTGATCGGCTCGACGCTGCTCGGCGTGATGGCGCAGCGCCTGGTGCGCACGCTCTGCCCGCACTGCAAGAAGGCTGCGGCGATGCGCGTCGAAGACGAAGAGGCGTGGAATGCGCTGGTCGCGCCGTGGAAGGCCAGCCGGCCGCCGCAGCTGCACCATCCGGTCGGCTGCCTGGAGTGCCGCATGACCGGCTATGCCGGCCGTGTCGGTCTCTACGAGATCATGCTGATGAGCCCGGAGCTGAAGAAGCTCGTTCGCCCGGATACCGATATCGTCCGCGTGCGCGAGCAGGCCTACCGCGAGGGCATGAAGCCCCTGCGCATCTCCGGCGCGACGAAGGCGGCGCAGGGGCTGACGACGCTCGACGAGGTGCTGAAGGTGGCGCCGCCGAACGATCAGTAGCCGATCAGCCCGGACTTGCCGTAGAACGGCGGCCAGCGGCCGACCAGGTTTTCCAGCAGGGTCAGTTCGGCATCGCTGTGGTTGACCACCGCTGCCGTCCACATCGTCGGCAGCGACGGGTCGTCGTTGATCATCATCGGCCGGTCGTGGTACTCGGTGACGATGCGTTCGAGGCGCCCTGGTTCGGCCTTCGGCGCCACTTCGGCGGTGCCGTAGCACAGGCAGAAATAGACCGACCGGTCAGTGGCCTCGATGTAGCACGCGGTGCCGCGGATGCCGATGGTCGCGGTCGGCACGACCACCTTCCTTTCGCCCTTGCCGAAGACCGACAGGAGGCCGCCGGCGATGACGCGCATGACGCTCGCCGCGGCTTCTCCGGCGAAGCTCACGGTGCTTTTTTCGCGCTGCAGGAAGGCGTCCTGGCCGATGACGTAAATCGCCTCGCTGCCCGGGCCGGTGACGATGGTGTCGCCGGGGCGAATCAGTTGCCCTTCGCGCGCCGGCTGGCCGTTGACGGCGACCGTGCCGCGCAGCCTGTGCAGGCCCGGCGCCACCGGCGTCGCGCCGGCGGCGAGCGCTTCCCGGATCAGCCCGGAAATGCCGGCCGGACCGAGCGCAGCGGCAGCGACGAGGAATCCGAGCAGCTTGCGGCGGAAAGCGGGGGCGGCCATCTCAGTGCGCCCCGTTCGGTATCGCCGGCGG
>JANJTW010000177.1 GCA_024710925.1 Rhodocyclaceae bacterium | reverse complement strand
TCAACAGCGCATTGGCATGAAGCGCCGCGCCGGCGCCGGCTGGCTGCGGCGGAATCCTTGTGCGGCAAGCCTTTGCCGTTGCCGGCCGGGAAGCTGGCACAGGCCGTGCCTTGAACGGGGCGAGAGTCCGCCGGGCCGTCGGCGGGTGGTAGCGACGGCGGCTCGGCGAGACTTCGCAACGCTGCTTTCGCTCACCATCACACAGAGTAACGAGGAGACGACATGCTCTACGCTTCCCCCGGCGCCGCCGGCGCCAAGATCGCCTACAAGGCCAGGTACGACAACTTCATCGGCGGCAAGTGGGTCGCCCCGGTCAAGGGCGAATATTTCAACGTGATCACGCCGATCACCGGCCAGCCGTACACGATGGCCGCCCGCTCGACCGCCGAGGACGTCGAGCTGGCGCTCGACGCCGCCCACGCCGCCGCCGACAAGTGGGGCAAGACGGCCGCCGCCGAGCGCGCCAACCTGCTGCTGAAGATCGCCGACCGCATCGAGCAGAACCTGGAAGTGCTGGCCTACGCCGAGACGGTGGACAACGGCAAGCCGATGCGCGAGACGCTGAACGCCGACGTGCCGCTCTCCGCCGACCACTTCCGCTACTTCGCCGGCTGCCTGCGCGCGCAGGAAGGCGCCCTCTCCGAGATCGACGAGAACACCGTCGCCTACCATTTCCACGAGCCGCTCGGCGTCGTCGGCCAGATCATCCCGTGGAACTTCCCGCTGCTGATGGCGGCGTGGAAGCTGGCGCCGGCGATCGGTGCCGGCAACTGCGTGGTGCTGAAGCCGGCCGAGTCGACGCCGATCAGCATCCTGATCCTGGCCGAGCTGATCGCCGACCTGCTGCCGCCGGGCGTGCTCAACATCGTCAACGGCTTCGGCCGCGAAGCCGGCATGCCGCTGGCGACCTCGAAGCGCATCGCCAAGATCGCCTTCACCGGCTCGACCTCGACCGGCCGCGTGATCGCCCAGGCCGCCGCCAACAACCTGATTCCGGCGACGCTGGAGCTGGGCGGCAAGTCGCCGAACGTCTTCTTCGCAGACGTGATGGACCGGGACGACAGCTTCCTCGACAAGGCGATCGAAGGCCTGGTGCTGTTCGCCTTCAACCAGGGCGAGGTGTGCACCTGCCCGAGCCGCGCGCTGATCCAGGAATCGATCTACGACAGGTTCATGGAACGCTGCCTGAAGCGCATCGCCGCGATCAAGCAGGGCAGCCCGCTCGACACCGAGACGATGATCGGCGCGCAGGCGTCGATGGAGCAGATCACCAAGATCGGCTCCTACCTCGCGCTCGGCAAGCAGGAAGGCGCCGAGGTGCTGATCGGCGGCGACCCCGCCCGGCTCGCCGGCGACCTGGCCGAGGGCTATTACATCCAGCCGACGGTGTTCAAGGGTCACAACAAGATGCGCATCTTCCAGGAAGAGATCTTCGGGCCGGTGCTCGCCGTGACCACTTTCAAGGACGAGGCCGAGGCGCTGGCGATCGCCAACGACACGCTGTACGGGCTGGGCGCCGGCGTCTGGAGTCGCAACGGCAACGTCGCCTACCGCATGGGCCGCGCGATCAAGGCCGGCCGCGTGTGGACCAACTGCTACCACGCCTACCCGGCGCACGCCGCCTTCGGCGGCTACAAGGAGTCGGGCATCGGCCGCGAGACGCACAAGATGATGCTCGACCACTACCAGCAGACGAAGAACCTGCTGGTCAGCTACAGCGAGCAGAAGCTGGGCTTCTTCTGATCCTTTGTGCAGCGGGCGGCGGCCCTCGTCGCGGGGGCCGGCCGCCATCTCCTCCTCTTGCTTACTGCGAGCAAGTTCGGGGCGGGAAGTCCGCTTCCCGCCCCCGTTTTTTCCGGGAGCCGAGCATGGTCGACAAAGTCGTCGCCACCCACGCCGCGCTGGCACTGATCGCGTCGCTGAAAGCGAAGCACGGGCCGCTCTTCTTCCACCAGTCCGGCGGCTGCTGCGACAACAGCGCCGCCAACTGCTACCTGCCCGGCGAGCTGACCATCGGCGCCGGCGACGAGTACCTCGGCGACATCGGCGGCTGCCCGTTCTACATCGGCAAGTCGCAGTACGAATACTGGAAGCACACGCAACTGATCATTGACGTGATCGACGGCCACGGCGGCACCTTCTCGCTCGAAGGGCCGGAAGGCAAGGCCTTCCACACCCGTTCGCGGCTGTTTACCGACGCCGAGCTGGCCGAACTCGGCTTTCTCTGACCTCTACCGCAACCAAGGATCTGCCATGCACTACCGTACCGCCCTCCCCCTCCTCCTCGCCGTCGCCATGACCGCGCTGCCGGCGCAAGCGTCCGAAGCGATCGCCAAGAAGGCGCGCTGCGTCGCCTGCCATGCCGTCGACAAGAAGATGGTCGGCCCCTCGTACCGCGATGTCGCCGCGAAATACCGCGGCGACGCCGGCGCCCCGGCGCGCCTTGCGGACAAGGTGCGCCACGGCGGCAGCGGCGTCTGGGGCCAGGTGCCGATGATGCCGCACCCCGCCGACAAGATCGGCGACGACGACCTGAAGGCGGTGATCGGCTGGGTGCTGGCGCTGGAGTGACGGGGTCAGGCGCGACGGCGGCGGCCGCCAGCGGCGACCGGACCGCCGTCCCGCGCGACGCTATTGCCGGACCGGCGGGTCGTAGAGCTCGCCGAACTGGTGGTCGGGCAAGCGTGCGACCGGTTTCGTCGCCGTCTCGTCGAGCGCGGCGGGGGATTCCCGGATCGGCCCTTCGGCGCCGCGGGCCTTGCCCATCGTGTCTTCGGTCTTCCAGCCGGTGTAGAACTCGTGCGGCTCGTCGCTCCGGAAGCTTTCCTGCTTCATCGACATGTCGTCCCGGATCGGGCCTTGCGCGCCGGCTTCGATCGAGCTGACGCCGGCGGGGAAGGCGCTCGCCCGTTCGGGAGCGACTTCGTTGGTGTAGGGATCGTTCAGATAACCGTTGATGTAACGGTCAACGTAGTCATCGGCGGCCTGCGCCATGCCGAGCGGCGCCAGCGCGCCGGCGACCCCGAGCGCGAGGCCGCAAACCTGCTTCATCAAGTGCTTTCTCATGGCATTTCTCCTTCAGCGAACATCCTCCCTGAAAGCGAAGCCCAAGCTCGTTCAACGTCGTTTCGACCGACCTTGCCGCGGTTGGTTCTCGGAAAAAAACGTTCCCGCCGGCGGCGCGGGGAACGATCGCCGCAGGCGCCGGGTCCACACGGCATCGGTCGTGCCGGCCGCGCGCCGGCCGGCAGTCTGCAACCGGCTGGCGGAAAGGATTGGCCATGACGAGGAAGCGGGAAGAGCGGCGCCGCGGCACGCCGCGCGCCTGGATCATGCGGCAGATGCGCCTGCCGCTGATCATCGCCTCGATCGCCTGTTCGCTGGCGCACGCCGAGACCGCTCGCGACGCGCCGACGAAGCCGGCCGCCAGCAGCCGCAAGCTGGGGCTGGACATCCGCGTCGAACCGGGTGGGTGGGGCGGCGCCGATCCGCGCCAGATCGAGACGGTGCTCTACTCGGTCGCCGACGAGCTGATGTCGCGGCTGCCGGAAAAGCTGACGGTGCCGATCGTCGTCAGCCACACCGAACGCGCGCCGGTGGCGCTGTACGAGCGCGGCCCCGGTGGCGAGTACCGCGTCCGGCTGCACGCCCGCGGCGAGAAGTGGCACCTGTACGTCTACGAGTTCGCGCACGAGCTTTGCCACATCCTGTCGAACTACGAGCAGCATGTCGGCCCGCAGACGGTCAAGCACAACCAGTGGTTCGAGGAAACGCTGTGCGAGACGGCGTCGCTGTTTACGCTGACCAGCCTCGCCGGGAGCTGGGAACGCTCGCCGCCCGAGCCGCGCTGGGCGGGCGAGGCGCGCAAGCTGCGGCGCTTCTTCGACCACCTGATCGCCGAGGGCCACCGCCAGCTGCCGGCGCACGCGCCGCTGTCGTCCTGGCTGCGCGAGAACGAGGCGCAGCTGCGCCGGAACCCCTACCTGCGCGAGAAGAACGAAGTCCTTGCCAACCTGCTGCTGCCGCTGTTCAGCAGCGACCCGCAGAACTGGGACGCGCTCGCCTACCTCAATCTCGATCCGGCCGACGCGCGCAGCACGCTTGAGGACTACCTGCGCCGCTGGTACGACAACGCGCCGCCCGAACACAAGCGCTTCATCGCCAGCGTCCTCGCCCTGCTCTGGGAGCGCGGGCTGACGCCGGCGGTCGCCGACGTCGCCGTCCCGGCGGCGGCCGGCTCGCCGCTGGCCACGGCGGAGCGCGGCGTCACGCTGCGCTGAGCGGCGGGGGCGCGGCCGGCACGCCGCGCGGCGCGCCGGCTGTTCCGTTTTTCAGCACCTGTTCAATTTCCGGACACCCGGCCGGGCAGCATGCGCGCCAGCGTGCCGTCGCGACGCAGCGCATGGCGCGCGGCGGCGGCGATGTGCAGCGCGAGCAGCGCCACCAGCGACCAGCCGGCGACCAGGTGCACGCTCTTGAAGAAGGCGTTCATCGCCGCGTCGGGCGCGGCGAGGCGCGGCAGTTCGACGCCGAATATCTTCATCGCGAACGGCGTGAAGGCCGACGCCAGGTAGCCGGCGAGCGGCAGCGCCAGCAGCAGCGCATACAGCAGGCGGTGCGCGGCGGCGGCGAGCCGCGCCTCGTGGCCGGCGGCGAGCGGCGCCGGCGGCGGCAGCAGGCGGCGGACGGCGAGGCGCAGCAGCACGAGGCCGAGCGCGACCAGCCCGAAGGACTTGTGCAGCGCGTAGGCGGCACTGCGCTCGGCGCCCTTCGGCAGCTCGACCATGTTCCAGCCGAGCCACAGCAGCCACAGCACCAGCGCCGCCTGCAGCCAGTGCAGCAGCACCGCCGGCAGCGCGTAGCGTTCCGCGTGGGCCCCGGCGCTCATTGGATGCTGACGCCCCAGGGCAGTTCGCCGACTTCGATCTCGGCAAGCTTCCGCAGGCTGCCGCTGTCGAGCACCGAGACGCTGTTCGAGCGGCCGTTGGCGACGTAGAGCTTGCCGCCGTCCGGCGTCAGCGCCATGTTCCACGGCCGCTTGCCGACGGCGGCGGTGGCGACGACGGCGTTCGTCGCCGTGTCGATGGCCATCACCGTGCCGTCGCGGCCGTTGGAGACGAAGACGCGGCGGCCGTCCGGGTGCATCGCCAGACCGTTCGGGAACTCGCCGGCGACAATCGCGGCAAGCACCTTGCGGCCGGCGACGTCGATGGCGTAGACCTTGCCCTCGATCTCGCAGGCGACGTAGGCGTGGCGGCCGTCCGGCGTGAAGGCGATGCCGCGCGGCCGCTTGCCGACGGCAACGCTGGCCACCTGCCGGCGCTGCCCGACGTCGATCACGTCCACCTGCTCGGCCTCCTCGGCGCTGACGTAGAGCCAGCGGCCGTCGGGCGAAAACACCGCGTGCTCCGGGTTCTTGCCCTCGACGCGGATGCGCGCCAGCTCGCGCAGGCCGTCCGCCGCGAAGAGGACGACGCTGTTGTCGTCCTCGACCGCCGCCGCCAGCAGCCGGCCGTCGGCGGAGACGCCGACGCCTTCCGGCGACTTGCCGAGCGGCGCGCTGCCGACGACGCGGCCGGCCGCCGGATCGACGACGAGCAGGCGGCCGCTCTCGGCCTCGCTGAGATAGAGCAGGCGGCCGTCGCTGGCGTTGCCGCGCGGGCGCTTGCCGACGGCGATGTCGCCGACGCGGCGGTCGCTGGCGATGTCGATGACGCTGACGCTGCCCGACTTCTCGTTCGGTACGTAGGCGTGCGGCCCGGCGGCGCCGGCCTCCAGGGCACAGGCGGCGAGCAGCAGCGCGCCGGCCAGTTTCGCTTGCAGATGGCGCATGGCGGACTCCTCAGGCGGGTTGGTGGGTAACGCCGTGGCGCTTGAAGATGGCGGCGACGGTGCCGTCCTTCTTCAGCTCGGCGACGGCGGCGGCGACCGCTTCGGCGAGCGCCGGCTGCTCGGCCTTGACGGCCAGCCCGAGCGGCCAGCCGTCGACCTTCAGCTCGGCGAAGCGGGCGGCGTCGACGGCGAAGCGCGTCTCGCCGGCGAGCGCCGCCTCCAGCTCGCCCTGCGGCGCCAGCACCGCCGCCACGCGGCCGGCCTTGAGCCCGGCGGCGGCCTCGCCGACCGAGCGGTAATGGACGATGTTCTCGTGCAGCCGGCCGTTCAGCGCGCCGAGCAGGAAGGCGTCGGCCAGCGTCGTCGTCTCGACGCCGACCTTCTCGCGCGTGAACACTTCCAGTGCCACCGCCGCCGAGCCGGCCAGCGGCGCCGGAATGCGCGCCGGGTCACGCGCCAGCGCCAGCCCCTCGCGGTGGTACGGAGCGACGATGCGCACCTTGTCGTTGGCGCGCGCCAGATGCTCGTCGACCGGCACGTGCATCATCACGTCGGCCGGCTGCGTGCCGAGGTAATGGCCCTTCCAGACCATGTTGCGCAGGTCGTCGTTCATGTCCTCGTCGGCGTTGAAGCCGACGATTTCGGGTGACAGGCCGAGCCGCTCGGCGATGGCGCGACCGAGGTCGATGTCGATGCCCCGGCCGCGGTCGGCATAGGGCGGAAAGTCGTTGTAGACGGCGATGCGCAGCCGGCCGCGCCGGCGGATCGCCTCGATGTCCTCGCCGGCCGCCGCCGGCAGCGCCCGGGCGAGCGGCAGCGCGGCCAGCGCGGAGAGCTTGAGCAGGCAGGCGCGGCGGTCATTCTTCATGGACCGTCTCCAGCCAGGCGCGGATCGCCCACATCGCTTCCTGGCTCAACGTGCCCTCGAACGGCGGCATGTACACCTTGCCGTCGCGCGCCGCGCCCTTGCGCACGCGCTGCATGAAGATCTCGTCGCCCTCGTCGGCCGCCGGCAGGTAGCGCAGGTCCGGCGCGATGCCGCCGGAAATGCCGCCGAGGCCGTGGCAGCGCGCGCAGTTCTGGTTGTACGCGGAATCGCCGATGGCCACGGCGCGCGCGTTCTTGCGGTAGGGGTTGGCGGCGCGCCAGTCGGCGCCGAGCGGGTCGAGGCCGGTGGTATCGACCGCCTGCGGCGTCACGTCGCCGTGGGCGAGGGCCTGTCCGGCACAGAGTCCGATGATCAGCGCGGCGGCCAGGCCGCGGAGGGTTCGGTTCGGGTGTTTCACGTTGGCTCCTTTGGTGATGGCGGGTTCTTCCGCCCGACGGAGCCCGGTTCAGCAAGGCGTGTGCCAATCGCCGGCGAGGCCCGGAAATACGGCCGTGGCGACGGATCGGGCAGGCTGCATCATCTATTACTTATGGCACAGCCGTTGCTTCACACCCCCCGGCACTGCTCAATGCGTTGCTTACAAAATGGGCAGGTGCTACGTTATGGAACACAACGACAAAAAGCGCGACGACAGCGACAGCAACGGGGGAGTGGAGGAGTTGGAGCACATGGGACACCCAGCCAATGCGGCCGAGCAGCATGGCCGTCAACTGACGCAGGCGCGTCAACTGTTCTTCGGCCGCGGCGACCGCCCGGCCGGCCTGATCGACCCGATGGTGCTGCGCTCGTGGGAACGCTGCCAGCGCTTCGGCCTCAGCGAGGCCGACGGCGGCCGCGGCTACGATTCGCTCGACCGGGCGACGCTGCACACCGAGCAGGAGCGGAACCACCAGCTGCTGCGCCAGAGCCGGCCGATCATGGAGCAGCTCTACGAGCAGATCCGCGACTCGGGCAGCATGGTCATCCTCGCCGACCAGAACGGCCTGATCCTCGAATCGGTCGGCGACGCCGACTTCGTCAGCCGCGCCGACCGCGTCGCGCTGATGGCCGGCGCCTCGTGGGACGAGAACCTGCGCGGCACCAACGCCATCGGCACGGCGATCGCCGAGGAGGCGCCGTCGGCGATCCTCGGCAGCGAGCACTTCCTCGAACACAACGGCTTCCTGACCTGCTGCGCCAGCCCGATCTTCGGCGCCGACGGCCGGCTGATCGGCGTCCTCGACATCTCCAGCGACTACCGCAACCAGCAGCGGCACACGCTCGGCCTCGTCCGCCTCTCGTCGCAGCTCGTCGAGAAGCGCCTGTTCGAGGCGCAGCACGGCCGCGACATCCTCGTCTGCTTCCACTCGCGTGTCGACTACCTCGGCAGCCCGGGCGAGGGCATGGTCGCCGTCTCGCCGGACGGCCAGGTGCTGGCGGTCAACCGCGCCGGCCTGCAACTGCTCGGCCTGCGCCGCGCCGACGTCGTCCGGCGCGACTTCTCGATGGTCTTCGAGACGACGCTGGCCGGCGTCATCGACCGCTCGCGCCGCGACGCGCAGGCGATCTGCGAGATCCCGGCCGGCCGCGACCGCGTCTTCTACGTCCGCCTGCGCGGCCAGGCGCCGCTGCAGCGCACCATCGGCCGCACCTACGACGACCTGCCGACAGCGGCGCCGTCGCGCCGCGAACCGGCACGCGCGCCGGCGCTGACGCTGGACACGCTGAACACCGGCGACGCCGCCCTGCAGGCGGCGATCGAACGCTCGCGGCGGGTGCTCGGCCGCGACATCCCGATCCTCATCCAGGGCGAATCGGGCGCCGGCAAGGAAATCTTCGCCAAGGCCTTCCACAACAGCGGCCCGCGCCGCAACGGCCCCTTCGTCGCGCTGAACTGCGCGGCGATCCCGGAGAGCCTGATCGAGTCCGAGCTGTTCGGCTACCAGGGCGGCGCCTTCACCGGCGCGCGCAAGGAAGGCGCGCCGGGCAAGATCCAGCAGGCGCACGGCGGCACGCTGTTCCTCGACGAGATCGGCGACATGCCGCTGCACCTGCAGGCGCGGCTGCTGCGCGTGCTGCAGGAGCGGACGATCACGCCGCTCGGCAGCTGCAAGGCGATCCAGGTCGACATCTCGCTGCTCTGCGCGACGCACCGCAAGCTGCGCGAGGAAGTGGCGCGCGGCAGCTTCCGCGAGGACCTCTACTACCGGCTGAACGGCCTCGCGGTGACGCTGCCGGCGCTGCGCGAGCGCGGCGACATCCGCACGCTGGCGCAGCGGCTGGCCGAAGCCGAGGTCGGGCAGCGGCCGCCGGTCGCCTTCTCCGACCGGGCGATGGCGGCGATCGAAAGCTATGCCTGGCCAGGCAACATCCGCCAGTTGAACAACGTCATCCGCGTCGCCATCGCGCTGCTCGACGAAGACGAATCGCTGATCACCGAACACCACCTGCCCGAAGAACTGTTCGACGTGCCGCCGCTGCCCGCCGGCATGACGGCGGTCGGCGCGGCGCCGGTCGCCGCCGGTGCGCTGCCGCCGCTCGCCGGCACCAGCCTCGACGAGATCGGCCGGCAGGCGGCGCTGCGCGCGCTGGAAGCCGCCGGCGGCAACGTCTCGGCGGCGGCGCGGCAGCTCGGCATCAGCCGCAACACGCTGTACCGCAAGCTCGGCCGGCTGTAAGCCGGGCCATGCCCTCCCACCCCCGCCCAAGGAGCCCCGCCATGCGCCGCACCGCCCTCGCCCTCAGCATCCTCCTGCTCGCCGCCGGCGCCGCCGCGGCCGACGCGCCGGCGCGCAAGTCCGGCCTGTGGGAAATCACCAACAGGATGGGCGGCCCCCATCCGATGACGCAGACGATGCAGCAGTGCGTCGACGAGAAGACCGACAAGCTGACCGAGCAGGCCGGCGCGCAGGAGGCGCGGAAGAACTGCTCGAAGAACGAGGTGCGCCGCGAGGGCGGCAAGGTGATCGCCGACTCGGTGTGCAAGTTCGACGGCACGACGGCGACGACGCGCGCCGAGTTTTCCGGCGATTTTTCCAGCAGCTACCGCGGCGACATCCGCACCACCTACAGCCCGCCGATGGAGGGCATGAAGGAAATGCAGATGAACCTCGCCGCGAAGTGGCTCGGCCCGTGCAAGGCCGACATGAAGCCCGGCGACGTCGTCATGCCGGGCATGCCGGGGATGCCCGGCGGCATGAAGTTCAACGCCGCCGAGATGCAGAAGCAGATGCAGCAGATGCGCTGAACGCGCCGCAGGCGGGAGCGACAGGGGCCGGCGACGGCCCCTTTTCCGTCGACGCCTCAGTCGGCGAAGCGCGGCGGGCGCTTCTCGCGCGCCGCCGCCATCGCCTCGTCGAGGTCCGCCGACATCAGCATCGCCGCGTTCCACGTCGCCACGTAGTTGAGGCCGTCGGCGACCGCATGGTCGCGGCCGTAGTTGAGCATTTCCTTGGTGCCGCGCACGGCCAGCGGCGACTTGCCGGCGATCGTCCGCGCCAGCGCCAGAACGCCGTCGCGCAGCGCTTCCGGCGTCGCGAAGACGCGGTTCACCAGGCCGATGCGCAGCGCCTCGTCGGCACCGACCTCGCGGCCGGTGTAGGCCAGCTCGCGGGCGACGCCGTCCGCCACCAGCCGCGGCAGGCGCTGCAGCGTGCCGACGTCGGCGACCATGCCGACGTCGACCTCGCGCACCGAGAAGACCGCGTCGGCCGCCGCGTAGCGCATATCGCAGCAGCAGACGAGGTCGAGCGCGCCGCCGATGCAGGCGCCGTGGATCGCCGCCAGCACCGGCTTGCGGCAGCGCTCGATGGCCGACAGGCAGTCCTGCAGGTCGAGGATCAGCCGGCGCAGCTTCTCGCGGCTGCGCGCCGGGTCGGCGTCGGCGACGGCCTGGGCGACGCCGCCGAGCATGGCGAGGTCGATGCCGGCGCAGAAATTGCGGCCTTCGCCGGCGAGGACGACGGCGCGCACCTGCGGCGTCGCGTCGGCCCAGTTCAGGGCCGTGCGCAATTCCTGCCACAGGCGTTCGTCGAGCGCGTTCGAGCGTTCGGGGCGGTTGAGCCGGATCTCGGCGACGGCGTCGGCGAGGGCGAGCGAGATCGTCGCCAGCGTGGGTACGGCGGTTGTCATTGCAGTCTCCTGATGAATCTGGTTATCGTTGTTTTGCATCACGCGGTGATGCGTTTTGATGCCGGTCAATGAAAGTTGACCAAATCACTCGGACAATCGTCGCACCGCCATGACCGGCAGCCCCATTATCGTCGAGGAGCGAACATGCAGAACAGACTGAACGGAAAGATCGCCGCCGTCACCGGCGCCAGCAGCGGCATCGGCCGCGCCATCGTCGAGCGCTACGTCGCCGAGGGCGCGCGCGTCGTCGCCTTCGCCCGCAACGCCGCCGAACTCGACGCGCTCGCCGCCGCCCACCCCGGCAAGGTCGTTCCCGTCGCCGGCGACGTCACCCGGCCGGAAGACCTGCAGCGCCTCGTCGACGCCACCGTCCAGGTGTTCGGCGGCGTCGACATCGTCGTCCCCAACGCCGGCATCGCCCGCGTCGTGCCGTTCGCGGAAAGCACGCCGGAAGCCTTCGACACGCAGTTTTCGGTCAACCTCTTCGGCGCCGTCGAAACGGTGCGCCGCTTCCTGCCGCACATCCGCCCGGGCGGCTCGGTGCAGTTCGTCACCACCTTCCTCACCCAGGTCGGCTTTCCCGGGCTGGCCATCTACAGCGCCAGCAAGGCGGCGCTGAAGTCGGTGGCGCAGACGCTGGCCGCCGAGCTGGCGCCGCGCGGCATCCGCGTCAATTCGATCGCCCCCGGCCCGATCGGCACGCCGCTGTGGGGCACCGTCGGCCTGCCCGAGGACGTGCTCGCGGCCGTCGCCGGCCAGATCACCGCGCGCCTGCTGCCGGGCGCCTTCGGCACGCCGGCGGACATCGCCGGCACCTCGGTCTTCCTCGCCTCCGACGAGGCGCGCAACATCTTCGGCCAGGAGATCGTCGTCGACGGCGGCTACACCGTCGGCTGACGCCGCCGCACGGCCGCCCGCCCGGCGGCCGCCGCGACCCGTTCGTCCCCGCCGGCATTGACAGGCCGGCATCCCGTCGGCTTAATCGAAGGAGGGACGACGAAAGGGGAACCAGGGTGAACAAGGCGGATTGCCGCCGGCCGGCCGGACAGCCGGCGCCGGCGAGGCCGGATGCGACGCGCCGGCGGACACGGACGCTGCTTCCCCTCGTGCTCGCCCTGGCCGCAGCGCCGGCGGCCGCCGCCGACGGCCTGCGCATCGGCGGCTTCGGCACCCTCGGCTACGCCTACGACCGGCGCGACAACATCGCCCCGGCCCGCGACATCGCCCAGCAGCCGCGCGACGGCTTCGCCACGCGCCCCGGCTGGCGCACCGACTCGCGTCTCGGCCTGCAGCTCGAATACCGCCTGACGCCGGGCATCGACCTGGTCGGCCAGTTCGTCGCCCGCGACCACTTCGACGCCGATTTCGACAGCGTCACCGAGCTGGCCTACGCGGCCTTCCGGCCGCACCCGCAGCTCGACCTGCGCGTCGGCCGCATCAACTACGACGCCTTCCTCATGTCGGACCACCGCAACGTCGGCTACGCCTACCCGTGGGTGCGGCCGCCGGCGGAGTTCTACGGCTGGATTCCGATCTTCTCGGTGAACGGCGCCGACCTCGCCTTCAACGCGGACGCCGGTGACGCGCGCTGGCGCGTCAAGCTGCAGGCCGGCAGCGCCCGCCTCGCCATCCCCATCGGCGAGGGCTACGACTTCCGGGCCGAGCGCCTGCTCGGCCTGTCGCTGACCCACGAGACCGCCCGCTGGCGGCTGAAGGCGGCGTACTCGCGCTTCACCGCCGGACGCGAGGTGCCGGCGCTGGCGCCGCTGCACCGCGGGCTGGAGGCGGTAGCCGGGGCCGGCCTCCCCGGCGTCAGCGCCGAAGCCGCCGAGCTGCGCCGCGAACTGGCCTTCGAGAACGCCCGCATCACCTATGCCACGCTCGGCGCCGCCTACGACGACGGCACCTGGCTGGCGCAGGCGGAAATCGGCCGCACGACGGCGAGCGCCGACGTCGTGCCGCACGGCCGCATGGCCTACGCCAGCATCGGCCGCCGCTTCGGCGACTGGACCCCCTACCTGCTCGTCGGCACCTCGCGCCCCGGCAACGACCGCCGCCGCGCCGCCAACGACTGGGGCGCCTTCAACGCGGCCCTGCGCGAGCCGGCGCTGTTTACGGTGAACACCACGCGCATCGCGCAGGACACCGCGTCGCTCGGCGTCCGCTGGGACTTCCACCGGCAGGCGGCGCTCAAGCTGCAGTGGGACCACACGCGCATCAAGCCCTCCGGCTACGGCCTGTGGTGGCGCGACCCCGCGATCAACGAGCGGCACACCCGCGTCAACCTCGTCTCGGCGACGGTCGACTTCGCCTTCTGAACATGCGCGCGCGCCTGCTCCGCCCCCTCGCCGCCGCCCTGCTCTGGCTGGCGTGCGCCTCGGCGCAGGCGGCCGGCATCGCCGTCGTCGTGCATCCGGAAAGCCCGCTGCGCGCGCTCAGCGCGCGCGAGGTCTCCGACCTCTACCTCGGCCGCGTGCGCAGCGTCGCCGCCGGCGACCGGCGGATCGCCGTCACCGTCATCGAGCAGCCGGCCGACAGCCCGCTGCGCGCGGCCTTCTTCCGCGCGCTGAACGGCATGGGCATCAGCCAGGTCAATGCCTACTGGGCGCGCCTGCGCTTCAGCGGCGAAGTCCTGCCGCCGCCGGCGCTGCCGGACAGCCGCGCCGTCGTCGACGCGGTCGGCCGCGACCCGAGCGCCATCGGCTACATCGACGCGACGGCAGCGACCCCGGCGGTGCGGACGATACTGTTGCTGGCAGAATGAACGCATGACACCGCCCCCCTTCGCCCACCAGCTCGGCCTGCGCCTGATCGTCGCCGTCGGCGCCGGCCTGCTCGCCTTCTCGGCCGTCGCCGGTTTCTTCAGCTACCGCTACGTCTACGCGCAGGAACTGGCCGAGGCTGCCTCGCTGCAGCGGCAGCTGGTGCAGACCGTGCAGGCGCAGGCGGAAGTCGCGGCCTTCGCCGCCAACGCCGAGATCGCGCAGGGCGTGCTCAGCGGCCTGCTCGCCAATCCGGTCATCCTCGCCGGACGCATCGAATCGGCCGAAGGCTTCCGCGCCGAACTCGGCTCGCGCACCAGCGTCGACTTTTCCGCGAGCCAGTCGTATCCGCTGTATTCGCCGGTCGACCGCATCGAACCCGTCGGCCGCCTGCTCGTCGTCCAGAACGACGAGCAGGTGGAACAGGCCGCCGCCGCCGCCGCCGTCTTCCAGACGCTGCTGATGCTGGCGCAGGTGGTGATCGCCACGCTCATCGTCGGCGGCGTCCTGCGCGCCCGCGTCATCGGCCCGCTCACCCGGCTGGCGCACGCGATGGCGCAGATCCAGCCGGGCGGCGCGCAGCGGCTGCCGATCGAGGAACGCCACGCCGGCGACGAAATCGGCCTGCTGGCGCGCAGCGCGAACAGCCTGCTCGACACCGCCGAGGCGGCGATCATCGAGGTGAACGCCCAGCGCATCGAGCTGGAGAAGCTCGCCACGCACGACCACCTGACCGGCCTGCCGACGCTGCGGCTGGCCGAGGACCGGCTGCAGATCGCATGCGGCAACGCGCACCGCAACGGGACGAAGGTGGCGCTGCTGTTCATCGACCTCGACGAGTTCAAGACGGTCAACGACCGCTACGGGCACGAGGCCGGCGACGCGGTGCTGCGCGAAGTCGCCCGCCGGCTGCGCGAGTGCATCCGTGCCGAGGACACGGCGGCGCGCATCGGCGGCGACGAATTCCTCGTCATCCTCGGCAACCTGCCCGAAGCGCAGACGGCGGCGACCGTCGCCGGCAACATCGGCCGCGCCCTGGCGCGGCCGATCGAGACGCCCGGACAGACGGTCAGCTCGGGTGCCAGCATCGGCATCGCCCTCTACCCCGACCACACCGGCAACGTCGAGGCGATGCGCCACGTCGCCGACCAGGCGATGTACCGCGTCAAGCGTTCCGGCAAGGGCCGCTTCGCCTTCGTCGACGACGAGGCAACGCCGGCGCCGTGAACGCGCCCGCGGCCGGCCAATGAAAAGGCGGCCGCATGCGGCCGCCTTTACCGTCGGGAACCCGTACAGCGCGTCAGGGCTTGCCGCCGCCCTTGCCGTGCCCGCCGCCCTGCCCGCCGGCATTGCCGCCACCCTGGCCGGCCGCGCTGACGACGCCGGCCGACGCGCCACCGGCGTTGCCGTGGCCGAGGCCGGTCGCCACCGCCCCACCGCCACCGCCGCCGGCGGTCACTACCGACGACCTGGCGTGGCCGTAGGCGTTGCCGCCGCTGCCGCCCGCCGTGGTCACGCCCTTGCCCGAGGCGCCGGCCGCCGTGGCCACGCCCTTGGCCGACGCACCGGCGGCCGTCGTCACCCCTTTGCCGCTGTTGCTGCCGCCGCCACCGGCGGTGGTGACGCCGCTCTTGCCGCGCGCGGCGCCCGCCCCGGCGGCGGTGCCGGCCGCCGTCGTCGTGCTGCCGGCCGCGACGGCCTCGGTAAAGGTCTGCTTGCCGCTCATCACCGGCCCCAGCTTGAAGCCCATCGAATTGGCGATCTGCCCCCAGCCCATGCCGGAGGCGCGCATCTGCAGGATGCCCTGCGTCGTCGTCGCGTCGGCGCCGGTGCCGGTCGTCGTGCCCATCAGCGCGCCCTGCAGCTGCGTCGGCGTCGGGTTGGTGACGCCCTGGCTGGCGAGCTGCGCCTCGGCCAGCGACATGGCGATGCGGATGTTGCCGTAGCCCATCGGCCTGGTCGGCGACGTGAAGGTGGTCGTTTCGCCGCCGCCCGTTCCGGCGCCGCCGGTCAGCGTGATCGCCGAGCCGGTGCGCAGACCGTTCACCAGCGATGCGGCGTTTTCCTCGGAGCCGGCGAAGCCGGAGAAGGTGGACACCAGCTTGCCGGTCGGCGTCTCGGCGGTCGCCGGTTGCGTTGTCGGCGCCGTGGCCGGCGGCGGTGCCGTCTGCGCCGTGGCGACGCCTGCCGCGCCGAGCAGGACGAGACCGGCAATGGCGCGGGCGATGGGAAGTAGCGGATGGTTCATGGTCAGTCCTCCATTGGCTTAACCCGGAACGATGAATTTCTCGGTCTGGTTGATGACTTCGATGGCGGTGGCGGCATCGACCAGGATGCCGCCATCCTTTCTGGCAACGACGCGCATGCGCGTCGTCGATGGCGTCAGCGCCTCCAGCTCGATTTCGATCGTGCGGTCCGGCACCAGCGCGACGATGCGTTCGCCGTTGTCGATCCGCTCGGTGCGCTCCGGCTTGATCGCCATGCGCAGCAGCGCCTTGTTCGTCGCCGCGCGCACCTTCGGCAGCGGCTCGGTGAAGGTGCGGTAGGCGATGCCGCCCAGATGGTGGCCGGCGGTGACGCCGCCGGCCACGCCGGCGGCGGTCAGCGCCAGCGGCGCGCAGGCGGCGGCGAACAGCGCGAGGGAGAGGACGGCGAGGCTGGCAGGGCGGAGGGACATGGCAATTTCCGGAGAGAACGGGGCGATCAAGATCACTATAAGCAAAAAAACATACGCTTTCCCGGAGCGGCGGTCACGGCTGCGAAGGGCGGCCGCTGTTCGTACTATTCCCCCGACAACGGCGCTGCGCAAACCGTCGCCTGACGGCGACAGGTCCGGCAAGGCTGCCTATCCCCTTTGAACCTCGGCGGCGGCGGATGGTTCGCGGCCGCCGAGGCCCAGCGGTCGCGTCAACGAAAACGCCCCGCAGCGCGGGGCGTTTTCACGGCGGCGTCGCTGACGCGCCGCCTTACTTGCCGGCGGAGAGCGCCAGCATCAGGTCGTTGATGCGCTTGACGAAGCCGGCCGGGTCTTCCAGCGTGCCGCCTTCGGCGAGCATCGCCTGCTCCAGCAGCAGGTTGGCCCAATCCGAGAAACGGGTTTCCTCGTACTTCAGCCGCTGCACCGCGAGGTGGTTGGGGTTGATTTCGAGGATCGGCTTCGAGCTCGGCGCCTTCTGGCCGGCGGCCTTCAGGATGCGCGCCAGGTTGCCGCCGAGGTCGTGCTCGTCGGCGACGATGCACGACGGCGAATCGGTCAGGCGGTGCGTGACGCGGACGTCTTTCACCTTGTCGCCGAGCTCGGTCTTGATCTTCCCGATCAGTTCCTTGTACTCGTCGGCGGCCTTCTCGGCTTCCTTCTTCTCGGCTTCGTCTTCCAGCTTGCCGAGGTCGAGGCCGCCCTTGGCGACCGACTGCAGTTGCTTGCCGTCGAACTCGGTCAGGCTGCCGACCACCCATTCGTCGACGCGCTCGGACAAGAGCAGCACTTCGATGCCCTTCTTGCGGAAGATTTCGAGGTGCGGGCTGTTCTTGGCGGCGGTGAAGGTTTCAGCGGTGACGTAGTAGATCTTGTCCTGGCCTTCCTTCATGCGGCTGACGTAGTCGGCGAGCGACACCGTCTCGTCGGTGGTGTCGGTCTTGGTCGAGGCGAAGCGCAGCAGCTTGGCGATGCGCTCCTTGTTGGCGTGGTCCTCGCCGACGCCTTCCTTGAGCACGCGGCCGAACTCGCCCCAGAACTTGGTGAACTTCTCGGCGTCGTTCTCGGCCAGGTCCTCGATCATGCCGAGCACCTTCTTGACGCAGCCGCCCTTGATCGTGTCGATGTCCTTGCTCTGCTGCAAGATCTCGCGCGAGACGTTGAGCGGCAGGTCGGCCGAGTCGACGACGCCGCGCACGAAGCGCAGGTAGAGCGGCATCAGCTGCTCGGCGTCGTCCATGATGAAGACGCGCTTGACGTACAACTTGACGCCGTGGCGGGCGCCACGCTCGAACAGGTCGAACGGTGCGCGCGTCGGGATATAGAGAAGCTGCGTGTATTCCTGCTTGCCCTCGACGCGGGCGTGCGTCCACGCCAGCGGGTCCTCGAAGTCGTGCGCGACGTGCTTGTAGAACTCCTTGTACTGCTCTTCGCTGATCTCGGACTTCGGCCGCGCCCACAGCGCGCTGGCCTGGTTCACGGTTTCATCTTCCTCGGTCTTGACCTGCTCGCCGTCCTTCCACTCTTCCTTCTGCATCAGGATCGGCAGCGTGATGTGGTCGGAGTACTTCTTCAGGATGCTCTTCAGCTTCCAGCCGCCGAGGAACTCGTCCTCGCCGTCGCGCAGGTGCAGGATGACGTCGGTGCCGCGGCCTTCCTTTTCGACCATCTCGATCGAGAAATCGCCCTCGCCGGCCGATTCCCAGCAGATCGCCTGATCCTTGTTCTGGCCGGCGCGACGCGAGATCACGGTGACCTTGTCGGCGACGATGAACGACGAGTAGAAGCCGACGCCGAACTGGCCGATCAGGTGCGCGTCCTTGGCCTTGTCGCCCGTCAGCTGCGAGAAGAACTCGCGCGTGCCGGACTTGGCGATGGTGCCGAGGTGAGCCACGGCTTCCTCACGCGAGAGGCCAATGCCGTTGTCGGAGATGGTGATCGTGCGCGCCTCCTTGTCGTAGGCGACGCGGATCTTCAGTTCCGAGTCGTTCTCGTAGAGGCCGGCGTTGTCCAGCGCCTCGAAGCGCAGCTTGTCGCAGGCATCCGACGCATTGGAAATCAACTCGCGCAGGAAGATTTCCTTGTTCGAGTACAGCGAATGGATCATCAGGTGCAGCAGCTGCTTCACTTCGGCCTGAAAGCCGAGGGTTTCCTTGGTCGCGCCCATGCAAAAAACTCCGTTGTGGTTCAATGACCTGCGGAAGATGGGGGCGGGCCGGAGGATTTCAAGCCCCCATCCGGCGCGAACGGCTCAGCGCCGCCAGAAGGCCGGCGTGAACAGCACGAACACCGACAGCACCTCCAGGCGCCCGATCAGCATCGCCGCCGTGCACACCCAGGTCTGGAAGTCGGTCAGCGACTGGTAGTTCTGCGCCGGGCCGACGACGTTGAGGCCGGGACCGGCGTTGTTGATGCAGGCGATGATCGCGGTGAATGCCGAGACGTAGTCCATGCCGCTGGCCATCAGGAAGAAGGACAGCTCGATGATGGTCAGCGCGTAGAGGAAGAGGAAACCGAGCACCGCCGCCGACACCCCGGGCGGGATGGCGATGCGGCCGACGCGGATGATCGTCACCAGGCTGGGATGGATCAGCCGCTTCAGTTCGAGCTGCGCCTGCTGCGCCAGGATCAGCGCGCGCACCATCTTGATGCCGCCGCCGGTCGAGCCGGAACTGACGGTGACGCAGGACAGGAAGAGCATCCACATCGGTACGAAGATCGGCCATTTGTCGAAGTCCTGGCTGGCGAAGCCGCAGTCGGTGGCGATCGACACCAGGTTGAAGGCGACGTGGCGCAGGCTGGTCAAGAAATCCGGATAGGTGCCCTGCTCGGCCAGGTAGATGGCGCAGACGAGGGTGCTGCTGGCGAGCAGCACGACCACCGCGCGCGCCTCGGCGTCGCGGGCGTAGGTCGCCAGCGAACGCTCGCGGAAGGCGAGGAAGTGGGTGGCGAAGTTGAGCGCGGCGAGCGTCATGAAGACGATCAGCACCGCCTCGATCAGCGGCGAGTCGAACTGGCCGACGGAGGCGTCGTAGGTCGAGAAGCCGCCCAGCGACAGCGCGGCGAAGGCGTGGCAGACGGCGTCCAGCCAGTTCATGCCGGCCCACTTCAGGCTCAGGATGCAGGCCAGTGTCAGCGCCGCGTAGACCAGCCACAGCGCCTTGGCGGTGCCGGCGATGCGCGGCGTCAGCTTGGAATCCTTCATCGGCCCCGGCGTTTCGGCACGATAGAGCTGCATGCCGCCGACGCCGAGCAGCGGCAGGATGGCCACCGCCAGCACGATGATGCCCATGCCGCCGAACCAGTTCAGCGCGTGCCGCCACAGGTTCAGCGCCGGCGGCAGATGCTCCAGGCCGGTGAGCACGGTGGCGCCGGTGGTGGTCAGCCCGGACATCGTCTCGAAGAAGGCGTCGGTGAAGCTCAAGCCGTCGATCAACAAGAGCAGCGGCACGGTGGCAATCGCCGCCATCAACACCCAGGCCAGCGTCACCAGCAGGAAGCCGTCGCGCGGCTTCAGCTCGCGCTTGTGGCGGCGGGTCAGGATCACCGTCAGCGCGCCGACGCCGAACGACACCGCCAGCGCATCGACGAAGTCGATCCAGGTGCCGTCGTCGGCGAGCAGCGATGCGGCGATCGGCAGCAGGTAGGTGACGCTGAAGAACATCAGCATCAGGCCGAGGACGTGCAGGACGGGCAGGACGCGGCCGAGCATCAGAGGAACCCCGCGGCGACCTGGAACAGCGCTTCGACGTCCTTGACCTGGCGCTTGCGCGTGCAGAAGACGACGACCCGGTCGCCGGACGCGATCAGCGTGTCGTGGTGCGCGATGATCACCTGCTCCGGGTAGACCTCGCGCAGGAGGCCGACCTGCGGCAACAGTACCGGCAGTTCGGCGCGGCGGACGATCGCCGCGATGCGCGCGCCGCCGATCTTCGGCAGTTCGCCGATGCGCCGGCCGACCACCCGCGAGGTCTTCGCATCGCCGTGCGCGGTCAGTTCGAGCGCCTCGGCGGCGCCGCGACGCAGGCGGTGCACGCGGCCGACGTCGCCGCGGCGGACATGCGCGAGCAGCGTGCCGATCGACACCTGCGCCGGCGACAGCGCGATGTCGATCGGGCCGCCCTGCACCATGTCGGCGTAGGCGCGGCGGTTGATCAGCGCCAGCACGCGCCGGCAGCCGAGCCGCTTGGCCAGCGATGCGGCCATGATGTTGTCTTCGTCGTCGTTGGTCAGCGCGAGGAAAACGTCGGTTTCGTCGATGTTCTCCTGGGCCAGCAGGTTCTCGTCGGTGGCATCGCCGGTGAGCACCAGGCAACGCGACAGCGACATCGCGATGGCGGCGGCGCGCTCCCGGTCGCGCTCGATCAGCTTGACCTCGTAGTCGCGCTCCAGGCGCTCGGCGACGCGCGCGCCGATGTTGCCGCCGCCGGCGATCAGCACGTGCCGCGCCGGCTTCGGCGCCTTGTGCAGCGCCTGCAGCACGCGCCGGATCTGGCCGCTGGCGGCGAGCAGGAAGACCTCGTCGCCAGCGGCGACGACGGTCTGCCCCGCCGGCTCGATCGGCCGGTGGTTGCGGAAAATGGCGGCGATCCGCGCATCGACGCCGGCCGGCAGGTGCTCGCGCAGCGTGCGGACCGGCTGGCCGGCAAGCAGGTCGCCGGCGCCGACGCGCAGGCCGACCAGCACGACGCGACCGCCGGCGAACTCGACGACCTGCAGCGCCTCGGGAAACTCGATCAGCTTGGCGATATAGTCGGTGATCTCCTGTTCCGGGCAGATCGCATGGTCGACGGCGAAGTTGTCGTTCGACAGCAGTCCGGGGTCGAGGAAGTCGGCGGTGCGGATGCGCGCGATGCGCGTCGGCACGTGGAACAGGCTACGCGCGATCTTGCAGGCGACGAGGTTGGTCTGGTCCGACTGGGTCACCGCCACCAGCAGGTCGGCGTCGTCGATGCGCGCCTCGCGCAGCAGCGACGGGTTGACCGCGTTGCCGGCGACGGTACGGATGTCGAGGCGCTCGGCGAGCCGGGCCAGCGCCTGCGCATCCTGATCGACGACGGTGATGTCGTTGGCTTCGGAGGCGAGCGCCTCGGCCAGGCTGGCGCCGACCTGGCCGGCACCGAGGATCAGGATCTGCATGGTCGATTCGATGCCCGGGGATCAGGGCTGGAAGCGGTAGCCGACGCCGGTTTCGGTGAGCAGGTAGCGCGGCCGCGTCGGGTCGTCCTCCAGCTTCTGCCGCAGGCGGCGGACGTAGATGCGCACGTAGTGCTCCTGCTCGGCGTAGCCGGCCCCCCAGACCTCGCGCATCAACGCGCGGTTGGTCATCACCTTGCCGGTGTTGGCGAGCAGGGTCGCCAGCAGGCGGAATTCGATCTGCGTCAGATGCACCTCGGCGCCGTCGCGGCGGACCAGGTAGCGGGCGAGGTCGACCTCGACGCCGCCGAAGCGGTGCACCGGCGTCGACTCGCCGCCCGGCCCGTGCCGGCGCAGCAGCACGCGCACGCGGGCGAGCAGTTCGCCGATGCCGAAGGGCTTGGTCAGGTAATCGTCGGCGCCGGCGTCGAGGGCCTCGATCTTCTCCTGCTCGGCCGAGCGCGCCGAGAGGATCAGGATCGGCAGCGCCGACCAGCGGCGCAGCTCGCGGATGACGTCGATGCCGTTCATGTCGGGCAGGCCGAGGTCGAGGATCAGCAGCGTCGCCTCGCCGGCGGCGACCGCGTCGAGCCCCGCCCGCCCGCTGCCGGCCTCGACCGGCAGGCAGCCCTCCTTGCGCACCGCCTCGCAGACGAAGCGGCGGATCTGCGGCTCGTCCTCGACGACGACGACACGCACCGGCCCGCCGCTCACGACCATTCCCCCTCGACCGCCGGCGGCGTCTCCTGCGGCAGCGTGAAGCGGACGCAGGCCCGGCCCGGGCGGTTCTCGGCAACGATCTCGCCGCCGTGCGCGCCGACGATGGCGCGGCACAGCGCAAGGCCGAGGCCGGTGCCGGGCACCGCCGCCTCCTGCGCGCCGCGCACGAACAGGTCGAACAGCGCGTCCGGACGCTCACCCGGGAAACCGGCGCCCTCGTTGCAGACGCTCACATCCAGACGGCCGTCGCCGACCGTCGCGGCGATCTCGATGGCGGCGCCGTCGGCCGAATACTTGGCGGCGTTTTCCAGCAGGTTGCAGAAGACGCGCTCGATCAGCACCGCGTCGAAGCAGACCAGCGGCAGGTCGGCGGGCAGGTCGATCAGCACGCGGCGGCGCGCGAGCAGTTCGCCGAGCAGGCGCGTGCTCGACCCGATCACCTCGTCGAGCGGCTGCCACTGCCGGTTGAGCGCCACCCGGCCGGACTGCAGGCGGGCCATTTCGAGCAGGTTGGAAACCATGCGGTGCATCGAATGGGCCTGCCCGCGGATGATGCCGGCCGTCTCGCGGACCTCGTCCGGCAGGTCGGCGCGCGCGTCGGCGACCGAATCGGCGAGGCCGACCAGCGTCGTCAGCGGCGTGCGCAGGTCGTGCGAGATCGACGACAGGATCGACGAGCGCAGCTTCTCGGTCTGCGCATCGAGTTCGCTCCGCTGCGCGATGTCGGCGAAGTGGATGCGCTCGACGGCGATGCCGACCAGCGAGGCAACCACCCCGAGCAGCGACCGCTTCGCGCGCAGGCGCTCGGGCGACGACGGCGGCGCGGCGGCGACGATGACGCCGCGCACGCGCGTGGTGCCGGAGAACGGCAGGAACAGCGCCGACGGCTCGGTGGCGCCGAAGGCCAGCGCTTCGACGGTGGCCCCCTCGCGGTAGGCAGTCCGCGCCTGCACGACCTCGTACTCGTCCGGATGATAGCCGCCGTGGCCGACGAGTTCGTCCGGCGCCTCGACCGATTCGGAAACGAGCAGGCCGCCGCGCATGCCAAGGCCGCCGAAGAAGCGGTCGAGGATTTCCGCCACCTGCGCGTAGCTCAGCGTCGCCCCGAGATCGCGTGCCAGCCCGTAGAGCACGCGCGTCTCCTCGGCGCTCGCCTGCGCCGCCTCGCTGCGCTCGCCGAGCTGCGCCGCGAGGTGCGAGGTGATCAGCCCGACCGCCAGCATGACGACGAAGGTGACCAGGTATTGCGCGTCGGCGACGGAGAACGAGATGTGCGGCGGGACGAAGAAGAAATCGAAGAGGGCGACGCTGAGCAGCGCCGTCAGCACGGCCGGCCCGCGGCCGAGGCGGACGGCGACGACGAACACCGCGAGCAGGTAGATCATCACGATGTTCGCCTTGTCCAGCCAGTCGCGCAGCGGGATGGCGACGAGCGTGGTCAGTGCGCAGAGGCCCGATGCGAGTGCATAGGCGACCCAGGTACGGCGGTAGGACACGAACAGGTCCTTCGGAAACGGAATGCGCGGAAGTGTCCTACGGGCCGCGTAAAAAAGGTGTAAACACCGCGCGGCGCATCGCTCAGCCGCCGTCGACGGGCAGGTACTCGACGCCGACGATGTCGATCTCGCGGATGCCGGCCGGGCTCTGGAAGCGCACCGTGTCGCCCTCCTTCGCCTTGATCAGCGCGCGCGCCAACGGCGACACCCAGCTGATGTGGCCGCGGCCGAGGTCGGTCTCGTCGACGCCGACGATGGTGTAGGTGTTCTCGGCGCCGTCCGGGTCGCAGATGGTGACGGTGGCGCCGAAGAAGACCTGGTCGCGGTTCGGCTGCCGGAGCGGGTCGACGACCTCGGCGATATCGAGCCGCTTGGTCAGGAAGCGGATGCGCCGGTCGATTTCGCGCAGCCGGCGCTTGCCGTAGATGTAGTCGCCGTTCTCCGAGCGGTCGCCGTTCGACGCCGCCCAGGCGACGACCTCGACGACGTGCGGGCGCTCGACGCGCAAGAGGTGGTCGAGCTCGGCCTTCAGCCGCGCGTGGCCGCCGGGCGTGATGTAGTTCTTCACCCCCTGCGGCAGCTGCAGGCCGGGCGGGACTTCGTCATCGTCGTTCTGGTCGGTTTCGCGGGTGAAGGCTTTGCTCATCGTTCAAGCGTTTGCGTCAAAGGTCGCCATGATAGCCGAGACGATTCAGTTCGTCGGCAGCCTGATCCAGGCTGCGATCGCGTCGACCGCTTCTTGCTCCATGCCGATGAAGCCGTGGTGGTGGTGGGGCTCGCACGGGTCGCCGCTCGGCGGTCCACCTCCCTCGACCAGCAGCAGCTTTTTCACCGGCGCCCTTTTCAGGCCGTCAAAGATATTCGCCGCCTCCCAGGGACGGCAGGCAAAGCAGGCGTCGTGGCGGTGATGCATCACCAGAACCGGGACGACGATCCTGTCCAGCGCCAGCTTCGGCACGGCGTTGGGAATACGGTAATTGGTAATGCTGGAGGTGAGCACGATGCCGGCAATGAGGCCGCTGTCTTGCTCGGCGATGGCCATCGCCGCCGCAGAAATGCTGCTCTGGCTGGTCGCCACCAACCAGATCGGCACCGGTGAACGCTGCCGGAGATCGCGCAGCACCAGACGCAGGTCGGTCAGGTGGGCATCGGCGACGCGCCATACCGGGTCCAGCCCGTCGAGGTCGGAGGGCTTGGCGACCATCGCCAGGTTGAAGCCGTGGGCAGCGAAGAGGCGGCCGCTGCGAATCAGGAAATTGGCCGAACCGGGCCAGCCGTTGTCGCCCATGCGCCCGATGGTGCCGGCGCCGCCGGAAAGCAGCACCAGCGTCACCGTCGCCGCCGGCTGCGGCACCCAGAACACCGGCACGGTGACGCCGTCTCGGGTCGGCAGGCGCAGCAAGCCGGCCTCCCCGGCAACGGCGGTCCCGGCCAGCAGCAGGCAGAGCGCCAGCCAGCGCATCATCCGGCGCTGCCGATCAGGTTGCGCGCCTGCAGCCCCTGCCGCGCGAAGTGTTCGAGCAGCTCGCGCTGGTGCGCGAAGTCGCGCGTCTCGATCTGCAGGATGATCTCGGTCATGCCCACCGGGACGTGCAGTTCGCCGCGCCGGTGCTCGACATGGCGCACGTTCATGCCGTGGCCGGCGACCAGGCCAAGCAGCGTGGCCAGCCGGCCGGGGCTGTCCGGCGTCAGCACGGCGACGCTCATCAGCCGGCCGCTGGAAGCGAGGCCGTAATCGATCGAGCGGCCGACCAGCGTCATGTCGGCGTTGCCGCCGCTGATGACGATCACCGTCGGCGCCTCCGGCGACAGCGGAATCAGCCCGCGCATCAGCGCCGCCAGGCCGACGACGCCGGCGCCCTCGCCGATCGTCCGCGTGCGTTCGAGCAGCGTCACCATCGCCTCGGCGATGGCGTTGTCGTCGACGGTGACGATGGCATCGACGTGGCGCGCGATCACCTGCCGCGTCAGCGCCCCCGGTTGCTTGACCTTGATGCCGTCGGCGATGGTGTGCGCGCCGGCCGGCACCGCGTCGATGCCGCCGTCGGCGAGGAAGTGGCGCCACGGCGCGACGGCGTCGGCCTGCACGCCGACGACGCGCACGTCCGGCCGCTGCAGCTTCGCCGCCAGCGCCACGCCGGCGAGCAGCCCGCCGCCGCCGAGCGGCACGACCACCTGCGCCGCCTGCGGCAGCGCCTCGATGATTTCCAGCCCGACACCGGCCTGGCCGGCGATCACGTCCCAGTCGTCGTACGGATGGATGAAGGCCAGCCCGCGCTCGCGCGCCAGCCGCTCGGCCTCTGCCTTCGCCTCCTCCAGCCCGCCGTCGAAGAGCACGACCTCGGCGCCGAGGCTGCGGCAGGACTCGATCTTGGTCAGCGGCGCGTTCGCCGGCATCACCACCGTCGCCGGCAACCCGGCGACCAGCGCCGCCCGCGCCACGCCCTGCGCGTGGTTTCCGGCCGACACCGCGATCACGCCGTTCGCCGCCTGCCCGGCGCGCAGCAGGCAGTCGATCTTGTGGCTGGCGCCGCGCAGCTTGAACGAGCCGGTGCGCTGCAGGTTCTCCAGCTTGATGTGGATCGGCGCGCCGAGCTCGCGCGACAGCGGGTCGTTGGCCCACAGCGGCGTCGTCAGCACCGAATCGGCGATGCGGGCACGCGCGGCTTGCAGCGCGGCGAGGTCGAGCGGCAGGGCGGAAGTCATGTCGTTCTCCCCGGAGAAAGGGTCTTCTGCCTGAATTGTCCGCCAGATCGGCGGGAAAATGTTTTCCGGAGCGAGCAGGCAGCGCGGAACGCTCCTCCGCCGATGTATCGACAATATTGATACTTGCAGCCGACTCGACTAGAGTATCTACATTGTAGATACACACAGGAGACCGACCATGCAAGTCACCATCAAGAAATGGGGCAACAGCGCCTCGGTACGCATCCCCGCCGCGCTGCTGGAACTCGCCCGTCTGAGAATCGACGACGTCGTCGACATGCGCGAGGAAAACGGCTGCATCATCATCGAGCCGATCCGTCCCCGGAGCTACGACCTCGACGCATTGCTCGCAGACATCAAGCCCGACAACCTGCATGGCGAAGCCGATTTCGGCCCCGCCGTCGGCAAGGAAGCGCTCTGATGCCAGCCCACTACGTGCCGGATGCCGGAGATATCGTCTGGCTGCAATTCAACCCGCAGGCCGGCCACGAACAGGCGGGACACCGCCCCGCGCTGGTGCTCAGCCCCGCTGCCTACAACGGCAAGACCGGACTGATGCTGTGCTGCCCGATGACCACGCAGATCAAGGGCTACCCCTTCGAAGTGCTGATCGAGGGAAAGCAGGCGAGCGCCGCGCTGGCCGACCAGATCAAGAGTCTGGACTGGAACGTACGCAAGGCCGTGCGCAAGGGAAAGGCCAGCCCCGACGAACTGGCGGAGGTGCGCGCCAAGGCGCTGGCGCTGATCGGGGCGCCCTGAGCGGGCGGCTCATTGCGGGAACAATTTGGAGCTGACCCCTTTGAACTGCTACTTCGCCAGCTTGCGCGCGGCAGAAGGCTTCACCGCCTTGCCGGCCACTCGCCCCTCTAGGTAGCTGCGCATCTCGCTCCACGGAATCGTCTTGCCGGTTTCGACGATGTGCGCATAGCGCTCTTCCGCCACGGCATCGAATTCGGCCCGACGCTCGGCCTGCTCGACCTTCTCGGCAATCGCTTCGAGGATGAAGTTATACGGCTTCGTGCCGGCACGCTCGGCGGCCTTGGCGACGCGGGCCTTCAAATCGTCGGGCAAGCGGATGGTCGTGGTGCTCATGGGAAGCTCCGGGCAGGGTTCAATACAGACCCGATGTAGCACATGAGTGACACCAAGCCCTGGCGGAGCAAGCGATGGATCTGAAGCGCATTCACTCCGACCCCTTATCGCGCTCCCCCCTCACCCCTACGCGGCGCGTTCGAGCGGCGTTTCCCAGCCGGGGAAGACGAGTACGGCGGGGTGACAGTTGAGGGCGCGGGCAAGAACCTTTGCGCGTTCGACCCCCAGATTTACCCGGCCGTTTTCGATGGCGGAGATCGTGGCTTGCGAAATCCCCGTCAGTTCGGACAGCTGGCTCTGGCTCAGTTCCTGAAGTTCGCGCAGGATGCGGACGGACTCTCCCACCGAGACCTCCACTCGCTTTTTCGCGGGGCGAAATTCCTTCATTTCATGGTCTCCTGTAATCGTGGGCAGTGACATGAATCACCTGAATCTGCAGCACATCAGCGACAACCCGATAGATCACCCGCCACTGCAACCCGAGCCGGGAAGAGCGATGCCCCTTCCATTCCCCGGACAGGGCTTCGTCATGGAAACCCTTGATGGCCCGCAAACCTTGCGGCCCGGAAAGCCTGGCAATGTCCTTCCATTTTTCGTAACGCTTCAGAACCTCGGCAGGAACGGCACCGGAAAGCTGCTTGTCGACGCGACGATGCTCTTCGATCTGCCACATGTCTTATTGTGTATATGCCATCAATGGCATGTCAAGGAGCTATGCGTGAAGTACGGACCCGCCGGCGCCTCTGCGATGCCCAACAGCTACCACAACCGCCGTTCAGCTTCGAGGCACAGGGTAATTGTGGCCTGCCCCTTATTTCGTTCTTCACTCCGACCCCTTACATCCTTATCGTTAGACTTCAGCGTGTAGAAGGTCATTCTCAACCTTTTCAAGCATCAACAAAAACGCATCAAGAGCGTTCTGGACGAACGGTTGTATCTCGTCGTAGGGTTCTATGAGGAGGTACGCCATAGCCATAGCCATGACGCGGCGCTGGCGAAGTGCGAAGAACTCGTCGTGTAACTCACTGATGACGGGGTAACCATCGGGGCCTGCGTATAGGATCTGATTGCGCTGGTTCGCTTGTTCTCTTACGTAGCCCAGAATATTCGACGCGTTCTGGCTTGTCAGAAATCGTTCAATCTGCTTCTTGTAGCTTGGCGGCTTTCCACCCGAGGTGACCGAGAAATTCAACGGAGGAATTGGATAAGCCCAATGTTCCTCGCCGTTGACGAGTACCGACAGGGCGATGTGCAGCATACTAACGCCGGATTCTTCCTTGATGTGCAGCCTAGGCTTCACTTTCTCGGTTTCGGAAAACTCGTTGAAGAACGCACCAAGCACCTGAAGGAACGGCGTCACCGCACTCTTGTGAACGTGATTCCGGGGGTTAAGCAGCCCTGCATTCTTGTAACCGCGAAACTTCAGCGCGTGAAACAGTCCGGACGCCGCTTCCTCCTCGGCCGTGATTCCACGAAAGGCAGCCATTTCTGCATCGACTGTCCGTAGTTTCCAGCCGCGCTGCAGATGATTTACGGCGCAACGAATCGAGTGTCGGCCACGGCAATTTGACACCTCAATTAGTTCGAGACAGCGTTCATGAAATTTTGTGAATTCCAAGGTCTTGTCGCCTCATCTCTAACGAAAGCTCAGCCGACGGAAAAAAGCGAAGCTTTTTGACGGTCGGCTGGAGCGGATTGTGTGTATTTGGGGACAGACCACGAATTATTCCCGCGCCCGCCTAGCCTCCGACGTATCCACCCCTGCATTGCCAGCGAGCGAGGATACGGAGAGAAGTGAGTTATGTCGATCGGATATATTGGACTAAATTCCAGGCGGCTGGAAACTGAGGGTTTTCCGTCAGGCTCAGCGTGTCTTTCCGGCGATCCGGCGGAAGAAGGCGCGGCGCGACGGCACGGACGATGCCGTTGGCTCATCCGGCGCCGCTGCCTTGGGTGCGGCTTCAGGCGTTGCCGGTGCCAACGCGTCGGCGGGCGTCGGCGCCACCGCCGCCGGCGTGAACAGCGTCTCCAGCGCGTCCATCGCCATGCGCAGCGCCTCTTCCTGCGATTTCAGCGCGGTCACCGGCGCCAGCAGTGGGCAGTAGAGGGCGGCGGGGATTTCTGCCGTCGGCTCGTAGTCGGCGATGAATTCGAGTTCGCCGACCGGGAACGGCAGTTTCACGCGTTCGCCGGCGCCGAGGTCGCGCCACAGTTCGCCGCCGCCGGGCAGCACGTAGAGGTTGACGAACCACGGCGAGATGACGGCGCCGACCCAGTCGCCGCGGTGGCGGCGGAAGCCGGCGATGTCGACTTCGAGCGCGCGGTTGACGAAGTCGAGGTCGCGCATCGTCGTTTCCCAGATGCGGCGGTACATCGCCAGCACCAGCGGCGCCGGGTTGTCGGCGTGCGGCGCGGCCGGACTGGCCGGGCGTTCGGCGCTGTAGAGCGGCTTGCGGATGCGTTCGTCGACCATGCGTTCAGTGCCGGGTGAGGTCGGCGAAATGCCGGCTCGGGTCGTAGTCGCCGTGCAGCGATTCGTCGAGCGCGGCGAGCGCGTCCTCGATCAGCAGGCGGTTCTCCTCGTCGACGGTTTCCTTGGCCAGCCCGAGCGAGGCGAGTATCCAGGTGCCGACCGGCTGCGCGCCGATCAGCATCATGTTCACGCGCTCGCGGCGCAGGCTGTCGCCCTCGCCGCGCTCGACCCAGGCGAAGTCGCCGTCGGCATCGTCCCACTCGACGACGCGCATCGGAATCGACAGGCACATCAGGCTTTCTCCACGACCTTGACGCCGACCCGGGCGAGTTCCTCGACGACCAGCGCCAGCACTTTGGGCATCGTCGCCGCCACTTCCGGCGTCAGCTCGATGCCGGTTTCCAGGTCCTTCGGCTGGATGCCGATCAGCGCCAGCCGCTTCGGGAAGCGCTCGCGCAGGCGCAGCGCGGCGAGCACGTCGGAGATGCCGAGCTGGTGCGGCGAGATCTTGGTGCGGAAGAAGGCCGGCACCTCGTCGTCGATGCGGCGGATGACGGTCGCCGGCGGCTGGCCGACGCGCACGCAGTCGACGATGATGAGCTGGTCGAGGTCTTCGAGCGATTCGAGCAGTTCCATGCCGGCGGTGCCGCCGTCGATGACGTTCACCTCGGGCGGCAGCAGGTAGCGCTGCTGCAGCGCCTCGACGGCGCGGACGCCGATGGCCTCGTCGGTCAGCAGCGTGTTGCCGACGCCTAGCACGACTACTTTCATGTCACCTCTCAACGGAATTCACGGACGCCCCGGCACATTTCCCCGGCGGCGAAGAACAAAAAAATGGCGCGAGACCGGGGGGGATAGTCTCGCGCCGAGAGGGGTAAACGGCCTTGCGTCAGATCAAGACCCGATCACGCGCGCCCCAAGGGCACTTGTTCGCGAAGGCTTCACCTTCGCTCAGGCGGCCTTCACCTTGACGATTTCGGTGTGCTCTTCGTCCATCACGTGGATCGCGCAAGCGATGCACGGGTCGAACGAATGCACGGTGCGCAGCACCTCCAGCGGCTTCTCCGGATCGGCGATCGGGTTGCCGACGAGGCAGGCCTCGTAGGCACCCGGGGCGTCCTTCTCGTTCCTCGGCGCGGCGTTCCAGGTCGAGGGCACGACGCACTGGTAGTTCTTGATCTTGCCGTCCTTGATGACGACCCAGTGCGAGAGCACGCCGCGCGGCGCCTCGTGGAAGCCGACGCCCATCTGCTCGCCCTTCGGGAAGACCGGGCGGTTGAAGGTCTTCAGGTCGCCCTTGCCCATGTTGGCGAGCAGCAGGTCCCACTGCTTGACCAGCTCGTCCTGGACGACGGCGCAGCGCACGGCGCGCGCGGCGTGGCGGCCGATGGTCGAATGCAGCGCGTCGATGCCGACCTTGGTCTTGGCGATGTTCGAGACGAGGTCGAGCGCGGCGGTGGTGTACTTCTTCGTCGGCTCGTGGCCGGCGGCGAACATGGTCAGCACGTGGGCCAGCGGGCCGACCTGCATCGGCTTGCCGTAGAAGCTCGGCGACTTCAGCCAGGAGTACTTGCCGTCGTCCTGGAAGTCGGTGTACTTCGGCGTCGTCTCGCCCTGGTACGGGTGCAGCGACTTGTCGTTGCCGGACGAGTAGTCGTACCACGAGTGCTTGACCGCCTCGGTGACGCCGTCGGCGAAGTACTTGTCGTCGAAGCTGGTGATCGCCTTGAAGGTGGACACGTCGCCGTTGGCGATGTGGCCGCCGGGCATCGAAAACTGCGTGCCCTTGCCGTCGAGCGGCACGTCCGGCACCGACAGGTAGTCGACGATGCCGCGGCCGTGCGTCGTCCAGTCGGCGTAGAAGGCGCCGATGGCGGCGACGTCGACCAGATAGACGTTCTTCACGAAGTCGTCGAGCTTGTCGATCCACTCCTTGACCGCGAGCAGTCGCTCGACGGTCAGCACCGACTGCGAGTCGAGCGCCAGCGGGTTGGCGACGCCGCCGACGGCGACGTTCTGGATGTGCGGCGACTTCGAGCCGAGGACGGTGACGATCTTGTTGGCGTAGCGCTGCACTTCCAGCGCCTGCAGGTAGTGCACGACGGCGAGCAGGTTCACTTCCGGCGGCAGCTTCATCGCCGGGTGGCCCCAGTAGCCGTTGGTGAAGATGCCGAGCTGGCCGCTGGCGACGAAGCCCTTGATCTTGTCCTGGACCTTCTTGAATTCCTGGACGCTGTTGCCGCTCCAGCTGGAGAGGCTCTGCGCCAGGCTTGCCGCCTTGGCCGGGTCGGCCTGGGTGGCGCTGACCACGTCCACCCAGTCGAGCGCCGACAGGTGGTAGAAGTGCACGATGTGGTCGTGGATGGCGTGCGCCAGCATGATCAGGTTGCGGATGTACTGCGCGTTGACCGGAATCTCCAGCTTCAGCGCGTTTTCGACCGCGCGCACCGAGGCGATGGCATGCACCGTCGTGCACACGCCGCAGATGCGCTGCGTGATCGCCCACGCGTCGCGCGGGTCGCGGCCGATGAGGATGTTCTCGACGCCGCGCCACATCTGGCCGGACGACCAGGCCTTCTTGACCTTGCCGCCCTCGACCTCGACGTCGACGCGCAGGTGGCCCTCGATGCGGGTTACCGGATCAATCGTGACTCGCTTGGACATTGTTATAACCTCCGAAAAACCTTAGTGGGCAGCCTGCGTCTCTTCGCGCGGCAGGACCGGGAAGCGGCGGGTGATGATGATGTAGCCGAGGACCTCGACGGCGAACATGCCGATGGTGACCATCAGTTCGGGCACCGACGGGAAGTAGCTCCAGCCGGGGTCGACGCCGACGCCGGTGTCGTAGCCGATGAGGAAGGCGTTGATCCGCATGAAGATGCCGCCGAGCATGATGGCGGTGCCGGCGAGGAAGAGCTTCGCCGGATTCCGCCGCGCCGTCGCCGAGCCGATGATGGCGAAGGGCGCGACGAAGCAGACCGTCTCGACCCAGAAGGCCAGCGCCGCGACATTGCCCTTGAAGGCCAGCGGCAGCGCGCCGCGCACAACCAGGTCGCCGAAGCGGACGACGAGGAAGACGGCGAGCATGCCGAGCATGATCTTCGCCAGCGGTTCGAGCAGGTGCAGCTCGATCTTGCGCCGGTAGGCCGACGAGGCGACGCAGGACTCGAAGAGGACGACGCCGTAGCCGATGACGATGGCCGTCAGCAGGAAGAGCAGCGGAATCAGCTTGGTCTGCCAGAGCGGGTTGATCTGCACGCCCATGACGACGATCAGCGTGCCCAGCGAGGACTGGTGCATCATCGGCAGCACGGTGCCGAGCGCGACGAGGAAGAAGAGCACCTTGTTCAGCTTGCGCTTGGCGTCCTTCATCCCCCACTTCTCGAAGAAGGCCGGCGAGAACTCCAGCCACATGACGACGATGTACGCCGAGATGCACACCGCGACCTCGAACATCACCGAGTTCGGGTTGGCGTAGCCGGGCGCGAAGATGTGCCAGAAGTTCCACCAGCGGCCGAGGTCGAAGATGACGCCGACGCCGGCCAGCGTGTAGCCGAACAGGCTGGCCAGCAGCGCCGGCCGCACCAGCGGGTGGTACTGCCCCTTGTTGAAGATGTACACCAGCATTGCCACCGAGAAGCCGCCGCAGGCGAAGGCAGAGCCGATGACGACGTCGACGACGACCCAGATGCCCCACGGGTAGCCGTCGTTGAGGTTGGTGACGGCCCCCAGGCCGAAGACGAAGCGGACGGCGAGGATGGCGATCATGATCGCGATCAGCACGCCGCAGACCAGCGTCGCCGCGTTGAACAGGTTGCCGCCGACCGGGGCCGGCGCGTGATCCGCGTGCGCGGCGTGACGATTAGCGGCCATCCCGGTTCTCCCCCTTTTCATCTTCGTCGTCGGCGACGACGTTGCGCTTGGCGATGTAGGTCATCGCGCCGAGCACGGCGAACGGCATCACCAGCCCGCCGTAGAGCATGTGCTGGATCGACTCGGAATGCGCCGCCGCCGCTTCCGGCGGCAGGTTCGGCATGCCGACCTTCTCGAACGGAACGCCGGAGAGCTTCAACACCTGCGTGCCGCCGTACTCCTTCTCGCCATAGACGTGCTGCTGGTAGTTGCCGACGACGGCCTCGTAGCTCTGGTCCGGCTCGTCGCGCCAGCCCTGGCGGCGGCGTTCGCCCTTGCCGTCCTCGCCGCCGGCGAGGATGCGCTCCTGGCCGTGGCGCAGCCGGCCGCGCGGGAAGACCGCGAGGTCGCCGGCCTTCAGCGACAGCCGGCGCTTGGCCTCGGCGAGCAGGTCCTCGGTGCGGCCGAACAGCGTCGCGCCGGTCGGGCAGACCTCGGCGCAGGCCGAGTAGTGGCCGTCCTTGTGGCGATGGCGGCAGAGCTCGCACTTGCCGATCTTGCCGGTCGGCGAGTCGTACTCGTACTTCGGGATGCCGAACGGGCAGGCGGCGACGCAGTAGCGGCAGCCGATGCAGGCGTCGGCGTTGTACTCGACGATGCCGTTCTCCGGATTCTTGGTCATCGCCGACACCGGGCAGGCGGAAACGCACGACGGATCGGCGCAGTGCATGCACGAGGTCTTCATGAAGGCGTAGCCGTTTTCCTCGGCGTCCTTCGTCTCCATCGTGCCGCTGCGGTACATCTTGATCAGGTTGAAGGTGTGCGCGCTGGTGTCGAGCGGCGTGTCCCACAACTGGTCGAGCGTCGAGAACTCGGCGGGGTTGTCATTCACCTGCTTGCAGGCGGCGACGCAGGCCTTGCAGCCGACGCACAGCGTCGCATCATAGAGCAGGCCCAGCGCCTCGGGCGGCCGCTGCTTGGTCTCGCGCGCCGCCGCCGGCGATACGGTGACGGCGGTCGCCGCCACCGCCGCGCCGCTGGCAGCGACGACACCTTTCAGGAAATTGCGACGGGTGCTCATGGTTACACCTGCGCCTTCTCGCCGGATTTCTTCGCTTCCTCCATCTCCTCGGCCTTGTGCGACAGGCCGAGGTTCTTCGCCACCATGGCGCCGGCGCCGGCGGCAGCGCCAGCCACCGCGGCGAGCACGGCGGCGGCGCCGAGCGTGGCGCCGGTGCCCTTCTCCTCGACGATGCGCGGGTATTGCAGCGGCGGCTCGATGTTCTTCAGCTTGGAAACCATGTGGATCGGCTTCTGGAAGCCGACGCCCTCTTCCGTGCAGCCGATGCACGGGTGGCCGCAGCCGACCGGCCAGGTGCCGCCGCCGGCGTCGCCGAAGAGCACGGTCGGGCAGTTGGCGTAGGTTTCCGGCCCCTTGCAGCCGAGCTTGTACAGGCAGTAGCCCTTGCGGTGGCCGTCGTCGCCGAACTCCATGGCGAAACGGCCGGCGTCGAAGTGCGCGCGGCGCTCGCAGTTCTCGTGGATCAGGCGCGAGTAGGCGAACTTCGGCCGGCCGAGGGCGTCGATCTCGGGCAGCATGCCGAAGGTCAGGAAATGCACGACCGTCGACAGGAAGTTGTACGGGTTCGGCGGGCAGCCGGGGATGGTCACCACCGGCTTGTCGGTGATGATCTTGTTGGCGCCGACGGCGCCGGTCGGGTTCGGGTCGGTCGAGGGCATGCCGCCCCACGAGGCGCAGGAACCGATGGCGATCACCGCCGCCGCATCCTTGGCGCACTCTTTCGTCAGCTCGATCGCCGTCTTGCCGCCGATCTTGCAGTAGATGCCGCCGTCCTTGGTCGGGATGGCACCCTCGATGACCAGCACGTACTTGCCGGCGTTCTTCTTCATCGCCTCGGTCCGCGCCGCCTCGATCTGGTGGCCGGCGGCGGCGAACAGCGTCTCGTGGTAGTCGAGCGAGATGACGTCGAGGATCAGCTTTTCCAGCGTCGGGTGCTCGGCGCGCAGCATCGACTCGGTGCAGCCGGTGCATTCCTGGAAGTGCAGCCAGATCACCGACGGTCGCTGCTTCGCCGCTACCGCCTCGGCAACCGCCGCGTCGGCGCCCTGCGGCAGGCCGAGC
>JANJTW010000172.1 GCA_024710925.1 Rhodocyclaceae bacterium | reverse complement strand
ATCGAGATTGCGAGCCACTTTTCTTTCTCCTTAGATGCGGCGCTTTTTCGGCGGACGGCAGCCGTTGTGCGGCACCGGCGTGACATCGGTGATCGAGCTGATCTTGATGCCCAGCGCGTTGAGCGCACGAACGGACGACTCGCGGCCGGGGCCGGGGCCCTTGATCCGCACTTCGAGGTTCTTCACACCGCATTCCTGGGCGGCCTTGCCAGCAGCCTCGGCGGCAACCTGCGCAGCGAACGGCGTCGACTTGCGCGAGCCCTTGAAGCCGGCGCCACCCGACGTCGCCCACGACAGGGCGTTGCCCTGGCGGTCGGTGATGGTGATGATGGTGTTGTTGAAAGAAGCGTGGATATGGGCAATGCCCTCGGCCACGTTCTTTTTGACTTTCTTGCGAACTTTGGTAGCAGTCTTGGCCATGTTCAGTCCCTATTACTTCTTGCCGGCGATCGCCTTGCGCGGCCCCTTGCGGGTGCGGGCGTTCGTACGGGTACGCTGACCGCGGACCGGCAGACCCTTGCGGTGGCGGAGGCCACGATAGCAACCAAGGTCCATCAGGCGCTTGATGTTCATCGTCGTTTCGCGACGCAGGTCGCCCTCGACGGTAAACCTGCCGACTTCCTCACGCAGCTTGTCCATCTCGCTGTCGTTGAGGTCTTTCATCTTGGTCGAACGGTTGATGCCGGCGGCGTCACAGATCTTCTGCGCGCGTGTGCGGCCGATGCCGTAGATCGCGGTCAACGCGATCTCAGCATGCTGGTGGTTGGGAATGTTTACCCCGGCGATACGGGCCATCGATTCACCCCGAAAATGCGAAACCTACAATTATACTTTCAATCGTCAGCCGACTCAATTCAATGAGTCGGGACGATCAGCCCTGACGCTGCTTGTGGCGCGGATCGGTACAGATCACGCGCACGATGCCATTGCGCCGAATGATTTTGCAGTTGCGGCAGATGCGTTTGACAGATGCCAGCACTTTCATTTTCAAACTCCTCGTTTTCGGCTTTTGGCGCAGCCAGCCAATTGCCTGTTGCTTCTTGCGTAGAGATCTTTACTTCGCCCGGAAGGTGATGCGCGCCTTCGACAGGTCGTATGGGGTCAGTTGCACGGTGACTTTGTCGCCGGGAAGGATGCGGATGTAGTGCATGCGCATCTTGCCGGAGATGAAAGCGTGCACCACGTGCCCGTTTTCCAGTTTCACCTTGAACGTCGCGTTGGGCAGGTTTTCCATAACCTCGCCCTGCATTTCAATCAGGTCTTCCTTCGCCATCCTTGCCCGCCTGCTTACCTGCCGGGAACACCGGCGCCCTTGAAGTTTGCTTTCTTCAGCAGGCTTTCGTACTGGTGGGACATCACGTAGGCCTGAACCTGCGACATGAAATCCATGGTCACGACGACGATGATCAGTAGCGAGGTCCCGCCGAAGTAGAACGGCACGTTCCACTTGAGAATCAGGAACTCGGGCAGCAGGCAGACCGTCGTGATGTAGGCCGCACCGACCAGCGTCAGCCGCATCAGGATCTTGTCGATGTAACGGGCCGTCTGGTCGCCCGGGCGGATGCCCGGAACGAAGGCGCCACTCTTCTTCAGGTTCTCCGCCGTTTCCTTCGAGTTGAAAACCAGCGCCGTATAGAAGAAGCAGAAGAAGACGATCGCCGCCGCATAGAGCATCACGTAGATCGGCTGGCCAGGCGACAGCGTTGCTGCGACATCCTTCAGCCAGCGCATCGAATCGCCGGAGCCGAACCAGCCGGCGACGGTTGCCGGGAACAGGATGATCGACGACGCGAAGATCGGCGGAATGACGCTGGCCATGTTCAGCTTCAGTGGCAGATGCGAGCTCTGGCCACCGTAGATCTTGTTGCCGACCTGGCGCTTGGCATAGTTCACCAGAATCTTGCGCTGACCGCGCTCGACGAAGACGACGAAAGCCGTCACCAGCGCCACCAGGAGGCAGATGAAGATCGCCGTCAGCGGGTGCATCGCACCGGTGCGGGTCAGTTCGAGCAGGCCGCCGATCGCGCTCGGCAAGCCGGCGGCGATACCGGCAAAGATGATGATCGAGATGCCGTTGCCGATGCCGCGCTCAGTGATCTGCTCGCCGAGCCACATCAGGAACATCGTGCCGGTAAGCAGCGTCGTCACCGTCGTCAGCCGGAACATGAAGCCCGGATCGAGCACGAGCCCCGGCTGCGCTTCGAGCGCGATGGCAATGCCGATGCTCTGGAAGAGCGCCAGCACCACCGTGCCATAGCGGGTGTATTGCGTAATCTTGCGACGACCCGCCTCACCTTCCTTCTTCAACGCCTCCAGCTGCGGGCTGGCCACGCTCATCAACTGCATGATGATCGACGCCGAGATATACGGCATGATCCCCAGCGCGAAGATCGTGAAGCGCGACAGGGCGCCGCCCGAGAACATGTTAAACATGCCCAGGATGCCGCCCTGCTGCGTGTTGAAGAGGTCGGACAGAACGGCGGAGTCGATCCCCGGCACCGGAATGTGCGCACCGATGCGATAGACGATCAGGGCGCCCAGCAGGAACCAGAGGCGCCGCTTGAGATCGCCGAACTTGCCGCTCTTGCCGATGGTGTTGGGGTTCGTCGCCAATCCGCTTACCTATTGCAACGATTACTCGCCGACCGAGCCGCCAGCGGCTTCGATCGCCGCCTTGGCGCCCTTGGTGGCACCGACGCCCTTGAGCACAACCTTGCGGCCGAGCTCGCCCGACAGAACAACCTTCGCCGACAGCGCGAGCTGTGGCACGAGGCCGGCCTGCTTCAGCGTCGGCAGATCGATCTCGTCGACCGGCAGCAGGTTCAGTTCGGACAGGCGGACCTCGACGTTGCGCGCATTCGTCAGCGAGACGAAACCGCGCTTCGGCAGGCGACGCTGCAGCGGCATCTGGCCGCCTTCGAAACCGACCTTGTGGAAGCCGCCGGAGCGCGACTTCTGGCCCTTGTGGCCACGGCCGCCGGTCTTGCCCAGACCGGAACCGATACCGCGACCGACACGGCGCTTGGCGTGCTTGGCGCCTTCGCCCGGTTGAATGGTGTTCAGCTTCATTTCAGCCCTCGCACTTCAGGAGGTACGAAACCTTGTTGATCATGCCGCGAACCGCCGGCGTGTCCTGCAGCTCGGCGGAGCTGTTCAGGCGACGCAGGCCGAGGCCGCGCACGGTGGCGCGGTGCGACTGCTTGGTGCCGATCAGGCTCTTGACGAGCGTGACCTTGATCTTCTTGTCAGCCATGGTGATTACCCCAGGATCTCTTCAACGGACTTGCCGCGCTTGGCAGCGATCTCCGCCGGCGTGCTCTGGGCCATCAGGCCGTTCAGCGTGGCACGCACGATGTTGTACGGGTTGGTCGAGCCGTGCGCCTTGGCGACGATGTTGGTCATGCCCATCACCTCGAAGACGGCACGCATGGCGCCGCCGGCGATGATGCCAGTACCTTCCGGCGCCGGCTGGATCAGCACGGTGGACGCGCCGTGGCGGCCGATCACGGTATGGTGCAGGGTGCCGTTTTTCAGGCTGACCTTGGCCATCTTGCGACGCGCCTCGTCCATCGCCTTCTGCACGGCGACCGGGACTTCGCGGGACTTGCCCTTGCCCATGCCGACGCCGCCATCGCCGTCGCCGACCACGGTCAGTGCGGCGAAGCCGAGAATCCGGCCGCCCTTCACCACCTTCGTGACGCGGTTGATGGAGACCATCTTTTCGCGCAGACCATCGTCGCGCTCTTCGGCCTGCTGGGGTTTCTTGCTTTGCGGTTTAGCCATTTCTTACTCCGATCCTTTCCGGCCGATCAGAACTTGAGCCCGCTCTCGCGAGCGGCTTCGGCCAGCGCCTTGATCCGGCCGTGATACTTGAAGCCGGAACGGTCGAAGGCGACGGTTTCGATACCAGCAGCCTTGGCACGCTCGGCGATGAGCTTGCCGATGGCGGCTGCGGCAGCGACATTGCCGCCATTGGTGATGTCCTTGCGAACCCCGGTTTCGAGCGTGGACGCGGCCGCCAGCACCTTCGAGCCACAAGCCGAAATCAGCTGGGCGTAGATGTGCAGGTTGGTGCGATTCACGCACAAGCGCACGGCTTTGAGCTCGGCAATCTTGGCCCGGGTTTTGCGGGCACGGCGCAGACGCGCTTGTTTCTTGTCGATCATTTGGCCACCTTACTTCTTCTTCGTTTCCTTGAGGATCACGACTTCGTCGGCATAGCGGACACCCTTGCCCTTATAGGGCTCCGGTGCGCGGTAGGCGCGGACTTCTGCCGCCACCTGGCCGACGCGCTGCTTGTCGACACCCTTGATCAGGATCTCGGTCTGCGACGGCGTCTCGACCTTGATGCCGGCGGGCATCTTGTGTGCCACCGGGTGGGAGAAGCCGAGCGACAGGTTCAGGGTATCGCCCTGGGCCTGGGCACGGTAGCCGACGCCGACAAGCGTCAGCTTCTTCTCGAAGCCCTTGGAAACGCCATTGACCATGTTGTTGAGGTTGGCGCGCACGGTACCCCACAGCGCCGCGGCATTCTCAATGCCGGCCACCGGGGAGCACTGCAGCGAATCGCCCGAAACCTCCACCTTGACCGCCGGATTGGCCTTGAAGCTCAGCGAGCCCAGCGGTCCCTTGACGACGATCTGCTCGCCGACGGTGACTTCCACACCCTTCGGCAACGAGATCGGATTCTTGCCTACACGCGACATGATTCCCCCTTACGCGACGATGCAGAGCACTTCGCCGCCAACGTTGCTGGCGCGGGCCTTGCGGTCGGTCATCACACCCTTGGGCGTCGACACGATCGCCACACCAAGGCCGTTCATCACACGGGGAATATCCGTGCTGCCCTTGTAAACACGCAGACCAGGCTTCGAAACGCGCTCGATGCGCTCGATCACCGGACGGCCGGCGTAGTACTTCAGGCCAATTTCCAGGGTCGGCTTGCCTTCGGCTTCGCGCACGGCGAAGTCCTCGACATAGCCTTCATCCTTCAGCACCTTGGCAATCGCCACCTTCAGCTTCGAGGACGGCATCGCGACGGAAGCCTTCTCAGCCTGCTGGGCATTGCGGATGCGGGTCAGCATATCGCTGATCGGATCGCTCATACTCATCTCAGATTCTCCTGCTTACCAGCTGGCCTTGATCATGCCGGGCACTTCGCCCTTCATGACGAGGTCGCGCAGCTTGAGGCGCCCCAGACCGAATTTGCGGAACACGCCACGCGGACGGCCGGTGATCTGGCAACGATTGCGCAAGCGAACCGGGCTCGCGTCGCGCGGCAGCTTCTGCAGCTTGAGGCGCGCTTCGTAACGCTCGACATCCGAGAGGCTGACGTTGTTGATGACGGCCATGAGTTCGGCACGCTTCTTCGCGTACTTCTCCACCATTTGGCGCCGCTTTTCGTCGCGGTTGATCAGTGCAAGTTTCGCCATGATTGCCTCAATTCTTGAACGGGAACTTGAAGCCGGCGAGCAGCGCCTTGGCTTCCTCATCGGTCTTCGCGGTCGTGGTGATGCTGATATTCATCCCGCGCAGCGCATCGATCTTGTCGTACTCGATTTCCGGGAAGATGATCTGTTCCTTGACGCCCATGTTGTAATTGCCACGGCCGTCGAAACCCTTGCCCGAAATGCCGCGGAAGTCACGGACACGCGGCAGCGCAACCGTTACCAGACGATCGAGGAATTCGAACATCTTCGGACCGCGCAGCGTCACCATGCAGCCGATCGGATAGCCGTCGCGGATCTTGAAGCCGGCGATCGACTTGCGCGACTTGGTGACGACCGGCTTCTGGCCGGCGATCTTCTGCATGTCGCCAACGGCGTTGTCCAGAACCTTCTTGTCGGCAACCGCTTCGCCGACGCCCATGTTCAGGGTGATCTTGGTGATGCGCGGCACTTCCATAGTCGACTTGTAGCCGAACTTCTTGGCCAGTTCCGGCACCACGGTGGATTTGTAGTAATCAAACAAACGCGCCATGATCGTTCCTTATGCGCTCACAACTTCGCCGTTCGACTTGAACACGCGAACTTTCTTGCCATCTTCAAGCGTCTTGAAGCCGACACGGTCACCCTTGCCGGTGGCCGGGTTGAAGAGAGCGACGTTGGAGATATTGATCGGCATATCCTTTTCGACGATACCACCGACCACACCCTTGACCGGATTCGGCTTGACGTGCTTCTTCGCACGATTCACGCCTTCGACCACGAGATGGTCCGCGTCGACGCGACGCAGCACGGTACCGCGCTTGCCCTTGTCCTTGCCGGTGATGACGACGACTTCGTCGCCCTTGCGAATCTTTTCCATGGCCGCTCCTTACAGCACTTCCGGCGCCAGGGACACGATCTTCATGAAGCGCTCGGTACGCAGTTCGCGCGTCACCGGGCCAAAGATACGCGTGCCGATCGGCTCCAGCTTGTTGTTCAGGAGCACCGCCGCATTGTTGTCGAACCGGATCAGGGAGCCGTCAGGACGGCGCACACCCTTGGCGGTACGAACCACCACGGCGTTGTAGACGTCGCCCTTCTTGACGCGACCGCGCGGCGCGGCATCCTTGATACTCACTTTGATGATGTCGCCGATGCCCGCATAGCGACGATTGGAGCCGCCGAGCACCTTGATACACATCACCGAACGCGCACCGGTGTTATCGGCGACGTCCAGAATCGTCTGCATCTGAATCATTTGTCACTCACTCCAACTTTTCCCGCAGGAAACCCGCGGTCAGTCTTGGAACCCGTAGGGGCAGAAACGCCCGGCCAGAAATGACCGGGCGCGAAAAACCAAGGATTATACAGCTTTTTCCGGATCAGGCAAGCGTCTTAGACGACGACAGCCTTCTCCAGCAACTTCGAGACACGCCAGGCCTTGGTCTTGGAGACCGGACGGGTCTCCTCGATCTCGACCAGGTCACCGGCTTTCGCCTCGTTGCCCTCGTTGTGCGCGTGGAATTTCTTCGACTGCGTGATCACCTTGCCGTACAGCGGGTGCTTCACGCGACGCTCGATCAGGACGGTGACGGTCTTTTCCATCTTGTCGCTGACCACGCGGCCGACCAGGGTACGCTTGTTAACGGTCGTTTCGCTCATTGTTACACCGCCTTTTCACTAAGAAGAGTGCGCACGCGCGCGATATCGCGGCGCACCTTGCCGAGCTGGCTGGTATTCGACAGTTGCTGCGTCGCAGCCTGCATGCGCAGACTGAACTGGGCCTTCAGCAGGTCCAGCAGCTCCTTGTTCAGCTCGTCGGCGCTTTTGGTTCTGAGTTCGCTAGCTTTCATGATCAACCCACCATGCGCGTGACGAAGGTCGTGGCGATCGGCAGCTTGGCCGCCGCCAGGGCGAAGGCCTCGCGCGCCAGTTCTTCGCTCACGCCATCCATTTCATAGAGCACCTTGCCCGGTTGGATCTCGGCGACGTAGTACTCCGGATTGCCCTTGCCGTTACCCATACGGACTTCGGCCGGCTTCTTCGAGATCGGCTTGTCCGGGAAGATGCGGATCCAGATGCGGCCGCCACGTTTGATGTGACGGGTCATCGCACGACGCGCGGCTTCGATCTGGCGCGCCGTCAGGCGGCCCCGACCGGTGGCCTTGAGACCCCACTCGCCGAAGGAGACCTTGGCGCCGCGGGTCGCCAGACCGGTATTCCGGCCCTTCTGCTCCTTGCGGTACTTTCTGCGATTAGGCTGCAGCATCTTTGGTTCCTGCCTTTCTTACTCGTTTTGCCGGAGCCTTCGGCTTGTCGGCACCCTCGCCGGCCGGCTTGGCGGCGCGACGGGCCGGACGCTTCGGCTCCTCGGCGGTCGATTCCGGAGCGGCCACCGGCTGCTCGTTGCGGCCGAGGATCTCGCCCTTGAACACCCACACCTTGATGCCGATCACGCCATAGGTCGTGCGGGCTTCGGAGGTGGCGTAGTCGATGTCGGCGCGCAGGGTGTGCAGCGGCACGCGGCCTTCGCGGTACCACTCGGTACGGGCGATCTCGGCACCGTTCAGGCGGCCGGAGCTCATGATCTTGATGCCCTGGGCGCCGAGGCGCATCGCGTTCTGCATCGCGCGCTTCATCGCGCGGCGGAACATGATGCGCTTTTCGAGCTGCTGGGCGATCGAGTCGGCGATCAGCTGGGCGTCGAGTTCCGGCTTGCGGATTTCCTCGATCGAGACGTGCACCGGCACACCCATGATCTTCTGCAGATCGCCGCGCAGCTGGTCGATGTCCTCGCCCTTCTTGCCGATGACGACACCCGGGCGCGCCGAGAAGACGGTGACGCGGGCGTTTTTCGCCGGACGCTCGATCAGCACGCGACCGACCGAAGCGTGCGCGAGGCGCTTCTTCAGGTAGTCGCGGACGCGCACGTCCTCGTTCAGCATCGTGGCGAAGTTCTGGCTGTTGGCGAACCAGCGCGACGACCAGTCACGGGTGACGGCAAGGCGGAAGCCTGTCGGATGAATTTTTTGTCCCATGTTCTATCCTCAGTTGCCGACAGTGACGAAGATGTGGCAGGTCGGCTTGGTGATGCGATTGCCGCGACCTTTGGCGCGCGCCGTAAAGCGCTTGAGCACCATGCCTTTTTCGACGTAGATGGTCTTGACCTTCAGTTCGTCGATGTCGGCACCATCGTTGTGCTCGGCGTTGGCGATCGCCGACTCCAGCACCTTCTTGATGATGCCGGCGCCCTTCTTCGGGCTGAACGCGAGGACATTGAGGGCCTTGTCGACCGGAAGACCGCGAATCTGGTCGGCGACCAGACGGCCCTTCTGGGCCGACAGGCGAACGCCGCGCAGGGAAGCTTGAGTTTCCATTTTCATTCTTCCTTTACTTCTTGGCCTTCTTGCCGGCGGTGTGACCCTTGAACGTACGGGTCAGCGAAAACTCGCCGAGCTTGTGGCCGACCATGTTCTCGGTGACGAACACCGGGATGTGCTGCTTGCCGTTATGCACGGCGATGGTCAGACCGATAAAATCCGGCAGCACCGTGGAACGGCGCGACCAGGTCTTGATCGGACGCTTGTCGTTGCCCGCACGCGCCGCATCCACCTTTTTCTGCAGGTGGGCATCGACGAAGGGGCCCTTTTTCAGAGAACGTGCCATTTCGTATTACCCCTTAGCGTTTGTGACGGCGCTGCACGATCATCGAGTTCGTGCGCTTGTTGCTGCGGGTACGGTAACCCTTGGTCTTCGTACCCCACGGGCTGACCGGGTTCATGCCGGCCGCGGTGCGACCCTCGCCGCCACCGTGCGGGTGGTCAACCGGGTTCATCGCGACGCCGCGAACCGTCGGACGGATACCGCGCCAGCGCTTGGCGCCGGCCTTGCCGATCGAGCGCAGGCTGTGCTCTTCGTTGCCAACTTCACCGACGGTGGCGCGGCACTCGATGTGCACGCGGCGCACTTCGCCGGAACGCAGGCGGACCTGAGCATAGGTACCCTCACGCGCCATCAGCTGCACCGAAGCGCCGGCCGAACGCGCCAGCTGCGCCCCCTTGCCAGGCACCATCTCGATGCAGTGAATGGTCGTACCGACCGGGATGTTGCGGATCGGCAGCGCATTGCCCGACTTGATCGGCGCTTCCGAACCGGACATCACTTCCTGGCCGACAACCATGCCCTTCGGGGCGATGATGTAGCGGCGCTCGCCATCGGCGTAGCACAGCAGCGCGATGTTGGCGGTACGGTTCGGGTCGTATTCGAGACGCTCGACCTTGGCCGGGATGCCGTCCTTGTTGCGCTTGAAGTCGACCACGCGGTAATGCTGCTTGTGGCCACCGCCCTGGTGACGGGTGGTGATGCGCCCGTTGTTGTTGCGGCCGGCGTTCTTGTTCTTCTTCTCGACCAGACCGGCAAAGGGCTTGCCCTTGTGCAGATTCGGGTTGACGACCTTGACGACGGCACGGCGGCCGGGGGACGTCGGTTTTACTTTGACGAGCGCCATTTACACAGCCCCCCCTTCAGCAAAATTGATCTCCTGACCCGGCTTCAGGCTGACGAAAGCCTTCTTCCAGTTCTTGCGACGGCCCATCGAGCGGCCGAAACGCTTTTGCTTGCCCTTGACGGTCGACACCTGGACGGACTCGACCTGAACCTTGAACAGCAGTTCGACCGCGGCCTTGATTTCCGGCTTGGTGGCATCGGAAACGACGCGGAAGATCACCTGTTCGTTCTTTTCGGCAACCCAGGTCGCCTTTTCGGAAATCTGGGGCGCAAGCAGCACTTGCATCAGACGCTCTTGGTTCATCCCAGGATCTCCTCAAACTTGGCGACCGCGTTCTTGGTCATCAGCACTTGCGGGAAGCGGATGAGCGAGACCGGATCGGTTTCGTTAACTTCGAGAACCAGCACGTTCGGCAGGTTGCGCGAGGCGAGATAGGTGTTCTCATCGAGCGCGTCGATGACGACGAGCACCGAGTCGAAGCCCATGCCCTTGATCTTCTGCGCGAAGAGCTTGGTCTTCGGCGCATCGACGGCGAGATTCTCGACCACCGACAGGCGATCCTGACGAGCCAGCTCGGAAAGGATCGACGCCATGCCGGCGCGGTACATCTTGCGGTTCAGCTTCTGGCTGAAGTTCTCGTCCGGCGTATTCGGGAAAATCTTGCCACCCCCACGCCACAGCGGCGACGAAGCACGACCAGCGCGGGCACGACCGGTGCCCTTCTGGTTCCACGGCTTCTTGGTGGACTTGGCGATCTCGGCGCGCCCCTTCTGCTTGCGATCACCGGAGCGCGCGTTGGCCTGATAGGCGACGACGACCTGATGCACCAGGGATTCGTTGTAGTCGCGGCCGAACAGCGCGTCGGACGCCTGCAGCTTGGCAGCTTCCTGACCTTGTTCGTTGATGACTTTCAGTTCCATGTCGCCCCCTTAGCCCTTGACCGCCGCGCGGACGACCACGTCCGAACCCTTCGAGCCCGGCACCGCACCCTTGACGAGGAGCAGCTGGCGCTCGACATCGACGCGAACGACTTCCAGGTTCTGGATCGTCGACTTGACGTCGCCGAGGTGACCGGACATGCGCTTGCCCGGGAAAACGCGACCCGGATCCTGCGCCATACCGATGGAACCCGGCGCGTTGTGCGAAACCGAGTTGCCGTGCGAAGCGCGGTTCGAGCTGAAGTTATGGCGCTTGATGCCGCCAGCGAAGCCCTTGCCGATCGAAGCGCCGGAGATATCGACCTTCTGGCCGACGGCGAAGATGGTGACCGCAATCTGATCACCCGGCTTCAGATTCGAGAGCTCCTCGGCAGATACCGGGAACTCCTTGAGGACGTGACCCGCCTCGACACCGGCTTTCGCCAGATGGCCGGCGAGCGGCTTGCCGACGCGCGAAGCGCGGCGCTGGCCGAAGGTCACCTGCACCGCGGCATAGCCGTCGGTTTCAGGCGTTTTGATCTGGGTCACGCGGTTGTTCGACACGTCGAGCACGGTCACCGGAACGGTCGCGCCGTCCTCGGTGAAAATGCGCGTCATGCCGACCTTGCGCCCAACAAGGCCTAGACTCATGGTTATTCTCCTCTTGCCGGCTACGATTGGCCGGCGAGACTGTTGCTACAAGTCAAAATGGGCGACCCCAATGGGGCCACCCGCGAAAACGGCGGATTATATCCGCAAATACTTCCTTACTGCAACTTGATCTCGACGTCGACACCCGCCGGCAGATCCAGCTTCATCAGCGCATCGACCGTCTTGTCGGTCGGGTCGATGATGTCCATCAGACGGAGATGGGTGCGGATCTCGAACTGGTCGCGCGAGGTCTTGTTTACGTGCGGCGAGCGCAGCACGTCAAAACGCTGGATCTTGGTCGGCAGCGGCACCGGACCACGGACGACGGCGCCGGTGCGCTTGGCGGTCTCGACGATCTCCAGGGCCGACTGGTCGATCAGGCGATAGTCGAAGGCCTTGAGGCGGATGCGGATCTTCTGGTTTTGCATTTTGCTTTCCAAAGAGCGGGCGGCGGAGCGAAGCATTCACCCCGCCGCGATTGTCGAAAGAACGAATTACTCGATGATCTTCGCCACGACGCCGGCGCCGACGGTACGGCCGCCTTCGCGGATGGCGAAGCGCAGGCCCTCTTCCATGGCGATCGGCGCGATCAGCTTGACCGTCATCGACACGTTGTCGCCCGGCATGACCATTTCCGTGCCTTCCGGCAGCTGGATGGCGCCGGTCACGTCGGTCGTGCGGAAGTAGAACTGCGGACGGTAGTTGTTGAAGAACGGGGTGTGACGACCGCCTTCGTCCTTCGACAGGACATACACCTCACCGGTGAAGTGGGTGTGCGGGGTGATCGAACCCGGCTTCGCCAGCACCTGGCCACGCTCGACTTCTTCACGCTTCGTGCCGCGCAGCAGCACGCCGACGTTGTCGCCGGCCTGACCCTGGTCGAGCAGCTTGCGGAACATTTCGACGCCGGTACAGGTCGTCTTGACGGTCGGCTTGATACCGACGATCTCGATTTCCTCGCCGACCTTGACGATGCCGCGCTCGACGCGGCCGGTGACGACGGTGCCACGGCCGGAGATCGAGAAGACGTCTTCGATCGGCAACAGGAACGGCTGGTCGATGGCGCGCTCGGGGGTCGGGATGTAGCTGTCCAGCGCGTCGGCCAGACGGAAGATCGACGGCTCGCCGATTTCGGACTGGTCGCCTTCGAGGGCCTTCAGCGCCGAACCCTTGATGATCGGCACGTCGTCGCCCGGGAACTCGTACTTCGACAGCAGCTCGCGCACTTCCATTTCGACCAGCTCGAGCAGCTCGGCGTCGTCAACCATGTCGCACTTGTTCAGGTAGACGATGATGAACGGCACGCCGACCTGACGGGCCAGCAGGATGTGCTCGCGGGTCTGCGGCATCGGGCCGTCGGCGGCCGAGCAGACGAGGATGGCGCCGTCCATCTGGGCGGCACCGGTGATCATGTTCTTGACGTAGTCGGCGTGGCCCGGGCAGTCGACGTGGGCGTAGTGACGGGTCTCGGTTTCGTACTCGACGTGCGCGGTGTTGATCGTGATGCCGCGCGCCTTTTCTTCCGGCGCCGCGTCGATCTGGTCGTAGGCCTTCGCCTCGCCACCGAACTTGCGCGACAGAACGGTCGTGATCGCCGCCGTCAGCGTCGTCTTGCCGTGGTCAACGTGACCGATCGTGCCAACGTTCACGTGCGGCTTCGTACGTTCGAATTTACCTTTGGCCATTTTCTCTATCCTCAGCTAATTCAAAAATTCAGATTACTTCTTGTTGATGACAGCTTCAGCGACGTTCTTCGGCGCTTCGGCGTAGTGCTTGAATTCCATCGAGTACGTGGCACGACCCTGGGTCAACGAGCGCAGCTGCGTGGAATAGCCGAACATCTCGGCCAGCGGAACCTCGGCCTTGACTTCCTTCATGCCACCGGGCAGGTCGTCCATCCCCTGCACCATGCCGCGACGACCGGACAGGTCGCCCATGACGTTACCCATGTAGTCCTCCGGCGTCTCGACAACGACGGCCATCATCGGCTCGAGCAGCGTCGGCGAAGCCTTCTTCATGCCTTCCTTGAAGGCCATCGAAGCGGCCATGCGGAACGCGTTTTCGTTCGAGTCGACGTCGTGGTACGAACCGTCGAACAGCGTGAACTTGACGTCGACCACCGGGAAGCCGGCGAGCACGCCGCTGGTGACGGCATCCTGCAGCCCCTTGTCGACCGCCGGGATGAATTCGCGCGGCACCGTACCGCCCTTGATCGCATCGACGAATTCGTAGCCCTTGCCCGCCTCGTTCGGCTCGATCTTGAGCCAGACGTGGCCGTACTGACCGCGACCGCCGGACTGCTTGACGAACTTGCCTTCCTGCTCGACAGCCTTCTTGATGCACTCGCGATAGGCCACCTGCGGCGCACCGACGTTGGCTTCGACGCTGAATTCGCGCTTCATGCGATCGACGATGATCTCGAGGTGCAATTCGCCCATGCCCGAGATGATGGTCTGGCCCGACTCTTCGTCGGTACGCACGCGGAACGAGGGATCTTCGGCCGCCAGACGATTCAGGGCGATGCCCATTTTCTCCTGGTCGGCCTTGGTCTTCGGCTCGACGGCGACGTGGATCACCGGCTCCGGGAATTCCATGCGCTCGAGGATGATCGGCGCTTCCGGGTCGCACAGCGTCTCGCCCGTGGTGCACTCCTTCAGACCGACGCAGGCGGCGATGTCGCCCGCGAGAACTTCCTTGATTTCCTCGCGGTTGTTCGCATGCATCTGCAGGATGCGGCCGATGCGCTCCTTGCGCGACTTGATCGGGTTGTAAACGGTATCGCCGGATTTCAGCACACCCGAATAGACGCGGATGAAGGTCAGCTGGCCAACATACGGGTCGGTCATCAGCTTGAACGCCAGCGCCGAGAACTTGGCGCTATCGGACGCTTCGCGGCAATCCTTGTCGCCGTTTTCCTTTTCGCCCTCGACCGGCGGAATATCGACCGGCGACGGCAGCAGCTCGATGACCGCATCCAGCATGCGCTGCACGCCCTTGTTCTTGAAGGCGGTACCGCACAACATCGGCTGGATTTCGCAATTGATCGTGCGCGTGCGCAGACCGAAGATGATGTCCTTCTCCGGCAGGTCGCCGTTCTCGAGGTACTGGTTCATCAGCTCCTCGGAAGCTTCGGCAGCCGCCTCGACCATCTGCTCGCGCCACGTCTGCGCGGTTTCGACGAGATCGCCCGGGATATCCTGATACTCGAACTTCATGCCCTGGGACGCCTCGTCCCAGATGATCGCCTTCATCTTGATCAGATCGACGACCCCGGTGAAGGTGTCCTCGGCACCGATCGGAATCACGATCGGCACCGGGTTGGCCTTCAGGCGGGTCTTCATCTGGTCAACGACCTTGAAGAAATTCGCGCCGGAGCGGTCCATCTTGTTCACGAAGGCAAGACGCGGCACCTTGTACTTGGTCGCCTGGCGCCAGACGGTCTCGGACTGCGGCTGCACGCCACCCACGGCGCAGTACACCATGCAGGCGCCGTCAAGGACGCGCATCGAGCGCTCGACTTCGATCGTGAAGTCGACGTGTCCCGGCGTGTCGATGATGTTGAAGCGATGCTCCGGGAATTGCATTTCCATGCCCTTCCAGAAACACGTGGTGGCGGCGGAGGTGATGGTGATGCCACGCTCCTGCTCCTGCTCCATCCAGTCCATGGTGGCGGCACCATCATGAACCTCACCGATCTTGTGGTTAACACCGGTGTAGTAGAGGATGCGCTCGGTCGTGGTGGTCTTGCCGGCGTCGATGTGCGCGCTGATACCGATGTTGCGGTAGCGCTCAATAGGGGTTTTGCGTGCCACAGTAGTAACCTTCGTGTTTAAAGAACGAGAATTCGCTGAAAAGACAGCGAAACTTAGAAGCGGAAGTGAGCGAAAGCCTTGTTGGCTTCAGCCATGCGATGCACTTCGTCACGCTTCTTCACGGCGCCACCGCGGTTTTCCGCAGCCTCCATCAACTCGGCAGCCAGGCGCAGACCCATGGTCTTCTCGGAGCGCTTGCGCGCGGTTTCGCGCAGCCAGCGCATTGCCAGCGCGGCGCGACGGGCAGGACGAACCTCGACCGGCACCTGGTAGTTGGCACCGCCGACGCGACGGGACTTGACTTCGACCATCGGCTTGACGTTGTTCATTGCAGCCGCGAAGACTTCCAGCGGATCCTTGCCGCTCTTCGTGGAAATCTGCTCAAAGGCACCATAGACGATGCGCTCGGCAACCGACTTCTTGCCGCTCTGCATGATGGCGTTAACAAACTTGGAGACATCGACCGAACCGAACTTCGGATCCGGCAGAATATCGCGCTTCGGTACTTCACGACGACGGGGCATAACAACCTCTCTGGTTCACAATTCAGTTGAAAGGCAAAGCCTTTCCCGGCCGCCCATCCTGAGCGCCCACTTACTCAGGCAGAAATTACGCTGCCTTCGGACGCTTGGCGCCGTACTTCGAGCGCGCCTGCTTACGATCCTTGACGCCCTGAGTGTCGAGCGAACCACGAACGGTGTGGTAACGGACACCCGGCAGATCCTTGACACGACCACCGCGGATCAGGACAACGGAGTGCTCCTGCAGGTTGTGACCTTCACCACCGATGTACGAGATAACCTCGAAGCCGTTGGTCAGGCGCACCTTGCAAACCTTCCGCAGCGCGGAGTTCGGCTTCTTCGGCGTGGTGGTATAGACGCGGGTGCAGACACCACGCTTCTGCGGGCAACGTTCCATCGCAGGAACCTTGCTCTTGGTGATCTCGGCCTTGCGGCCTTGACGCACGAGTTGGTTGATGGTCGGCATTTTTCAAGTCCCAAGTATCTTGCGGCCGCCACGATAACGTCGCCGGACCGCAAAAAAGCCAAGGCGGACAACTCCGCCCCGGCGATTTTGTTATTTAAAACAAAGGCTTTGGTTAGCCTTTGCTGACAAAGACCCGAGATTTTATGGTTGATCAAGTCCAAAGTCAACCTGCCGCCCCCGCCACAGGCACGGGGGCGGCGGTATTTCAGGTGTTCGGCTGCGCGTTTTCCTCCGTTGCAGCCGGCGCATCCTCGTCGAGGATCGGGCGATCGAAAGCGATATCCTCGCCGGTCGATTGCTGACGACGCGTATTGTGGTACGCGAGGCCGGTACCCGCCGGAATGAGACGACCGACGATGACGTTTTCCTTCAAGCCGCGCAGTTCGTCGCGCTTGCCCATGATCGCCGCCTCGGTCAGTACGCGGGTCGTTTCCTGGAAGGATGCGGCCGAGATGAACGAGTCGGTCGACAGCGACGCCTTCGTGATGCCGAGCAGCACGTACTCGTAGGTTGCCGGAATCTTGCCTTCGGCGGCGACACGGTCATTCTCGTCCAGCACTTCGGCGCGCTCGACCTGCTCGCTCTTGATGAAGCGGGTATCGCCCGGATCGACGATGTTCACGCGGCGCAGCATCTGGCGAACGATCACCTCGATGTGCTTGTCGTTGATCTTCACGCCCTGCAGGCGATAAACGTCCTGCACTTCGTCGGTGATGTAACGGGCCAGGGCCTCGACCCCCTGCAGGCGCAGGATGTCGTGCGGATCGGGTTCGCCGTCGACGATCGATTCGCCCTTGTTCACCACCTGGCCGTCGTGCACCAGCACGTGCTTGTCCTTCGGGATCAGGTACTCGTGGGTGACGCCGTCGAGGTCGGTGATGACCAGACGCTGCTTGCCCTTCGTATCCTTGCCGAACGACACGGTACCGGTGAACTCGGCGAGCAGGCCGGCGTCCTTCGGCGTGCGCGCCTCGAACAGCTCGGCGACGCGCGGCAGACCGCCGGTAATGTCGCGGGTCTTGGCCGATTCCTGCGGCAGGCGGGCGAGCACGTCGCCGACCGAGATCTGCTGGCCGTCGACCACGGTGATGATGGCGCCGACCTGGAAGGTCATCGCCACCGCATGTTCAGTGCCGTGCACCTTGACTTCGTCGCCGCTGGCGTCGAGCAGCTTGACCTGCGGACGCAGGCCCTTGGTCTGCGCCTTGCCGCCGCGCTTCGGATCGATCACGACCAGCGTCGACAAGCCGGTGACGTCGTCGATCTGCTTGGCAACGGTAACGCCTTCCTCGACGTTCTCGAACTTCACCGTACCGCCGTATTCGCTGATGATCGGGCGGGTGTGCGGGTCCCAGGTCGCCAGCTTGGCCCCGGCCTTGACGGCCTGACCGTCATTGACCTGCAGCGTGGCGCCGTACGGCACCTTGTGGCGCTCGCGCTCGCGACCGTTGTCGTCGGTAATCAGCACTTCGCCGGAACGGGTGATGACGATCTTCTCGCCCTTGGCGTTGGTGACGTAGCGCATCGTCGCCGTGAAGCGGACGACACCGGCGCTCTTCGTCTCGACCTGCGAGGCCACTGCCGCGCGCGAAGCCGCGCCGCCGACGTGGAAGGTGCGCATGGTCAGCTGCGTGCCCGGTTCGCCGATCGACTGCGCGGCAATGACGCCAACCGCCTCGCCGGTATTGACCGGCGTACCACGACCAAGGTCGCGGCCATAGCACTTGCCGCAAAGGCCGTAGCGCGTATCGCAGGTCAGCGGAGTGCGCACTCGCACCTCGTCGATGCCCAGCGCGTCGATCAGGTCGACGGCGTCCTCGTCGATCAGCGTGCCGGCCTCGATAACCGTTTCGTCGGTTTCCGGATTGACCACGTCAGCCACGGCAACACGACCGAGGATGCGCTCGCGCAGCGCCTCGATGACTTCACCGCCCTCGATCAGGGCCTTCATGGTGACGCCGTTCTCGGTGCCGCAGTCGTCCTCGATGACCACCAGATCCTGCGTCACGTCGACCAGACGACGCGTCAGGTAACCGGAGTTCGCGGTCTTCAGCGCGGTGTCGGCGAGACCCTTGCGGGCGCCGTGCGTCGAGATGAAGTACTGGAGAACGTTCAGGCCTTCGCGGAAGTTGGTCGTGATCGGCGTCTCGATGATCGAGCCGTCCGGCTTGGCCATCAGGCCGCGCATGCCGGCCAGCTGGCGGATCTGCGCCGCCGAGCCGCGGGCGCCGGAATCGGCCATCATGAAGATCGAGTTGAACGAATCCTGCTTGACCTTCTTGCCGTGACGGTCGATCACTTCCTCGTGGCCGAGCTGCTCCATCATGACCTTCGCCACCTGGTCGCCGGTGCGGCCCCAGATGTCGACGACCTTGTTGTAGCGTTCGCCCTGGGTCACCAGACCGTTGGTGTACTGGGTCTCGATTTCCTTAACTTCCTTCTCGGCCTCGGCGATGATCTCGTACTTCTTCGCCGGCACCTGCATGTCGTCCGAGCAGAACGAGATGCCGGCGCGGGTCGCCAGCGCGTAGCCGTTCTGCATCAGCTTGTCGGCAAAGACGACCGTCTCCTTCAGGCCGCAGCGGCGGAAGGCGGTGTTGATCAGCTTCGAGATTTCCTTCTTCTTCAGCGGCCGGTCGAGCACGCTGAACGGCAGACCCTTGGGCAGGATCTCGGAGAGCAGCGCGCGACCGGCGGTGGTCTGGTAGCGCGTGATCTTCTCGTTCCAGCCGTCATTGCCGTCCGACTCGTATTCCTTGATGCGCACCGAGACGCGCGAGTGCAGGTCGACTTCCTTGGCCGCCAGCGCACGCGTCACTTCGCCGACGTCGGCGAAATACAGGCCTTCGCCCTTGCCGTTGATGCGGTCGCGCGTCGCGTAGTAGAGACCGAGAACGATGTCCTGCGACGGCACGATGATCGGCTCACCGTTGGCCGGCGACAGCACGTTGTTCGAGGCCAGCATCAGCGTGCGGGCTTCCATCTGCGCTTCGAGCGACAGCGGCACGTGCACGGCCATCTGGTCGCCGTCGAAGTCGGCGTTGAAAGCCGCGCAGACGAGCGGATGCAGCTGGATGGCCTTGCCTTCGATCAGCGTCGGCTCGAAGGCCTGGATGCCCAGGCGGTGCAGCGTCGGCGCACGGTTCAGCATGACCGGATGCTCGCGGATGACCTCTTCGAGGATGTCCCAGACCACCGGCTCCTGCGATTCGACCATCTTCTTCGCCTGCTTGATGGTCGTAGCCAGCCCCATCAGTTCGAGCTTGTTGAAGATGAACGGCTTGAACAGTTCGAGCGCCATCAGCTTCGGCAGGCCGCACTGGTGCAGCTTGAGCTGCGGACCGACGACGATGACCGAACGGCCGGAGTAGTCGACACGCTTGCCGAGCAGGTTCTGACGGAAACGGCCGCCCTTGCCCTTGATCATGTCGGCCAGCGACTTCAGCGGGCGCTTGTTGGCGCCGGTCATCGCCTTGCCGCGACGGCCGTTGTCGAGCAGCGAGTCGACCGACTCCTGCAGCATGCGCTTCTCGTTGCGGACAATGATGTCCGGCGCCTTCAGTTCGAGCAGGCGCTTGAGGCGGTTGTTGCGGTTGATGACGCGACGGTAGAGGTCGTTCAGATCCGAAGTCGCGAAGCGGCCGCCGTCCAGCGGCACCAGCGGACGCAGGTCCGGCGGCAGCACCGGCAGCACTTCGAGGATCATCCAGTCCGGCTTGATGCCCGACTTCTGGAAGCCCTCGAGCACCTTCAGGCGCTTGGCAAGTTTCTTGTTCTTGGCTTCCGAGCCGGTCACTTCCAGCTCGCCGCGCAGCTTCTCGACTTCGCTGTCGAGGTCGAGGTTGCGCAGCAGTTCGCGGATGCCTTCGGCGCCCATCAGCGCCTGGAAGTCGTCGCCGTACTCTTCAACCTTGGCCAGGTAGTCGTCCTCGGTCAACAGCTGGGCGCGGTTGAGCGGGGTCATGCCCGGATCGCAGACGACGAAGGCTTCGAAGTACAGCACGCGCTCGATGTCGCGCAGCGTCATGTCGAGGACCATGCCCAGACGCGACGGCAGCGACTTCAGGAACCAGATGTGCGCGGTCGGGCTGGCCAGCTCGATGTGGCCCATGCGCTCGCGGCGCACCTTGGCCAGCGTCACTTCGACGCCGCACTTCTCGCAGATCACGCCGCGGTGCTTGAGGCGCTTGTACTTGCCGCACAGGCACTCGTAGTCCTTGATCGGGCCAAAGATCTTGGCGCAGAACAGACCGTCGCGCTCCGGCTTGAAGGTGCGGTAGTTGATGGTTTCCGGCTTCTTCACTTCGCCGTAGGACCAGGAACGGATCTTCTCGGGCGACGCGAGGCCGATGGTGATCGCGTCGAATTCCTCTTCCTGCGTTACCTGTTTGAACAAATCAAGCAGTGCTTTCATCGTCTAACTCCCAGTCCTTGAATCAGTAGCGTTCCAGGTCAATGTCGATCGCCAGCGACCGAATTTCCTTGACCAGAACGTTGAACGACTCCGGCATGCCGGCATCGATCTTGTGCTCGCCCTTGACGATGTTCTCGTACACCTTGGTACGGCCATTCACGTCGTCGGACTTCACGGTCAGCATTTCCTGCAGCACGTACGACGCGCCGTAGGCTTCCAGCGCCCAGACTTCCATTTCGCCGAAGCGCTGGCCGCCGAACTGCGCCTTGCCGCCCAGCGGCTGCTGGGTGACCAGCGAGTACGGGCCGGTCGAACGAGCGTGCATCTTGTCGTCGACCAGGTGGTGCAGCTTCAGGAAGTGCATGTAGCCGACGGTCACCGGACGCTCGTATTGCTCGCCGGTCCGGCCGTCGAACAACACCATCTGGCCCGACTCCGGCATGCCGGCCAGCCGCAGCATGGCCTTGATTTCCTCTTCCTTGGCACCGTCGAAGACCGGCGTCGCGAACGGCACGCCGCTCTGCAGGTTCTCGGCCATGCCCATGATTTCGGCATCGTTCAGCTCGTTCAGGTCTTCCGGCTTGCCCTGGTCGTTGTAGATCTGTTCCAGGAAACCGCGCACTTCCTTGACATTGGCCTGGCGACGCAGCATGTCGGCGATCTTGAAGCCGAGCCCCTTGGCGGCGAGGCCGAGGTGCACTTCGAGAATCTGGCCGACGTTCATCCGCGACGGCACGCCGAGCGGGTTCAGCACGATGTCGACCGGGAAGCCGTCCTTGTCGTGCGGCATGTCCTCGACCGGCACGATGCGCGAGACGACGCCCTTGTTACCGTGGCGGCCGGCCATCTTGTCGCCCGGCTGCAGGCGGCGCTTGACGGCGACGTAGACCTTGACCATCTTCTGCACGCCCGGCGGCAGTTCGTCGCCCTGGGTGAGCTTCTTGCGTTTCTCCTCGAAGGCGATGTCGAAGTCCTTGCGCGTCTGCTCAAGGCCTTCCTTCAGCTGTTCGAGTTGCTGGGCGACTTCTTCGTCGGCCATGCGGATGTCGAACCAGTGGTGCGCATCGATGCCGGCGAGGTAGTCCTTACTCACCGCCGTGCCCTTGACCAGCTTCTTCGGGCCGCCGTTGGCGACCTTGCCGGTGAGCAGGCGCTCGACGCGCGAGAAGGTATCGCGTTCGACGATACGCATCTGGTCGGCGAGGTCGGTCTTGTAGCCGCGCAGGTGCTCGTCGATGATCGACTGGGCGCGCTTGTCGCGCTCGATGCCTTCGCGGGTGAACACCTGGACGTCGATGACGGTACCGGCGATGCCCGACGGCACGCGCAGCGAGGTGTCCTTCACGTCGGACGCCTTCTCGCCGAAGATCGCGCGCAGCAGCTTCTCTTCCGGCGTCAGCTGGGTTTCCCCCTTCGGCGTCACCTTGCCGACCAGCACGTCGCCGGCCTCGACCTCGGCGCCGATATACACGATGCCGGAGTCGTCCAGGCGCGACAGCTGCACTTCGCCGAGCGAGGCGATGTCGCGGGTGATTTCTTCCGGACCGAGCTTGGTGTCGCGGGCGACGACCGTCAGCTCTTCGATGTGGATCGAGGTGTAGCGGTCCTCGGCGACGACGCGCTCGGAGATCAGGATCGAGTCTTCGAAGTTGTAGCCGTTCCACGGCATGAACGCGATGCGCATGTTCTGACCGAGGGCCAGCTCACCCTTGTCGGTCGACGCGCCGTCGGCAACCACGTCGCCCTTGGCGATGACGTCGCCGACCTTGACGGTCGGACGCTGGTTGATGTTGGTGTTCTGGTTGGAACGGGTGTACTTGACCAGGTTGTAGATGTCGACGCCGACTTCGCCCGGCACGGTCTCGTCGTCATTGACGCGGACCACGATACGCGAGGCATCGACGTAGTCGACGACGCCGCCGCGCAGCGCCTGCACGGCGGTACCCGAGTCGACGGCGACGGTGCGCTCGATGCCGGTGCCGACGACCGGCTTCTCAGGACGCAGGCAGGGCACGGCCTGACGCTGCATGTTGGCGCCCATCAGCGCGCGGTTCGCGTCGTCGTGCTCAAGGAAGGGAATCAGCGAGGCGGCGACGGAAACGATCTGGCCCGGGGCAACGTCCATGTACTGCACGCGCGACGGTTCGGCGAGGATGGTTTCGCCCTTCTCGCGGCAGGTCACCAGCTCGTCGGTCAGCGCGCCGGAGGCGTCCAGCGTCGCGTTCGCCTGGGCGACGACGTAGCGGCCTTCCTCGATCGCCGACAGGTACTCGATCTGATCGGTGACCTTGCCGTCGACGACCTTGCGGTACGGCGTCTCCAGGAAGCCGTAGTCGTTGGTACGGGCGAACAGCGCCAGCGAGTTGATCAGGCCGATGTTCGGGCCTTCCGGCGTCTCGATCGGGCAGACGCGGCCGTAATGCGTCGGGTGCACGTCGCGCACCTCGAAGCCGGCGCGCTCACGCGTCAGACCGCCCGGGCCGAGGGCCGAGACGCGGCGCTTGTGCGTGATCTCGGACAGCGGGTTGGTCTGGTCCATGAACTGCGACAGCTGGCTGGAACCGAAGAATTCCTTGATCGCGGCGCTGATCGGCTTGGCGTTGATCAGGTCGTGCGGCATCAGGTTGTCGGATTCGGCCTGGCTCAAACGCTCCTTGACGGCGCGCTCGACGCGGACGAGACCGGCGCGGAACTGGTTCTCGGCGAGTTCGCCGACCGAACGCACGCGGCGGTTGCCGAGGTGATCGATGTCGTCGATCTCGCCGCGACCGTTACGCAGCTCGACCAGGATCTGGATGACTTCGACGATGTCGCGCGGCGACAGCGTCAGCTGCTCGCGCACTTCGACGCTGGCACCGAGCGACTTCAGCTTGGCGCCCAGCGCCTCGGCTTCTGCCTGCGTCAGGTTCTCGGCGACGGCGCGCGGGCCGTAGTGCAGCTCGCCCAGCAGATCCTGCACCGCCGAGGCGACACCGCCGGCGATCTCGATGATCGCGTTAACGACGCCCTCGCTCTTCGCCGACGGCACGTGCGCCAGCATCACCTTGTGCTCGATGACGTCCGGGCGCTGCAGGCGGCGGTTGAACTTCATGCGGCCGACGGCCGACAGGTCGTAGCGCTCGTCGGAATAGAACAGCCCCTGGAACAGCATCTCGACGGCTTCTTCCGTCGGCGGTTCGCCCGGGCGCATCATGCGGTAGATGGCGACGCGCGCAGCCTGGCGGGAAGCGGTCTCGTCGGTGCGCAGCGTGTTCGAGATGAAGGCGCCGCGGTCGAGATCGTTGGTATACAGCGTCTGCAGCTCTTCGACACCGGCCTCCTGCAGCTTCTTCAGCAGCGATTCGGTGATCTCGTCGTTGGCGCCGGCGAGGATTTCGCCGGTCTCGCGGTCGATGATGTTCTGCGCGACAACGCGGCCGACGATGAAGTCCTCCGGCACGGCGATGCGCTTGATGCCGGCGGCGTCGAGCTCGCGGATGTGCTTGGCGGTGATGCGCTTGTCCTTGGCGACGATGACCTTGCCCGATTTGTCGCAGAAGTCGAAGCGGGCGACTTCGCCGCGCAGGCGCTCGGGCACCAGTTCGAAGTCGATGGTCTTCTTGCCGATGAAGAAAGTGTCGAAATCGAAGAAGGTGCGCAGGATCTGTTCCGGCGTCAGGCCGATCGCCTTCAGCAGCGTCGTCACCGGCATCTTGCGGCGGCGGTCGACGCGGAAGAAGAGGATGTCCTTCGGGTCGAACTCGAAGTCCAGCCACGAGCCACGGTAGGGAATGACGCGCGCCGAGAAGAGCAGCTTGCCCGAGGAATGGGTCTTGCCGCGATCATGCTCGAAGAAGACGCCCGGCGAGCGGTGCAGCTGCGAGACGATGACCCGCTCGGTACCGTTGATGACGAACGAGCCGGTGGTCGTCATGAGCGGAATCTCGCCCATGTACACCTCCTGCTCCTTGACTTCCTTGACGGTGTCAGGCGCCTCGCGGTCCATGATGACCAGGCGGACCTTGGCGCGCAGCGCCGAGGCGAAGGTCAGGCCGCGCTGCTGGCATTCCTTGACGTCGAAGGTCGGCTCGGCCAGCTGGAAGCTGACGAACTCCAAGCGGGCATTGCCGCTGTGGCTGACGATCGGGAAGATCGACGTGAAGGCGGCCTGCAGGCCCTGGTTCCGGCGCTGCACCGGGGGAACCGCGGCCTGCAGGAACTGGGTGTAGGAGTCGAGCTGCGTCGCCAGCAGGAAGGGCACGTCAAGCACGCTGGCGCGCTTGGCGAAGCTTTTCCGGATGCGCTTTTTCTCGGTATAGGAGTAGGTCATGGTTGCTCCGAGCTCAGTGGGCAATAATTCCTGGGGTTCCCGAAAGGACGGAAGTCCCGGTCCGGGTACTGCAACAATCAAACGGAAGCGCGCGGGACGATCCACCGCTTTCGTTTGGGCGCTGCCAGCGACAATTTCTTCAGGCTTGTCCGACCCGTTTCCAGAAAAGCACAAAAGGGCTGGCGGCAATTCTGCCGCCAGCCCAGCTTTGCAGGGGCGAGATTACTTGATCTCGACCTTGGCGCCGGCGTCCTCGAGCTGCTTCTTGAGGGCCTCGGCATCGGCCTTCGGAATGCCTTCCTTGACGGGCTTCGGAGCGCCGTCGACGAGGTCCTTGGCTTCCTTGAGGCCCAGGCCGGTGGCGGCACGGACGACCTTGATGACTTCGACCTTCTTGTCGCCGGCGCCGGTCAGGACGACGGTGAACTCGGTCTGCTCTTCGGCGGCAGCGGCAGCGCCACCGCCGGCGCCCGGGGCGGCGACGGCGAGAGCGGCGGCGGAAACGCCGAACTTCTCTTCGAACGCCTTGACCAGATCGTTCAGTTCCATGACCGTCATACCGGCGACGGCTTCGAGGATGTCTTCTTTGCTGATAGCCATTTAATTAGCTCCTAAAACAGATTCTTGCGTGTATTTGCGTATTAAGCGTAGCGGTGAGATCAGGCCGCAGCGCCCTCTTCCTCGCGCTTCTTGGCCAGCGCTGCGAGCGCACCGGCGAAGCCCGACACCGGCGCCTGCATGACGCCGAGCAGCTTGGCGAGGAGTTCCTCGCGGCTGGGGATGGAGGCGAGTGCCTGAACGCCGGCCTTGTCGAGGACGTCGCCGCTGTAGCAGCCCGCCTTCAGGACCAGCTTGTCGTTGCCCTTGGCGAAGTCGTTGAGCACCTTGGCGGCCGCCACGGCGTCTTCGGAAATCGCATAGATCAGGGGGCCGACCATTTGCTCGGCGAGGCCGGCGAACGGGGTGTCCGCGACGGCACGACGCACGAGGGTGTTTTTCAGCACGCGCAGGTAGACGCCAGACTCGCGCGCCTTTTTCCGCAGCTTGGTGAGATCGCTCACCTCGATGCCACGGTATTCGGCGACGACCATCGTCTGGGCGTTCTGCACCTGTGCCGACACCTCGGCCACTACGGCCTTCTTGTCGTCAAGATTGAGACCCATAGGTCCTTTCTCCTTTCAAGTCCACACGCGACGGGAACACCCCGCCGCACCCACGGCGACCTGGATCAGGAGGAAGCCAC
>JANJTW010000149.1 GCA_024710925.1 Rhodocyclaceae bacterium | reverse complement strand
GCGCCGGCGGCGAGCGCTTCCCGGATCAGCCCGGAAATGCCGGCCGGACCGAGCGCAGCGGCAGCGACGAGGAATCCGAGCAGCTTGCGGCGGAAAGCGGGGGCGGCCATCTCAGTGCGCCCCGTTCGGTATCGCCGGCGGCTGCAGTGCGGCGGCGATCACCTCGCGCAGCATGCCGCGCGTCAACTCGGCCTTGTTCGCATAGCCGTCGATGGCGTAGTTGCGGCGGATTTCCTGCTCCGGCTTCTGTCCCGGCTGGCCGGTGCGGATGACGATCTTCAGGTCGCGCAGGCCGAGCGTGTCGCGGATCTCGTCTACGGCGTGCAGCCCGGCCTCCGGCGATTCCATGACCACGTCGAGCAGCACGAGATGCACCGGGCTGCCGGCGGCGAGCAGCGAAACCGTCTCGCCGGCGGAGTAGGCGTGCAGGAAGCTGAGCGGCCGGTCGTGGATGCGCTGGCCGGCAAGGGCGGCGACGGTGGCTTCGTGCACGCTCGGGTCGTCGTCGGCGATCAGCACCCGCCACGGCGCATGCGTTTGCGGGCCGGCGCCGTCGTCGTCGAGGTCGTCGATGAGTTCGATCAGATCGTCGTCCGGTCCTCGGCCGGCGTGGCCGCGGTGCGGTTGTCCGGATGCCGGCATCGGGCGGTGGTGCATGGCTCCCTGTTCCATGTTTCCTCCTCGTGCTGCGCGCGGGGTCGTTGTTTGTACTCTAGCTCACTTGCGGGCGGAAAGACACCGCCCGGCGGCGTCACTTGCTCAATTCGCGCATGCCGCGGGTCAGCCCGTCGAGCGTCAGCGGGAACATCCGGCCGCCCATCAGGTTGCCGATCAGCGCCGTCGACTGGCGGTACTGCCAGACGTGCTCCGGCTCCGGGTTGAGCCAGATCGCGTGCGGGAAAGTCCCGGTGATTCGACCTAGCCAGACGGCGCCGGGTTCCTCGTTCCAGTGCTCGACGCTGCCGCCGGGGTGCAGGATCTCGTACGGACTCATGCTGGCGTCGCCGACGAAGACCGCCTTGTAGTCGCTGCCGTAGCGGTGCAGCACGTCGTGCGTCGGGATGCGCTCGCTGTGCCGGCGGCGGTTGTCCTTCCACAGGCCCTCGTAGACGCAGTTGTGGAAGTAGTAGTGTTCGAGGTGCTTGAATTCGCTGCGGCAGGCCGAGAACAGTTCCTCGCAGATGCGCACGTGATCGTCCATCGAGCCGCCGATGTCGAGAAAGAGCAGCACCTTCACCGCGTTGTGCCGTTCCGGGTGCAGGTGCAGGTCGAGCCAGCCGGCGTTCTTCGCGGTGCCGGCGATGGTACCGTCGAGGTCGAGTTCCTCGGCGGCGCCGGTGCGCGCGAAACGGCGCAGCCGGCGCAGCGCGACCTTGATGTTGCGCGTGCCGAGCTCGACCTGGTCGTCGAGGTTCCGGAACTCGCGTTGCTCCCACACCTTCACCGCCGAGCGGTTCTCGCTTTTTCCCCCGACGCGGATGCCTTCCGGGTGCGTGCCGCCGTGGCCGAAGGGTGAGCTGCCGCCGGTGCCGATCCACTTGCTGCCGCCGGCATGCCGGCCTTTCTGCTCGGCGAGGCGCTTCTCGAACTCCGCCATCAGCTTGTCCCAGCCGAGTTTCTCCAGCTTCGCCTGTTCCTCGGGCGTCAGGTGCCGTTTCATCGACTGGTGCAGCCATTCCTCGGGGATCGCCTTGTCCATGCCGGGCAGGGCTTCTATGCCCTTGAAGTACTCGGCGAAGGCGCGGTCGTACTTGTCGAAATTGGCCTCGTCCTTGACCAGCGTGGTGCGGGCCAGCACGTAGAAATCGTCCAGGCTGTGGCCGATGACGCCCTGCTGCAGCGCTGCGAGCAGCGTCAGGAACTCCTTGGTCGAGACCGGCAGCTGGCGGTCCTTGAGGTGCAGGAAGAAGTCGACGAGCATGCCGGTCTGGCCTGTGGCTTCAGCGGTTCTGCCGCGCCATGAAGATCAGCCGCTCGAAGAGATGCACGTCCTGCTCGTTCTTCAGCAGTGCCCCATGCAGCGGCGGGATCGCCGCCTTCTGGTCCTTGGCGCGCAGCGCTTCCGGCGGGATGTCCTCGGCCAGCAGCAGCTTCAGCCAGTCGAGCAGTTCGGAGGTCGAGGGCTTCTTCTTCAGCCCGGGCACCTCGCGCAGCTCGAAGAAGACTTCCAGCGCCTCGCGCAGCAGGTCCTTCTTCAGGCCGGGGAAGTGCACATCGACGATCTTCGCTATCGTCTCGCGGTCGGGAAACCTGATGTAGTGGAAGAAGCAGCGGCGCAGGAAGGCGTCAGGCAGCTCCTTCTCGTTGTTCGAGGTGATGAAGACCAGCGGCCGGTGCTTCGCGCGCACCGTCTGCCGCGTTTCGTACACGTGGAACTCCATGCGGTCGAGTTCGCGCAAGAGGTCGTTGGGGAACTCGATGTCGGCCTTGTCCACCTCGTCGATCAGCACCACGCACGGCGTCTCGCATTCGAAGGCCTGCCACAGCACGCCCTTGACGATGTAGTGGGCGATGTCCTCGACCTTCGGGTCGCCGAGCTGCGAGTCGCGCAGCCGCGACACCGCGTCGTACTCGTAGAGGCCCTGCTGCGCCTTGGTGGTGGACTTGATGTGCCACTGGAACAGCGGCAGGCCGAGCGCCGCCGCCACTTCCTCGGCGAGCATGGTTTTTCCGGTGCCCGGTTCGCCCTTGATCAAGAGCGGCCGCTGCAGCGTCACCGCGGCGTTCACCGCGAGCGTCAGGTCGCGCGTGGCGACGTAGTTGTCGGAACCTTCGAAGCGCATTCAGTTCTCCAGCGCCGGATAGTCGATGTAGCCCTTCTCCTCGCCGCTGTAGAAGGTCTTCGGGTTGGCGTCGGCGAGCGGCGCGTCGGCGGCCAGCCGTGCCGGCAGGTCGGGGTTCGAGATGAACGGCCGGCCGAAGGCGACCAGATCGGCGCGACCGCTGGCAATCGCCGCGGTGGCGCGCGCCTTGTCGTAGCCGTTGTTGGCCATGTACGGGCCGGCGAAGGCGGCTTTCAGCCGGGCGTAGTCGACGGCCGGTGCCGCATCGCTGGTCATGTCGCCTTCGAGCACGTGCAGGTAAGCGAGGCCGAGCGGCGACAGGGCGCGGGCGACGTACTCGAAGGTGGCCTGCGGGTTTTCGTCGCCGATGTCGTTGAAGCGGTTCTCCGGCGACAGGCGGATGCCGACGCGGCCGGCGCCGAAGACCTCGCAGGCGGCCTGCACGACTTCGCACAGCAGACGGGCGCGGTTTTCGACCGCACCGCCGTAGTCGTCGTCGCGCCGGTTGGTCGAGGAGCGCAGGAACTGGTCGAGCAGGTAGCCGTTGGCGCCGTGCACCTCGACGCCGTCGAAGCCGGCTTCCTTCGCATTCATGGCCGCCTGCCGGTAGGCGGCGACGATGCCGGGCAATTCATCGCGGGCGAGCGCGCGCGGCGTCACGTAATCGGAGAGGCCGCTGCCGGTCCATACCTGGCCGGCCGGCTTCAGTGCCGACGGGGCCACCGGCGCCGCGCCGTCCGGCTGCAGCGATGGGTGCGAGATGCGGCCGACGTGCCACAGCTGCAGGAAGATGCGCCCGCCTTCGGCGTGCACCGCGTCGGTGACGGCGCGCCAGCCGGCGACCTGCGCCGCCGAATGGATTCCCGGCGTGCGCGGGTAGCCGTGCCCTTCGGCACAGACCGGCGAGGCCTCGCTGACGATCAGGCCGGCCGAGGCGCGCTGGCGGTAGTAGGTGACGGTGAGCGGACCTGGCACGTTGCCGGCCAGCGCGCGGTTGCGGGTCAGCGGCGCCATGACGATGCGGTTGGGCAGGTCAAGGGCACCGAGACGGATCGACGTGAACAGGTCGGGGGTGCTCATGGGCGGGGTCTCCTGAGGGTTTTTGTTCTGAATCTTCTGAAAGGGAAAATCGACTCAGCCGCGCGCCGCGCGTTCGATGCTCTCGACGTAGGCCAGTGCGTCCATGCCGCCGCCGACCTGCTGTGCGCGGAAGATCGTCTCGCCGAGGCATTCGAGGATGATGTGCTCGGCGGCGTGCGGATCGTGGCGGGCGGCGAGCTTCTGCCAGGCGGCGCGCACGCCGGGCGGCTGGTCGATGGCGATCTGCTCGGCGACGGCGAGGTGCAGCGAGAGGTGCAGGAAGGGGTTCATCTCGCCGCCCTCGGGCGTCCAGTCCTTCGCTACCGCCTCCTCGCCGCTCGCCAGCAGCGCGTGGTATTCGGGGTGGCGGAGGATGATGTCGACGGCGGTGACTTCGGCGCCGTCGAGGACAGAGCGGTTCAGGTGCTTTCGCCAGGCCTCGCAGAAGAAGCGGCGCACCTGCTCACGGCTGGGGTTGAACATGGTCGGGGTCGTCCGGTGTGCGGTGGAAGAGGGCGGTGACGACGGCATTGTGCAGCTGCCGGCTGTTGCCGCCGCGGAAGGCGATTTGCCCGGTGCCGTAGGCGCCGAGCACCGGCAGCCCGGGGTGGCGCTGGCGGAGCGCGGCGAGGTCGCGATCCTCGCCGCCGTAGAAATAGGGGCCGCGGCCGATGCAGGAAAAGAACAATGCGAAATCGGGCGCCGGGCCGTCGGCAGTGGCGTCTGCCAGCGCCTCGCGCATGTCGGCTTCGGCCGCCTGCGGCTGGCGGATCGCCCAGCACAGCGTTTGTCCGGGGTGCAGTGGTACGGTCAGCGTCAGCGAGCGGTCGGCGTTGGCCGAGATGATCGCCGCCGTCTGCACGCCGTCGGGTTGCGCCGGGTCGTCGACGAGGACATTGATCTGATGCAGCGGCAGGCGCTCTCGCCAGTCGGCCGGCAGGTGCTGCAGCAGCGAGTCGAGCGCCGACAGGCCGCCGAGGATCTCCAGGTCATAGCCGCGCATGCGTTCGGCGGCGAGCGGCACGCCAAGGCGGCGCAGGCCGCTGGAGACGGCGAGGCGCATGCCGGCGCCGTGGACGCAGGCCTCGATGCTGCCCTGCGCGGCCAGCCGGCTCTGCTGCCAGACGGCGCCGTCGCCGCCGTTGCCGTGGAAGAGCATGCCGTAGCGGCGGCTGCGCATCCATTCCGACGGGAAGGG
>JANJTW010000073.1 GCA_024710925.1 Rhodocyclaceae bacterium | reverse complement strand
CCGCAGGCATGGGCGATCATGTCGACTTCCCGGTTCATGTTGGCGCAGTAGAAGGCGACGCGCTCGGCCTTGTCCTCGACGACGAGGCCGCGCTGCAGGCGCTCGTTGTGCGTGGTGATGCCGGTCGGGCAGGTGTTGGTGTGGCAGCGCAGCGCCTGGATGCAGCCGAGCGAGAACATGAAGCCGCGCGCGGTGTTCACGAAATCGGCGCCGGCGGCCAGCGCCCAGGCGACGCGCGCCGGCGTCAGCAGCTTGCCGGCGGCGATCAGGCGCACGCGCCGGCGCAGGTCGGCCTCGATCAGCGCGTCGGCGACGCGCGGCAGCGCCTCGTCGATGGACAGCGCCATGTGGTCGGCGAGCGCCTGCGGCGCGGCGCCGCTGCCGCCCTCGCCGCCGTCGATGGCGAGGAAGTCCGGCGCCGCGTGCAGGCCGCGGCGCAGGATCTCCTCGCACAGGTCGTTCATGAAGTGCCAGCCGCCGATGGCGGTCTTGACGCCGACCGGCTTGCCGGTGATGTCGCGCACGCGCTCGACCATGTCGAGCAGCTCGCGCATGTTGCCTATGTCGCGATGGCGGTTCGGCGACAGCGAGTCCTGCCCGGCCGGAATGCCGCGGATGCGCGCGATCTCCGGCGTCACCTTGCCGGCCAGCAGCACGCCGCCCTTGCCCGGCTTGGCGCCCTGCGACAGCTTGATCTCGAAGGCGCGCACCGTCTCGTGCGCGGCCGCCTCGCGCAGCTTTTCCGGCGACAGCCGGCCCTGCTCGTCGCGCACGCCGTACTTGGCGGTGCCGATCTGGAAGATCAGGTCGCAGCCGCCTTCTAGGTGGTACGGCGACAGGCCGCCTTCGCCGGTATCCATCCAGCAGCCGGCCTTCGCCGCGCCGCGCGAGAGCGCCTGCACGGCGGGCTTGGAGATCGCGCCGTAGCTCATGCCGCTGACGTTGACCAGCGAGCGGCCGGCGAACGGATGGTCGCAGGCGCCCTCGCCGATCAGGAGCGGCGGCGTCGGCTCGCGCTCCTCCTCCAGCACCGGGAAGGGCGCGTTCACGAAGATCAGCGCGCCGGCCTCGTGGATATCGTAGGTCGAACCGAAGCCGAGGATGCCGCCCTCGTTCTTGGCCAGCCGATAGACCCAGGCGCGCGTCGCGCGGTTGAAGGGCATTTCCTCGCGGTCGCCGAGGAAGAAGTACTGGCGGAAGTATTCGCCGAGGTTTTCGAAGAAGTAGCGCAGGTGGCCGACGATCGGGAAGTTCCTGAGCACCGCGTGCTTCTTCTGCGTGACGTCCTGCACGTACCAGTAGACGAGGACGGCGGCGACGGCGAAGGCGATGAGGACGCCGAGGCTGACGTGGAGGACGCTGAGCATGGCCACCTTTCCGTCGATGCTAGAATTTCGCCCATCATAGGAGAAACGCGATGGATTTTGCACTTCCCCCGGCCGATGAAATCGAGCGCAACGTCAGCGCCGCGCTGGCCGAGGACATCGGCAGCGGCGACCTGACCGCCGGCCTGATCGCCGCCGGCAAGCGCGGCAGCGCCACCGTCATCTCGCGCGAGGACGCGGTGCTCTGCGGCACCGCCTGGTTCGACCGCGTCTTCGCCCGGCTCGACCCAAGCGCAACGATCCGCTGGCACGCGCGCGACGGCGAGCGCATCGCGCCGGACCAGCTGCTCTGCGAGATCGAGGGCGAGGCGCGGGCGCTGCTCTCGGCCGAGCGCAGCGCGCTCAATTTCCTGCAGCTGCTCTCCGGCGTCGCCACCAAGGCGCGCCACTACGCCGACATCGTCGCCGGCACGCGGGCGAAGGTGGTCGACACGCGCAAGACGATCCCCGGCCTGCGCCTGGCGCAGAAGTACGCGGTCAAGTGCGGCGGCGGCGACAACCACCGCATCGGACTGTTCGACGCGATCCTCATCAAGGAAAACCACATCCTCGCCGCCGGCGGCATCGCGCCGGCGATGGCGGCGGCGAAGGCCGCCGCGGCAGCGAGCGGCGGCGCCTGCCAGTTCGTGCAGATCGAGGTCGAGAACCTCGACGAGCTGCGTCAGGCGCTCGACGCCGGCGCGACGATGGTGCTGCTCGACAACATGAGCCTCGCCGACCTGCGCGAGGCGACGTGCCTGGCCGCCGGCCGGGCGGTCCTCGAAGCTTCCGGCGGCGTCGGCGCGGAGACGCTGCGCGCCATCGCCGAAACCGGCGTGGACCGCATCTCGATCGGCGGACTGACCAAGGACGTGCGCGCGCTCGACCTGTCGATGCGCTTCAAGGTCTGACGCCGCCCGCTTGGTCGACGACCGGCGTCCGCGCCGGAACGACGCCGGCCAGACGCCGGTCCTCGCGCAGCATATCGGCGAAGGCATCGGCCGGCACCGGCGGGCTGAACAGATAGCCCTGCAGCTGGTCGCAGCCGAGCCCCTGCAGGAAGCGCATCTGCGCTTCCGTCTCCACCCCCTCGGCCACCGTTTCCTGGCGCAGCTGCTGGCTCATCGTGACGATGGCGCGGGCGATCGCGCAGTCGTTGTCGTCCTCGGGAATGCCGACGACGAAGGAACGGTCGATCTTGAGCGTGCTGATCGGGAATTTCTTCAGGTAGGC
>JANJTW010000065.1 GCA_024710925.1 Rhodocyclaceae bacterium | reverse complement strand
GCCGGGGGGATAGCTGGAAATGAGCGCGAAGGCAAGCACGAGCGCGATCAGCACGATGAAGGGCACGCTCTTGCGCAGGTTGATGCTCTTGCCGCTCCAGAACAGCACGCTACTGACCATCGATACGCCGGCGAAGATGGTCAGTACTGCAGCGTACCAGCGCAGGTCGTTGCCGGCGAAGCCGTTGTCGATGCCCACCCACACCATGCCGGCCACCAGCGCCGCCGCGGCCGGGCTGGGCAGGCCCTGGAAGTAGCGCTTGTCGACCACGTCGATGTTGGTATTGAAGCGCGCCAGGCGCAGGGCGGCGCCCGCGCAGTAGATGAAGGCAGCGACCCAGCCGAGCTTGCCGAGGTCCTGCAGCGCCCATTCATACATCACCAGCGCCGGCGCGGCGCCGAAGGAGACCATGTCGGACAGCGAGTCGTACTCGGCGCCGAACTCGCTCTGGGTGTTGGTCATGCGGGCAATGCGGCCGTCGAGGCCGTCGAGCACCATGGCAACGAAGATCGCCACCGCGGCGTACTCGAAGCGCTGGTTCATCGCCTGCACGATCGCATAGAAGCCGGCGAACAGCGCCGCCGTGGTGAACAGGTTCGGCAGGATGTAGATGCCGCGGCGGCGCTTGTCGGGCAAGGGCGGCGGGGCGTGTTCGATATCGGGCACCTTGGGTGTCGCCTCCGTGGAATCCAGGAACGTCATTTTAGCGCACGCACACGCGGACCCGCCTGCAAAAGCGCGCTACGCCGTACGGCAGTCGCGCAATGCACATGGCCGGCGCCCCAATGAAAAAAGCCGGCACCGCGAATGCGGTACCGGCCCTTGGACCGAACGCCGGGGCGATCAGTTCTTCGACTTGTCGACCAGGGCCTTGGCCTTGATCCACGGCATCATGTCGCGCAGCTGGCCACCTACCTTCTCGATCTGGTGGTCGGCGTTCAGGCGGCGGTAGGCGGTCATGCTCGGGTAGTTGGTCTTGCCCTCGAGGATGAACATCTTGGCGTATTCACCAGTCTGGATGCGCTTCAGCGCGTTGCGCATGGCGGCGCGCGACTGCTCGTTGATGACCTCGGGCCCGGTCACGTACTCGCCGTACTCGGCGTTGTTCGAGATCGAGTAGTTCATGTTGGCGATGCCGCCCTCGTACATCAGGTCGACGATCAGCTTCAGCTCGTGCAGGCACTCGAAGTAGGCCATTTCCGGCGCGTAGCCGGCTTCGACCAGGGTCTCGAAGCCCATCTTGACCAGCTCGACGGCGCCGCCGCAGAGGACGGCCTGCTCGCCGAAGAGGTCGGTCTCGGTCTCTTCGCGGAAGTTTGTCTCGATGACGCCACCCTTGGTGCCGCCGTTGGCCGCGGCGTACGACAGCGCGATGTCCTTGGCCTTCTTCGACACGTCCTGATGCACGGCGATCAGCGACGGCACGCCGCCACCCTTCAGGTACTCGGAGCGCACGGTGTGGCCCGGGCCCTTCGGCGCGACCATGATCACGTCGAGGTCGGCGCGCGGCACGACCTGGTTGTAATGCACGTTGAAGCCGTGCGCGAAGGCCAGCGCGGCGCCCTTCTTGATGTTCGGCTCGACGTCGTTGTAGTAGACGGCGGGGATGTTCTCGTCCGGCAGCAGGATCATGACGACGTCGGCACCCTTGACCGCCTTCGCCACTTCCTCGACCTTGAGGCCGGCCTTCTCGGCCTTCGACCAGGAGGCGCCGCCCTTGCGCAGGCCGACCGTGACCTTGACGCCGGAGTCCTTGAGGTTCTGGGCATGGGCGTGGCCCTGCGAGCCGTAGCCAACGATGGTGACCTTCTTGCCCTTGATCAGCGAGAGGTCGGCGTCCTTGTCGTAATAGACTTTCATTTCAGTTTGGCCTTTCTTTCAATCAGACTTTGAGGATGCGGTCGCCACGGCCGATGCCGCTGACGCCGGTACGAACGGTTTCGAGGATCAGGCCGGTGTCGATGGCGCTGATGAACGAATCGAGCTTGCTGCTGGAACCGGTCAGCTCGACGACGTAGGTCGAATCGGTGACGTCGATGATGCGGCCGCGGAAGATGTCGGCCATGCGCTTCATCTCCTCGCGGTCCTTGCCGGTGGCGCGGACCTTGATGAGCATCAGTTCGCGCTCGATGTGCGCGGCCTCCGACAGGTCGACGACCTTGACGACATCGACCAGCTTGTTCAGCTGCTTGGTGATCTGTTCGAGGACGTCGTCGGAGCCGGTGGTGACGATGGTCATGCGCGACAGCGAGGCGTCTTCGGTCGGCGCCACGGTCAGCGTCTCGATGTTGTAGCCGCGGGCGGAAAAGAGGCCGGAAACGCGCGAGAGGGCGCCGGCTTCGTTCTCGATCAGGATGGAAATGATGTGACGCATTTTCTCGTTCTCCGCGCGCTTACAGGTCTTCGGCCAGGATCATGTCGGTCAGCCCCTTGCCGGCCGCCACCATCGGGAAGACGTTGGCTTCGCGGTTGGTCTGGAAGTCGATGAAGACCAGGTCGTCCTTGTGGTCGATGAAGGCCTTCTTCAGCACCGGCTCGACATCCTCGGGCTTCTCGACGCGGAAGCCGACGTGGCCGTAGGCCTCGGCCAGCTTGACGAAGTCGGGCAGCGAATCCATGTACGAGCCCGAGTAGCGGCTGCCGTAGAACATTTCCTGCCACTGGCGAACCATGCCCAGATAGCGGTTGTTCAGGCTGATGATCTTGATCGGCAGGCGGAACTGCTTGGCCGTCGACAGTTCCTGGATGCACATCTGGATCGAGCCTTCGCCGGTGACGCAGACGACCGTCGCGTCCGGATTCGCGAACTGCGCGCCCATCGCGTACGGCAGGCCGACGCCCATCGTGCCGAGGCCGCCGGAGTTGAGCCAGCGGCGCGGCTCGGCGAACGGGTAGTACTGCGCCGCCCACATCTGGTGCTGACCGACGTCGGAGCAAACGATCGCCTCGCCCTTGGTGATTTCATAGAGCTTCTGCACCACGTACTGGGGCATGATCAGCTCCTTGTCCTGCTTGTAGCCGAGGCAGTTCCTGCTGCGCCATTCGCCGATGCGCTGCCACCAGTCGGCGGTCTGCGCCGGATCCGGCTTCCGGCCCTCGACCAGCTTCCACATCTCTTCGAGCACGTCCGGCACGTTGCCGACGATCGGCACATCGACCTTGACGCGCTTCGAGATCGACGACGGGTCGATGTCGATGTGGATGATCTTGCGCGGTTCCTCGGCGAAATTCGCCGGATTGCCGATGACGCGGTCGTCGAAGCGGGCGCCGACCGAGAGGACGACGTCGGCGTAGTGCATCGCCATGTTCGCTTCGACCGTACCGTGCATGCCGAGCATACCCAGGTTCTGCTTGTCGGTCCCGGAGAAGGCGCCGAGCCCCATCAGCGTATTGGTGACGGGATAGCCGAGGTGGTGCGCCAGCTTGCGCAGCGGCTCGGCGGCGTCGGACAGCACGGCACCGCCGCCGACGTAGATGATCGGGCGCTTGGCTTCGGCAAGCAGCTGCACGGCCTTCTTGATCTGGCCGAGATGGCCCTTGACCACCGGGTTGTACGAGCGCATCTGCACCGATTCCGGGTAGGCGAAATCGCAGGTATGCGCCGTCACGTCCTTCGGGATATCGACGACGACCGGTCCCGGGCGGCCGGTTCTGGCGATGTGGAAGGCCTTCTTGATCGTATCCGCCAGCTCGCGCACGTCCTTGACGAGGAAGTTGTGCTTCACGCACGGCCGCGTGATGCCGACCATGTCCACTTCCTGGAAGGCGTCCTGGCCGATCGCCGGCACCGGCACCTGGCCGGAGAGGACGACGATGGGGATCGAGTCCATGTAAGCGGTGGCAATGCCGGTGACGGCATTGGTCGCCCCGGGGCCGGAGGTCACCAGCGCGACGCCGACCTTCTGCGTCGACCGGGCGTAGCCATCGGCGGCATGCACCGCGGCCTGCTCGTGGCGAACCAGGATGTGCTTGATCTGATCCTGCTTGAACAGCTCGTCATAGAGATGCAGCACAGCCCCGCCGGGATAGCCGAACATGTATTCGACCTTTTCTTCCTGCAGGCACCTGATTACAATCTCCGCACCGGTCATCTTCATCTGGTTCCGCCTTACAAACCTGGTTCTCGAAAAACGCGTAACCATATCGGTAAGGCCCCGTTTGGTCAAGGCGGATGCCCGTTCCCGCGCCGCTAGCCACCTGATTTCCCGAAGGAACCCCCTCCCTGGCAACGCAACGAGAACTGTCGGATTTTCTCGCTTCCGTGGAGCGACGGGCGTTCCGCCAGGCTGCCTATGCCGTGCGCGACGACGAAAGCGCCCTCGACATCGTCCAGGAAACGATGATGAAGCTGTCCGAAAAATACGGCGACCGGCCGGCCGCGGAATTTCCGATGCTCTTCCAGCGCATCCTGCAGAACGGCATCCGCGACCACCACCGGCGGCAGCGGGTGCGCACGACGTGGACCACCCTGTTCTCGATGCTCGCGCCGAAAGACCACGACGACGACTTCGACCTGCTCGAATCGATGGCGACGGAGAACACCTCCAAGCTGGCGGACACCCCCGACGGCCGCCTCCAGCAGACGCAGGTGATGGCGCTCATCGAACACGAAATCGGCAGGCTGCCGCCGCGTCAACGCGAGGCCTTCCTGATGCGTTACTGGGAAGACATGGATGTCGCCGAAACGGCCCGGGCCATGGGCTGCTCGGAAGGCAGCGTGAAAACACATTGCTCGCGCGCGACGCACGCGCTGGCAGCGGCCTTGAAGGCCAAGGGGGTGAGCCTATGAACGAACTGCATTTCGGCAGCCGGGTCCGTACGCTGCTCGACCGCCGACTGACGGACATTGACACCGGCCAGCTTGAACGGCTGCGCCAAGCCCGCGAGCGGGCGCTCGCCGTACAGAAGCAACCGGCGCACCAGCCGGTACTTGCCGGTGCCGGCCGCTTCGCCCGCCTGCACCTCGGCTCGCCGCGCTCGCGCCTGCTGCTCGCCGCCGGCGCCCTGCTCGCCGCCACCTGGCTGGTCGCCTACTGGCACGCCGACAGCCTGATCGAAGAGTTGAGCGAGGTAGACACCGCGCTGCTCGCAGACGACGTTCCGGTCGAAGCCCTGCTCGACGCCGGATTCGAATCGTGGCTCGGCGATTCGCGCTAGCACTGGCCGCGGCGCTGAGCCTGGGGGTGGCGGCGGCGGCCGAACCCGGTCCGGCGGTCGCCGCAACGCCGCCGCAACCGGCCTGGTCCGCCCTCGACAAGGAGCAGCAGGCGATACTCGCCCCACTCGCCGACGAGTGGGACCGGATGGAAAACTACCGGCGCAAGAAATGGCTCGGCATCGCGCAGCGCTACCGCGCCATGCCGCCCGCCGACCAGCAGCGCCTGCAGGAAAGGATGCGCACCTGGGCCGCGCTGACGCCGGAGCAACGCCTCGCCGCCCGGCAGAAGTACCGAGAAATCAAAAAGATGGACCCCGAAAAGCGGGCCGCAATGAAGGAGAAATGGCGGCAGTACAACGCCCTCCCCGAGGAGGAAAAGCGCCGCCTGCGCGCCGAACGTCCGGCACAAGGCAAACCGTCCGAATCCACCACGACCGGCGCAGACCGCCGCTGAGACCCCGATGACCGAAAACCCGACCCCGCCCGGCCTTGCCCGGCGCCTCGCGGCGATGAGTTACGAACTGTTGCTCGTCGCCGCCGTCCTGATCTTTGCCCTGATCGTGCCGCACATGCTGCTCGGCGCCTTCGCCGGCCTGCGGGCGTCGCACGTGGCGATCAAGATTCACGCCTTCGTCGTGCTGATGATCTACTTCGGCTGGTTCTGGGTGCACGGCGGACAAACGCTGGCAATGAAGACCTGGCGCATCCGCGTCGTCGACGCGAAGGGCGGCCGGCTGAGGCCGGCGCAGGCGGTGCTGCGCTACATGGCGGCCTGGCCGAGCGTCGGCCTGGGCGGCATCGGCATCCTGTGGGCGCTGTTCGACAAGGACGGCCAGTTCCTGCACGACCGCATCGCCGACACGCGCATCGTCGCCGCCTGAAGCGCCGGCGGCGCCAGCCGACCTAGCGCCGCTCCACCCACCACAGCATGCCGGCGGCGGCGAGCATGAACATCAGCGACGGCGCCGCCGCACTGGTCAGCGGCGGCCAGCTGTTGATCGCGCCGAGGTTGGAGAAGAGGCCGTTCAGCATGTGGAAGAAGATACCGATCATGACGCCAGCGAAGATCTTCAGGCTGACGCCGGACACCCGGTTGTGCGTGTAGCCGAAAGGCAGCGCCAGCGCGATCATGACCAGCGCCGCCAGCGGATAGACCGCCTTCTTCCAGAGCGCGATCTCGTAGCGCTGCGTCTTCTGCTTGTTGTCGCGCAAATGCTTGATGTACGAGGTCAGGTGCAGCAGCGACATGCTTTCCGGCTTGACCAGCAGCACCGACAGAATGTCCGGGTTGAGCGCCGACTTCCAGATCACTTCCGCCTGCGAACTGACCCGGCCGCGGTCGCCGTCCAGTTCGGTACGCACGACGTTCTTCAGGCGCCAGCTTGCCGGCGGCAGGTACTCGCCCTCCCCCGCCTCGCTCACCGCGACGAGCCGCGCCGACGAGTCGAATTCGTAGATGCGCACGCTGCGCAGCTGCGCATCCGGCGTCACCGCGCGGACGTTCACGAAGGTCATGTCGTCCTTCACCCACAGGCCGGTACGGAACTCCGCGGCGACCAGCTTGCCGACCGCGGAAAGGCGCAACTGGCGCGCGGCGCGTTCGGCCGGCGGCGCCACCAGCTCGCCGACGAGCAGCGTGACCAGGCCGAAGACGGCGGCAATCTGGCACAGGGCGACGAGCAGCCCGCGCGTCGACAAGCCCGATGCGCGCATGACGGTAATCTCGGAGTGGCGGGCGAGGTTGGACAGCGCGTACAGCGCCCCGATCAGCACGGCGATCGGCATCAGCTCGTAGACGCGCCCCGGCACGCGCAACAGGATGTAGCCCATGGCGTGCTGGAACTGGTAGCCGCCCTTGCCGATGTCGCGCAGCTCGCCGATCAGGTCGAAAAAGCTGAACAGCGCGAGAAAGGCCGCCAGCACGAGCAGCACCGCCGCCGAAATTTCCCTCGCCAGATAGCGCTTGTAGAGCTTCATCGTTTCAGCCGCAGGAAGGAGAACACCAGGATGCGGCGCGCGAAGAGCAGCGGCAAGGCAAGGAGCATCACCAGATGCACCGACAGCAGCCCGACGACGACCGAAATCCGTCCCTGTGCGACCCAGGCCTGGGTCATCGACAGCAGGTTGCTGTAGATCATGTACACGAGCAGCGCCAGGATCAGGTTGGCCGAGCGGCCGGCACGCGGATTGACGAAGGAGAGCGGGATCGCCAGCAGCGCCAGCACGATCGCCGACACCGGCACGTTGACGCGCCACAGCAGCTCGGCGTGGGCGTAGCGGCTGTCGGAGCGCCACAGGTCGAGCGACGATTCGCTGGCAACCGTCCGCGTCACGCCGCGATCCTCCTTTGTTTCGACGCGCAACGCGTAGCGGTCGAACTCCATGATGCGGAACTCGGGCGTCCCCGGCACGACCTCGTAGCGGCGCCCTTTCTCCAGCACCATGAAGCGGTCGCCGTTCTCAGCCGTTTCCTGGTAGCCGCGGCTGGCCATCGTGACGCCCAGGCGGCCGTGCTGCACGGCGCTGATGAAGACGTTTCGGACATGCGTCTCGTCCTCGCCAACGGTCTCGACGAAGACGACGCGGTCGGTCGACGACGCCTCCTTGAAACTGCCCGGAGCGACCTGCGAGGCGTCGCTGCGCACGGCGATCTTCTCCTTGAACTCGGCGCTCATCTGGTGCGCCCACGGCGACAGCACCAGCGTCAGCGCCGCGATGGCCAGCACCAGCGGCGCGGCGAAGACCAGCACCGGCCGCACCCAGGCGGTCAGCGACATGCCCGAGGAGAACCAGACGATCATCTCCGAGTCGCGGTAGCTGCGCGACAAAGAGAGCAAAACGGCGACGAACAGCGTCAGCGAAAGCAAATAGGCCGAATAGTTCAAGGCAGCGAAGCCGAGCAGGGCCGCCACGGCCTCGGACGCGACCTTGCCGGCCGCCGCGTCGCCGAGCAGGCGGATGCCCTGGATGGCGACCATGATCGCGAACAGCGCGATGAAGACGCCGGCGGCGGATTGAGCGAACTCGCGCCGGACGGCGCGCTGGAAAACCATGCTTTGACTTATGCGAAAAGCTGCGGTGATAATCAGGTTTCTGTGCAAAACCTGCATTCAGGAGCGGCGAGTGGAATTTAGCATAAAAAGCGGCAGCCCGGAAAAACAGCGCAGCGCCTGCGTCGTCGTCGGCGTTTTCGAACCCAGGAAACTGACACTTCCCGGCGAATTGCTCGACAACGCGTCGCGCAACTATCTTTCCGACATCATTCGGCGCGGCGACATGGAAGGCAAGCTCGGTTCCACGCTGCTCCTGCACAACGTTCCCGGCACGCTGTGCGATCGCGTGCTGCTGGTCGGCCTGGGCAAGGAAAAGGAATTCCGCGAGAAGGAATACTGCCAGGCGATCCGCGTCGCTGCGAAGACGCTGAACGAAACCGGCTCCTTCGACGGCACCGTTTTCCTGACCGAGATCCCGGTCAGAAAGCGCAGCGTCGGCTGGCGCGTCCGCCAGGCCACCGTCGTCGCGCTCGAAACGACCTACCGCTTCGACCAGTTCAAGAGCAAGAAGGACGACGTCCGCCGCCCCTTGCGCAAGCTGACCTTCGCCGTCGAGCGCCGCAACGAGCTGGCGCCGGCCGAGGAGGCCATGGCCCAGGGCCTGGCGCTAGCCGAAGGCATGGCGCTGGCGAAGACGCTCGGCAACCTGCCGGGCAACGTGTGCACACCGGCCTACCTCGCCGAGACGGCGCAGAAGCTGGCGCAGGAGCACGGCCTCGACTGCCAGGTGCTCGAACGCGCCGACATGGAGGCGCTCGGCATGGGCTCGCTGCTGTCGGTGGCCAAGGGCTCGCACCAGCCGCCGAAACTGATCGTGCTGCAGCACAAGGGCGGCAAGGCCGGCGACAAGCCGGTCGTGCTCGTCGGCAAGGGCATCACCTTCGACACCGGCGGCATCTCGCTGAAGCCGGGCCCGGAGATGGACGAGATGAAGTTCGACATGTGCGGCGCGGCGAGCGTGCTCGGCACGATCAAGGCCGCCGCGCTGATGCAGCTGCCGCTGAACCTCGCCGTCGTCGTCCCGGCCGCCGAAAACATGCCCGGCGGCGGCGCCAGCAAGCCGGGCGACATCGTCACCTCGATGTCCGGGCAGACCATCGAGATCCTCAACACCGACGCCGAGGGCCGGCTGATCCTGTGCGACGCACTGACCTACGTCGAGCGCTTCGAGCCGGACACCGTCGTCGACGTGGCGACGCTGACCGGCGCCTGCGTGATCGCGCTCGGCCACGTCGCCAGCGGCGTCTTCGCCAACAAGGACAGCCTTGCCCGCGACCTGCTCGACGCCGGCGAGGAAGCCTGCGACCGCGCCTGGCACCTGCCGCTGTGGGACGATTACCAGGAGCAGCTGAAGAGCAATTTCGCCGACATGGCGAACATCGGCGGCCGCGCTGCCGGCTCGGTCACCGCCGCCTGCTTCCTGTCGCGCTTCACGAAGAAATACGACTGGGCGCACCTCGACATCGCCGGCACGGCCTGGAAATCGGGCGGCGACAAGGGCGCCACCGGCCGGCCGGTACCGCTGCTCACGCACTTCCTGCTCGCCCGCGCCGGAAAGCTCAATTGACGCAGATCTTCTTCTACCACGGCGCCGCCGACCGCATCGCGGCGGCCGCCGGCCTGATCGCCAAGGCGTGGGCGCAGAAGAAGCCGCTCGTCGTCTATGCCCCCGACCCGGCCGTCGCCGGCGCACTCGACCGCGCGCTGTGGACGCGCAATCCGCTCGACTTCGTGCCGCACGTCAATCTCGACTCGCCGCTCGCCGCCGAAACCGGCGTGCTCATCGCCGACCGTCTGGACGCGCTGCCGCCGGATACCGCCGACGGCGCCCGCCACGACCGGCTGATGAACCTGTCCGGCGAAGTGCCGCCCGCCTTCTCGCGCTTTTCCAGCGTCATCGAAGTGGTCAGCGAGGACGCCGAGGTGCGGCAGCCAGCGCGCGAACGCTTCAAGTTCTACAAGGATCGCGGCTACGAGATCCAGACCCTCGACCTGACGGGGAAGGCGTGATGGGCGGCGAGGATATCGTCAGCCGGGCCGACACATTGATGCGGCGCCGCCGCAGCTTCGTCGCCGGCGTGCCGGCGCCGGCCGCCGCACCGGCGCCGCTACCGGCAAGCGACGAGGACATCCCGGTCCTGACCGAGGAAGTGCCGCCGGAAACGCCGGCGGACACGGCGCCGCGCGAGCGCTTCGACGAAACGCTGGCCGCCCGCCTCGCCTCCGAGTTCGCCCATACGCTGGAACTGCGACTCTCCGCCGAATTGCCGGACCTGGTCGAAGCCAGCCTGGCCGTCCTCGAAGCCGACCTGCGGCGCGGCATCCTTGCCGCCGCCGACGGCGCCATCAAGGATTTCCTCGCCCGCCGCCAGCAATTCCAGCTGCCGCTCGACGCCCCCGACCGCGAGATCTGATCCCCCGGAGACGTTTTGGCGAAGAAGCTCGCAGACATGAAGCGCCGCTATGCCGCATTCCTGCTCGCGGCCATCGCCGGCATCGCCATCGCCGTACTGCTCGTCGGACGCGCGCAGAACGGCGAGCCGATCCGCATCGGCGCCATCCATTCGCTGAGCGGCACCATGGCACTCAGCGAACTGCCGCTGGTCGACGCCGTCCGCCTGGCCGTCGAGGAAATCAACGCCGGCGGCGGACTGCTCGGCCGGCCGGTGGAACTGATCGTCGCCGACGGC
>JANJTW010000024.1 GCA_024710925.1 Rhodocyclaceae bacterium | reverse complement strand
TTCGGACCAAGGCAAAGCTGCGGGCGGCAACCGCTGCGCACATGGAACAACTCGAACGGGAACCGGAACGCGTCATGGCCTACTTCCGCGATCCCCATGTCCGCTATGCCGCATCATGAGTTTTACGGGCCGGATCAATAGTTTTCTTTATGCAAGATGGATTTGTTTCAGCGGCGGTCGATGCGTAATGAGTTGGCGATAAATAGTTTTTGGCTATCGTGACAATTCATAATATAAATTAGATTTATTGATCGCCGGCCCCTATCATCCGACTCGTTGCTTCCACTTCAACCCAAGGAGATAAACATGAGCGTTTCCCTGATCAACACCGAAATCAAGCCCTTCAAGGCCACCGCCTACCACAACGGCAAGTTCGTGCCGGTCACCGAAGCCGACCTCAAGGGCAAGTGGTCCGTCGTCTTCTTCTACCCGGCCGACTTCACCTTCGTCTGCCCGACCGAACTCGGCGACCTCGCCGACGAATACGCCGCGCTGAAGGACATGGGTGTCGAGGTGTACTCGGTGTCGACCGACACCCACTTCACGCACAAGGCCTGGCATGACGCTTCGGAGACGATCCAGAAGATCCGCTACCCGATGATCGGCGACCCGACCGGCGCGATCACCCGCAATTTCGGCGTGATGATCGAGGAAGAAGGCTTGGCGCTGCGCGGCACCTTCGTCATCAACCCGGAAGGCGTGATCAAGGTCTGCGAGATTCACGACCTCGGCATCGGCCGCGACGCCAAGGAGCTGAAGCGCAAGATCCAGGCCGCGCAGTACGTCGCCTCGCACCCGGGCGAAGTCTGCCCGGCCAAGTGGACCCCGGGCGAAAAGACCCTGGCGCCGTCGCTGGACCTGGTCGGCAAGATCTAAGGCACTCGTAACACCCGCTCCCGGCCGCGGCCGGGAGTGCAGCGCAAAGGCGCCGGCGGGAAGTTCTTCGCTCCCCAACCCCTCCGACGCAGCACCGCCCGTCGGCGCCTTTGCCCTGCAGCCTGTCATCGACTGCAACGTAGCGAATTCATCAGGGAGAACACCATGCTCGACGCCGCCATCAAGCAGCAACTCGCCGCCTACCTCGAACGCCTGCAGCAGCCGATCGAACTCGTCGCCTCGCTCGACGCCAGCGCCGCCGCGCAGGAAATGCGCGAACTGTTGCACGATATCGCGTCGCTGTCGGCGAAGGTGACGGTGCGCGAGGACGGCGCGGCGCGCCTGAAGCCGTCGTTCGCCGTCGGCCGCCCGGGCGAGGCGGCGCGCATCGAGTTCGCCGGCATCCCGATGGGCCACGAGTTCACGTCGCTGGTGCTGGCGCTCTTGCAGACCGGCGGCCATCCGCCGAAGGTGGCGCCGGAGGTGATCGCGCAGATCAAGGCCTTGTCCGGAGAGTTCCGCTTCGAGACCTTCATCTCGCTGTCCTGCCACAACTGCCCGGACGTCGTGCAGGCGTTGAACCTGATCGCCGTGCTCAACCCGCAGGCGACGAGCGCGATGATCGACGGCGCCTTGTTCCAGGACGAGGTTGCGGCGCGCAAGATCATGGCGGTGCCGACCGTCTTCCTGAACGGCGAACCCTTCGGCCAGGGCCGCATGACGATCGAGGAGATCGTCGCCAAGCTCGACGTCGGCGCCGAGAAGCGCGAGGCCGAGAAGCTCGCCGCCAAGGCGCCGTTCGACGTGCTCGTCGTCGGCGGCGGCCCGGCCGGCGCGGCGGCGGCGATCTACGCGGCGCGCAAGGGCATCCGCACCGGCGTGCTCGCCGAGCGCTTCGGCGGCCAGGTGCTGGACACCATGGCGATCGAGAACTTCATCTCGGTCAAGGAAACCGACGGCCCGAAGCTCGCCGCCGGGCTGGAGGCGCACGTCCGCGAATACGACGTCGACATCATGAATCTGCAGCGCGCCGAAGCGCTGATCCCCGGCGAGCAGTTCCATGAGGTGCGCACCGCGAGCGGCGCGGTATTGAAGGCGAAGAGCGTGATCGTCGCCACCGGCGCCCGCTGGCGCGAGATGAACGTGCCCGGCGAGCGCGAGTACCGCGGCCAGGGCGTGGCCTACTGCCCGCACTGCGACGGCCCGCTGTTCAAAGGGAAGCGCGTGGCGGTGATCGGCGGCGGCAACTCCGGCGTCGAAGCGGCGATCGACCTCGCCGGCATCGTCGGCCATGTCACGCTGCTCGAATTCGCCGGCGAACTGCGTGCCGATGCGGTGCTGCAGAAGAAGCTGTACAGCCTGGCCAACGTCACCGTCATCAAGGAAGCGCAGGCGACCGAGGTGCACGGCGACGGCGGCAAGGTGAATGCGCTGTCCTACAAGGACCGCGCGACCGGCGAGACGAAGCGCATCGAGCTCGAAGGCATCTTCGTGCAGATCGGCCTCTTGCCGAACACCGACTGGTTGACGGGCACGCTGGCCTTGTCGAAGCACGGCGAGATCGAGATCGACGCGCGCGGCCAGACTTCGGTCCCCGGCGTCTTCGCCGCCGGCGACGCGACGACGGTGCCGTACAAGCAGATCATCATCGCGATGGGGGCAGGGGCGACGGCGTCGCTTGGCGCCTTCGACCATCTGATCCGCAGCTCGGTGCCGGCGACGGTCGCGGCCTGAGCGGGCGCTTTTGCCGGAGGAACGACGGCCGCCCGCGGGCGGCCGTTTTCATTGTGCCGCCGGGCTCAGGCCGGCGTGCGTTCGGCGACCAGCACGCAGCGCCCGTCGTCGCGCCGGGCCGGCATCGCGAAGTCGAAGCGGTCGGCCTGCGCGCACAGGTCGAGGTCGGAACGCGGCAGGTTCGGGTTGTCGCCGGCGAGGAAGCGCCGGCCGAAGTCCGATTCGCGCACGCGCCGCGCGAACGGCGCCGGGTCGGGCGACTCGCCGCGCAGCAGCGCGTCGAGGTAGTCGGCGCAGGCGAGATCCTCGTCGCCGTCGCGGTCCACCCACTCGCCGGTGACGACGAAGACGACCTCGTCCGGCTGCCGCCGGCGGATCGCTGCCGCCGTCGCCGCCGCGCAGACCAGGCTGCCGGCGAACAGCGCGCGGGCGTCGGCGAAGCGGGCGAGGCCGCGGACGCCGGCGGCGGTGCTCTGGATCAGCGTCCGTCCGCCGAGGTCGAGGCCGCTCAGCGCGGTCGGCGAGTTGCCGTAGTCGAATTCGGAAATCGGCGCGCCGCCGCCGACGGCGCCGGTGGTCAGCGCCCCGGGCAATGCCGCCTGCAGCCGGTGCGCCTCGGCGATCGTTTCCACCGGGTAGATGCGACGGGCGCCGGCGGCGAAGGCGTAGGCGGCGGTCGAGAACGAACGCAGTACGTCGATGACGACGACGACGTCGTGCGGCCCGGAGTCCGGGTCGAGGCGGTCGAGATAGAGGCGGCGGGTGCGCATCGCGGCGGCGGGCGTTGGTTTTGCGCCTAGCATGCCACGGCCGGCCGCCGCCGGCCACCCGGGCACTGCCGGCGGGCGTTCAGGCGCGCTGCTGGCGACGCCGGTCGCGCGCGTCGGCCGCGAGCGGCACGTCGATCTGCAGGCCGGGGCGCAGCGCCAGCAGGCGGTCGAGCACCCAGGGATTGGCCTCGTAGGTGAATTCCCGCGCCTGCAGCGGGGCGCCGGTGGCCGCCTCGACGAACAGCGCGACGGCCGCCGAACGGCTGACGCCGGCCTCGCAATGCACCATCACCGAGATCGCGAATGGCGCCGCGTGCAGGCGGCGCACGAAGTCGTCGATGCGCCGCGCGACAGCGTGGTCGAACATTCCCGGCGGTGTCGGCGTGTACTCGTCGGCCGGCGTCGCGTCGAAGAAGGACAGGCGCAGCACGTGCTGGAACAGCGGGTCGAGGCTCGCCGCCGGCGTGCCCGGATCGGTGATCGAAATCACCGCCATGTAGGGGTTGCCGGCCAGCGATTCGGCCAGTTCGCGCGAGGCGAAGAAGACGTGGTTGATGGTCATCGGGATTCGGGGCGGGAGGCTATTCCATGAACACCGGGTCGGAGAAGACCAGCGTGCCGTCCTTGCGCATCATCAGGTTGTCGGCCTTGATCAGGTCGGGCAGCGCGTCGTACTCGCCGGCGAAGCCTTCCAGCGCGCGCAGCGATTCGTGCAACGCTTCGCTCCAGCCCATCGGCGTCACGACCAGGTGGTGCAGCGCGATGCGGCCCATGTCCTGCGCCAGGTTGCGCCACATCAGGCAGGCGTCGAAGTAGGAGGTCGAGATCCGTGTCGCCAGCGCTGACGCCTCGTCGTTGCCGGGCAGCGGGTAGAGCTTCTCGACCTCGACGATGTGGAACGGGAAGCCGCGGCTGGAGCGGCCGACCGTGCCGTGGTCGGCATAGACCACCGGAAAGTGGCGGCCGGTCGGGCGGTCCGGCGCGGTGTAGTAGGCGTAGTCGGTCGGCGACGAGAGCAGCTTGAACACGCGTTCCTGGCCGTCGACGCAGTCGCCGTCGAGGACGATGGTGTTCTCGCCGCGGCCGATTTCGCGGCGGCCGTCGAGCAGCGGATGCGCCGGAACCGGGTCCGGGATGATCGTGCCGCGCGTTTCGTCGTTCATGTCCGACTCCGGCCGGGGGCGTGGACTCTGGCGGGCGCCGTGGCGCCCGCCCGTGATTACGCGACGATGTGCGCGCCGGCGTCGACGTAGATCGTCTGTCCGGTCATGCCGGACGAGCCCGGCGTGCACAGGAAGGCGGTCAGCGCGCCGACTTCCTCGATCGTCACCGTGCGCCCGAGCGGCGCCTTGACCGCGTCGGCTTCGAGCAGCTGGTTGAAGTTGGCGATGCCCGACGCGGCGCGGGTCATGATCGGGCCGGGCGACACGGCGAAGACGCGGATGCCCTTCGGGCCCAGGTCGTAGGCCATGTAGCGGACCGCCGATTCGAGCGCCGCCTTGATGATGCCCATTACGCCGTAGTTGCGGACGACGCGCTCGGCGCCGAGGTAGGACATGGTGATCAGCGATCCGCCGTGCGCCATCAGCGGTTCGAGCGCCTTCGCCATGCGCAGGAAGCTGTGGCAGGAAACGTTCATCGCCGCGTCGAAGCCGGCTTCGGTGGTGTCGATGACGCGGCCGTGCAGGTCGTCGGCGTTGCAGAAGGCCATCGAATGGATGGCGAAGTCGATCTCGCCGAATTCGGCGCCGCACTTCTCGATGACACCTTCGAGGCTGCCCGGCTGGCTGACGTCGAGTTTTTCGAAGAGGCGGGCGCCAAGCGCCTCGGCCAGCGGCTGCGTGTATTTCGCGGTCTTGTCGTTCTGGTAGGTCAGTGCGATTTCGGCGCCGAGGCCGCGCACCGCCCGGGCGACCGCATAGGCGATCGACTTGTCGTTGGCGATGCCGGTGATCAGGCCCTTCTTGCCGGCAAGCGGCAGCAGCAGGTCGGAGCGTTCAAGGGCGGCGTTTTCGGTCATGTTGTTCATGCGGTTCTTCCTTGCGCGGGTTCGATTCGCTGCGGCGCAGCGGGGGCAGGCGCTGCGCGACGACCTGAAAACAGGTTGTTGCGCCGCAGCATCCGCTGATTCTCCAGCATCGCCGCCGATTTGCTCTTGATCTAGCGCAAATCGCGCACTGCGCGACGCCGGGTTCGCTGCAATGCAGCACGGGCTGAGGCATTCTTCCTGCGGTGCCGGAAAAAAGACAAAAACCTGTTATTTTTCAGCCTGCTGGCGTAGAATCCAGCCCCTTTTCCGCGTTTTGTCGAGTTGGTCGCCCGCATGCTGTATCCCGAGCGTTTCGATGTGATTGTCGTCGGTGGCGGCCATGCCGGCACCGAGGCGGCGCTCGCCGCCGCGCGCATGGGGCAGCGCACGCTGCTCTTGACGCACAACATGGACACGCTCGGTGCGATGAGCTGCAACCCGTCGATCGGCGGCATCGGCAAGGGCCACCTGGTCAAGGAAGTTGACGCGCTGGGCGGTGCGATGGCGGCGGCGACCGACGAGGCCGGCATCCAGTTCCGCATCCTCAACAGCTCGAAGGGCCCGGCGGTGCGCGCGACGCGCGCGCAGCCCGACCGCGTGCTGTACAAGCAGGCGATCCGCAGCCGGCTGGAAAACCAGCCCAACCTGACCATCTTCGCCGAAGCCTGCGACGACCTGATCGTCGAGGGCGACAAAGTGTGCGGCGCGGTGACGCAACTGGGCATCCGCTTTTTTGCCTCGGCGGTGGTGTTGACCGCCGGCACCTTCCTGAACGGCAAGATCCACGTCGGCCTGGAGAACTACACTGGCGGCCGCATGGGCGATCCGCCGTCGGTGTCGCTGGCCGCCCGCCTGAAGGAACTCAAGCTGCCGCAAGGCCGCCTGAAGACCGGCACGCCGCCGCGCCTGG
>JANJTW010000008.1 GCA_024710925.1 Rhodocyclaceae bacterium | reverse complement strand
GGCGGCATCATGCGCTGCGACACGATCGCCACCGGCGTCGTCGCCGCCTCGCGCGCCGTCAACCTGTCCGTGCCGCTGGTCGTCCGCATGAAGGGCACCAACGAAGATCTGGGCAAGCAGATCCTCAAGGATTCCGGCCTGCCGATCATCTCCGCCGACTCGATGGCCGAAGCCGCCACCAAGATCGTCGCCGCGGTCAAGTAAGGAGCATTTGAATGTCCATCCTGATCAACAAAGACACCAAGATCATCACCCAGGGGATCACCGGCAAGACCGGCCAGTTCCACACCGAGAAGTGCCAGGAATACGCCAACGGCAAGAACTGCTTCGTCGCCGGCGTGAACCCGAAGAAGGCCGGCGAGAGCATCTTCAACATCCCGATCTTCGGTTCGGTCAAGGAAGCCGCGCAGCAGACCGGCGCCACCGTCTCCGTCATCTACGTGCCGCCGGCCGGCGCCGCCGCCGCGATCTGGGAAGCCGTCGAGGCCGACCTCGATCTGGCGATCTGCATCACCGAAGGCATCCCCGTCCGCGATATGCTGATGGTGCGCAACAAGATGAAGGAAAAGGAAGCCAAGGGCGGCAAGAAGACGCTGCTGCTCGGCCCGAACTGCCCGGGTCTGATCACCCCGGATGAAGTGAAGATCGGCATCATGCCCGGCCACATCCACAAGAAGGGCCGCATCGGCGTCGTTTCCCGCTCCGGCACGCTGACCTACGAAGCCGTCGGTCAGCTGACCGAGCTGGGCCTCGGCCAGTCGTCCGCCGTCGGTATCGGCGGTGACCCGATCAACGGACTGAAGCACATCGACGTCATGAAGATGTTCAACGACGATCCGGATACGGACGCCGTCATCATGATCGGCGAAATCGGCGGTCCGGACGAAGCCGAAGCCGCCCAGTGGTGCAAGGCCAACATGAAGAAGCCGATCGTCGGCTTCATCGCCGGCGTCACTGCTCCGGCCGGCAAGCGCATGGGCCACGCCGGCGCGCTGATCTCCGGCGGCGCCGACACCGCCGATGCCAAGCTCGCCATCATGGAAGAGTGCGGCTTCAAGGTCACGCGCAACCCGTCGGAAATGGCCAAGCTGCTGAAGGCGATGCTGTAAGCGTTTTCCGCTCCGGCATGAAGAAGGGCAGGCGTTCCGCCTGCCCTTTTCGTTTCCGGCCATCTTTGCCGCCTAACCGGTCGTGCGGCCGGCGCTCCCCGGCGTCCCGTTCGCCGCGTCAGTCGTGATGCGGGCGGTGCGTCAGCGCGATGTCTTGATCACCCGGCCATTGGCCGCCTGTGCCGGCCGTACGTTGTTCCGGTACACCTTCGCGAAATCGGCGATCTGTTCCTTCGACAGCGTCACCGGCTGTTTCAGCACCAGCCAGAGGACGCCTTCGGCGCACGGTGGCGTCGTCTGCGAGCCGACGTAGGTGTGGTAGTCGCGCTTCTGCGGCACCAGCAGGCCGGGGTCGATCTTCACGCCGGACGGCGTCTTCGCCTTGCCCGGCTCCAGCGGCAGCGACGTCCATAGCGTGCGCACCAGCCGGTTTTCCTTGCCTTCGACGAGCGGTACGGCGAGGACGGCGACCTGGCCGGACTTGCTGCGATGCTCGAACTGCACGCTCATCGCCGCCCGCCGGCCGTCCACGATTTCCTCGCCGGGCAGCCGGAAGCGGAAGCGTTGCAACTCGTATTCCTCGCCGTCGACGACGATGTGGCCGCCGCCTTCGCCGGAGACTTCGATGGTGTGGCCGGTGTCGACGATGCTCAGCGGGATCTGCTGCCAGGCGAAGCGGATCGGCGGCAGGTCGGCGCGGATCGGTGCGCGGATGTCGATCGGCGACTGCCGGCCGCCGTTGCCGCAGGCGGCGTAGTCGGCGGACAGCTTGCCCCAGTTCGCCGGTCCGGTCTTGCCCTCGTAGCTCCAGGCCGCCGGCCCCGCGGGCGGTGCCGGCGGCGCTTCGGCCTCGGCCTTCCTGGCGTTCTTGCCGCGCGGGCCCGGCGTCCCGGCCGGCGACGCGGCTGCGGCCGGCTCGGCGGCGGGCGTGGCGGTCGCCGGTTTCGCCGCTGCCGGCTTGCGGCAGGCGTGGTTGAAGACCGCTTCGAGCGACGTGTCCGGAACGACCGGAACGGCTTCGTCGCCGGCGAAGCTTTCCCGCTTCAGCGTGCTGCCGTCGGCGGCGGCGTAGATGCGCTGCTGCGGCGCGGCCAGCCGCTTGTCGCACTGGAATTCGGTGAGCTGCTGCAGCGAGACGTAGGTGAAGGCCCAGGCCTCGTGCAGCTGGCGCCCGGCGTAGGTTTCGCGGTGCCAGGCGCGTACCTTGCCTTCGCCGCTGCGGTCGAGGCTGGCGGCGTCGACCTCGATGCGCTCGCCGCTCGCCTTGCTGCCGCCGACGGCGGTCCACCGGGCGGCCTGCACCGGCGCGGCGGCGACGAGCAGCGCGAGGCCCACGCAGAGCGCGGGCAGCGGCGATGCAGGCGGGCGGCGGGCGGCGCGGGAGCGGCGTGTTCTCATTCTGTCTGGCGCGTCGGGCAGGGGCGTCCGTAAGGATGCCGGGGATTATAGGCATGCGCGCGGACTCGCGGGAGGTTTCGGGATAAAATCCGCGCCTTCCGCCGCTTTGTCCGCCGAGGTTTGTCGTGCCCGAGTCGTTCCTCGCTCCCGATTTCTGGGTTGCCGTGCTGCAGATCATCATGATCGACCTCGTCCTCTCCGGGGATAACGCCGTCGTCATCGCGCTCGCCTGCCGCAACCTGCCGCCCGCGCAGCGCCGTCGCGGCATCCTCTGGGGGGTGGCCGGCGCCGTCGGCCTGCGCGTCGCGCTGACCATGGTCGCCGCGCTGGTGATGAACCTGCCCTGGCTGAAGCTGGTCGGCGGCGTGCTGCTGCTGTGGATCGGCGTCAAGCTGCTGGTGCCGGAGGACGCGGACGGGCACGACATCTCGCCGGCCAACCACCTGTGGGGGGCTGTGCGCACGATCATCGTCGCCGATTTCGTCATGAGCCTGGACAACGTCATCGCCGTCGCCGGCGCCTCGCACGGCAACCTTGGCCTGCTCGTCTTCGGCCTGCTGGTGAGCATTCCGCTGATCATCTGGTCGAGCCAGATCGTCCTCCACCTGATGGAGCGCTGGCCGGTCGTGGTGGTGATCGGCGCCGGCCTGCTCGGCTGGGTCGCCGGCTCGATGATCTGGAGCGATCCGGCGCTGGCCGGCACCGTTGCCGCGGCGCCGTCCTGGGCGGCGACGGTCGCGGCGGCGCTGTCCGCGCTGTTCGTCGTCGGCCTCGGCAAGTGGCTGACGCGGCGGCGGGCGCGCACCGTCGACATCACCATCGAATGAGCGTCCGGCCGGCGGTGCCGCCGACCGCATGGCGCCGACATTGACTGCGCTCAGGCGCGACTGTAAGAATACCGGCTAACCGACGGTTTTCGTTCCTGTTCCGGGGCCGCGCCCCGCCTTCCTTTCGTGCCGGAAAAACGGCCCGGCGGCGGCGCCGGAATCGCCGACCGTCGCCGACAAGACCAAGACACCAGAAACGCGGCGGGCACGCCGCGGATGGAGGCGGGCATGCGCAAGAAGGGGTTCTGGAAGGCCGACTGGCTGCTCGGGCTGATCGTTTCGGCGGTCATGCTCGCGCTGGCCGGCGGCGACGCCATCCAGAGCCTCGAACGCAAGGCCTACGACTGGGGCGTCCAGGCCTCCTCGCGCGAGCCGTTGTCGCGCATCGCCGTCATCGCCATCGACGACGTCTCCATCGCCAACCTCGGCCGCTGGCCCTGGCCGCGCGAATTGCACGCGAAGATGACGGACCTGCTCGCCGGCGCCGGTGCCAAGGTGGTGGCCAATACGGCGCTGTTCTTCGAGGCGCAGGTCGACCCCGGCTACGGCTACGTGACCCGCCTCGCCGGCCTGCACGAGCAGGTCGCCGCGGCCGGCATCGTGTCGCCGCAACTGGCCGAGATGGGGGTGCTGCTGCGCGAGGCCGAACAGCGCCTGAACAATGACCGCAGCTTCGCCGACAGCCTGGCGCGCGCGCGCTCCGTCGTCATGCCGATGCTGTTCCGCTTCGGCGAGCCGCAGGGACGGCCGGACCGGCCGCTGCCGGACTACGTGGCGAGGAATCGCCTGGCGCAGGTCGGCGAAGGCGGTGGCGATGCCTTGCCGACCGTTGCCGTACAGTATCCGATCGAGTCGCTCGGCACGCAGGCGGCGGCGATCGGCCACCTCAACGCCAACGCCGACGTCGACGGCGGCATCCGCGCCGAACCGCTGCTGCTGCGCCATTACGATGCCTTCTTCCCGTCGCTGTCGCTGCTCGTCGCGGCGCGCAGCCTCAACCTCGGCCCGGCCGACATCCGCGCGAAGCTCGGCGAGGAGGTGCGTCTCGGCAAGCTGCGCATCCCGACCGACGGCATGACGCAGATGAACACCTTCTTCTACCGCGACCGCGGCGACAAACCGGCCTTCCCGGTCGATTCGTTCTACGACGTGCTTTCCGGCAAGATTCCGGCGGCCAAGTACCGCGACCGCATCGTGCTGATCGGCGCGACCGCCGGCGGCGTCGGCGCCGCGCAGGTGACGCCGGTGTCGCCGGCGATGGCGCCGGTGCTGACGCTGGCGCATTCGGTCTCGTCGATCCTGCAGGAGCACTTCTTCGTCACGCCGTCGTGGAGCGGCTACGCGTCGCTCGGCGTCTTCGCCCTCGTCGCCCTCTACCTGATCGCGCTGCTGCCGCGCCTTTCCGCCGGCGTCGGCGCCCTGGCCACCGGCCTGCTGCTGGCGACGCTGCTCGGCGCCCATTTCGGCCTGATGGTCGGCGCCGGCCTGTGGATTCCGCTGATGGCGGCGGCGACGCTGCTGCTCGTCGGCCACCTGCTGCTGACCACCAAGCGCTTCCTCGTCACCGAGCGCGGCAAGGAAAAGTCGGAAGCCGAGTCGGCCGAATCGAACCGCATGCTCGGCCTCGCCTTCCAGGGGCAGGGCCAGCTCGACATGGCCTTCGACAAGTTCCGCAAGTGCCCGATGGACGATGCGCTGCTGGAAAACCTCTACAACCTCGCCCTCGATTTCGAAAGGAAGCGCCAGTTCAACAAGGCCGAGGCGGTGTTCCGCTACATGGCCGACTACCGCGCCGACTTCCGCGACCTGCCGCAGCGCCTGGCGCGCGCCAAGCAGATGTCGGAGACGGTGATGCTCGGCGGTGGCGGCGGACGGACCAACGCCAGCACGCTGCTCCTCGACGGCGGCGACGTGCAGAAGCCGATGCTCGGCCGCTACCAGGTCGAGAAGGAGCTGGGCAAGGGCGCGATGGGCGTCGTCTACCTCGGTCGCGACCCGAAGATCAACCGCGTCGTCGCGATCAAGACGATGGCGCTGTCGCAGGAGTTCGACGAGGATGAACTGGCCGACGTCAAGCAGCGGTTCTTCCGCGAGGCGGAGACGGCCGGCCGCCTGAACCATCCGCACATCGTCACCATTTTCGACGCCGGCGAGGAGCACGATCTCGCCTACATCGCGATGGAGTTCCTCAAGGGCCGCGACCTCGTGCCGCAGACCAAGCCGGATGCGCTCTTGCCGCTGCCGCAGGTGGCGAGCATCGTCGCCCGCGTCGCCGAAGCGCTTGCCTATGCGCACAAGAACAACGTCGTGCACCGCGACGTGAAGCCGGCCAACATCATGTACGAGGCCGAGAGCGACCAGGTCAAGGTGACCGACTTCGGCATCGCGCGCATCACCGATTCGTCGCGGACGAAGACCGGCATGGTCCTTGGCACCCCCAGCTACATGTCGCCGGAGCAGCTGTCCGGCAAGAAGATCGACGGCCGTTCCGACCTCTTCTCGCTCGGCGTCACGCTCTACCAGCTATGCTGTGGACGGCTGCCGTTCATCGGCGAGTCGATGGCGCAGCTGATGTTCAAGATCGCCAATGAGCCGCCGGCCGACATCCGCGCCCTCCGGCCCGACCTGCCGCCGTGCCTGTTGCTGGTCATCGCCCGTGCGCTGGCCAAGGACGTCGCCCGGCGCTATCAGAGCGGCGACGACATGGCGCGCGACTTGCATGCGTGCCTGCGCACGCTGTCGGCGCCGGGCGCCGCCGCCCCCGCCAGCCAACGCTAGGAGAAACCGTGGCCGCAACCCTCGCCGAAGCCCTCGATATCGCCGCCCGTACCGACCCCGGGGTGGTGCGCTCGCACAACGAGGATTCCGTGTTCGGCAATCCGCAGCGCGGGCTGGTCATCCTCGCCGACGGCATGGGCGGCTACAACGCCGGCGAAGTGGCCAGCGGCATGGCGACGGCCGTGCTCTCCGCCGAGCTCGAAGCGGCCTTCGCCGCCCATTCGCCGGACGCGCCCGGCGCCGACGGCCGGCCCTACGCCGAGACGGCGATCCGCGAGCGCATCGCGCGCACCAACACTGCCATCTTCAACGCCGCTGCCAGCCAGCCGCAGTATGCCGGGATGGGGACGACGCTGGTCCTCGGCCTCTTCCACGACAACCGCCTGACCGTCGCTCACATCGGCGATTCGCGCCTCTACCGGCTGCGCGGCGGCAGCCTCGAACGGCTCACGCGCGACCATTCGCTGTTGCAGGAGCAGATCGATGCCGGCATGATCAGCGTCGAGGATGCGCGCTATTCGCAGAACAAGAACCTGGTGACCCGCGCCCTCGGCGTCGACGCGGTGGTCGAGCCCGAATTGCACACGCATGCGGTGCTGCCGGGCGACATCTACCTGCTCTGCTCCGACGGCCTCAACGACATGGTCGGGGACGACGAGATCGCGCTGACGCTGCAGACGCTCGGCGCCAACCTGGAGCTGGCGGCGATGCAGCTGATCGAGATGGCGAACGACAACGGCGGACGCGACAACGTCTCGGTCATCGTCGCCAAGGTCCGGCAAGCGTTTCCCGCCGCCACCGGCCGCTGGGCGAAACTCCTCAATTGGTTCAAGTAAGGGACGGGAAGACAATGGCAAAGATGATCCTCTCCATGGACGGCCTGGTGCTGAAGGAAATCCCGCTCGGCAAGGAGCGCATGACCATCGGCCGCAAGCCGCACAACGACATCCAGATCGACAACCTGGCCATTTCCGGCGAGCACGCGGTGGTCGTGACGATCCTCAACGACTCCTTCCTCGAAGACCTGAACAGCACCAACGGCACGCTGGTCAACGGCCAGCCGGTCAAGAAGCACTTCCTCAAGAACGGTGACGTCGTCGAACTCGGCAAGTACCGGCTGAAGTACATCGCCGAGCAGGCGGTGCCGGCGATCGATGCCGGCGATTTCGAGAAGACGATGATCCTGCGGCCGAACGCGATGCGGCCGGAGGCCGGCGCCGAGCCCGTGGCGCCCGCTGCCGCCCCGCCGCCGCAGATGCAGCCGCCGCAGGTGCAGCCGGCAGCGGCGATCCAGATTCTCAGCGGCGCCAACGCCGGCCGCGAGCTGGAACTGACGAAGACGCTGACCACCCTCGGCAAGCCCGGCGTGCAGGTGGCGGTCATCGCCCGCCGGCCGCACGGCTACTTCATCACCCACGTCGAGGGGGGGCAGTTCCCGGTGGTCAACGGCACGACGCTCGACGCCCAGGCGCATCCGCTGGCCGATCACGACGTGATCGAGATCGCCGGCGTGAAGATGGAATTCTTCCTCAAGACCTGAGCGGCGCGAACGCCGGGGATCGACCGTGGCCCAACTTTTCAAGAAGCACCTGATCCAGATTCTCCTCGGACTGGCGATCACCTGCGTCTTCGTCGGCCATGCCGCCCGCGTCTACCAGATCCCGCTGGTCAGCGTGATCGACGCCTTCATCTACGATGCCCGCCTGCGCCTGACGATGCCCGGCGGCGTGGACCCGCGCGTGGTGATCCTCGACATCGACGAGAAAAGCCTCGCCGAGGGCGGTCGCTGGCCGTGGAGCCGCGACCGGATGGCGGCGCTGCTCGACCGCCTGTTCGACCACTACCGGATCGCCGCGCTCGGTTTCGACGTCGTCTTCGCCGAGCCCGACGACAGTTCCGGGCTGAAGTCGCTCGAAGCGCTGGCGCAGAACGATCTGCGCGGCGAGGCCGCCTACCGGGCGGCGCTCGGCCGGCTGCGCGGCACGCTCGATTACGACCGCCGCTTCGCCGAGGCGATGGCCGGCCGGCCGGTCGTCCTCGGCTACTACTTCACCAACATGTCGACGGCGCTGACCAGCGGCCAGCTGCCGGCACCGGTCCTGCCCGCCGGCACTTTCGCCGGGCACAGCCTCGGCATCACCACCTGGAACGGCTTCGGCGCCAATCTGCCGGCCTTCCAGCAGAAGGCCGCCAGCGGCGGCCATTTCGTACCGCTGATCGATTTCGACGGCATCTCGCGGCGGGTGCCGCTGCTCGTCGAATATCAGGGCGCCTACTACGAGGCGCTGTCGCTGGCGATGGTCCGCCTGCTGCTCGGCATGCCGCCGGTGACGCCGGTCTTCGCCGGCGACGGCGGCGACTACGCCGGCCTCGAATGGCTCGACCTGAAGACGCCGCGCGGCGACGTGCGCATCCCGGTCGACGAGGCGGCCTCCGCGCTGATTCCCTACCGCGGTCCGCCCGGCAGCTTCACCTACCTGTCGATCGCCGACGCGCTGCACGGCCGCCTGCCGGTCGAGGCCCTGCGCGACAAGATCGTCCTCGTCGGCACGACGACGCCGGGCCTGATGGACCTGCGGGCGACGCCGGTGGCGAGTACCTATCCGGGGGTCGAGATCCACGCCAACCTGATCGCCGGCATGCTCGACGGCAGCCTCAAGATGAAGCCGGCCTACGTGCTCGGCGCCGAGGTGCTGACGGTTCTCGTCTGCGGCCTGGCGCTGTCGCTGCTGCTGCCCTTCTTCTCGCCGATGAAGGCGTCGCTGCTGGCGCTCGGCGCGCTCGTCGCCGTTGCCGGCAGCAATTTCTCGTTCTGGCAATCCGGGCTGCTCATTCCGCTGGCGGCGACGCTGCTCCTGCTGCTCGCCCTCTACGCGCTGTCGATGTCCTGGGGCTATTTCGTCGAGTCACGCAGCAAGCGGCAGTTCACCGAGCTGTTCGGCCAGTACGTGCCGCCCGAGCTGGTCGACGAGATGGCACGCGATCCGGAACGCTACAGCATGGAAGGCCAGAACCGCGAGCTGACGGTGCTTTTCTCCGACGTGCGCAGCTTCACGACGATTTCCGAGGGGCTCGACCCGAAGGAACTGTCGCACCTGATGAACGAATACCTCGGCGCGATGACGGCGGTGATCCGCCGCAACCGCGGCACGCTCGACAAGTACATCGGCGACGCGATCATGGCCTTCTGGGGGGCACCGGTGGCCGATGCCGAGCACGCCCGGCACGCCGTGCTGACGGCGCTCGAAATGCAGCGCGAACTGCGCCGCCTCGATGCGCCGTTCAGGGCACGCGGCTGGCCCGAGCTGCACATCGGCGTCGGCATCAACACCGGCACGATGACCGTCGGCGACATGGGCTCGCCGGTGCGCAAGGCCTATACCGTGATGGGCGACGCGGTGAACCTCGGCTCGCGCCTGGAGGGCATCACCAAGCAGTACGGCGTCGGCATCCTCGTCGGCGAAACGACGCGCGAGCAGGTTCCGGACGTCGTTTTCCGCGAACTCGACCGGGTGCGCGTCAAGGGCAAGGACGCGCCGGTCGCCATCTACGAGCCGCTCGGGCCGGCCGGCGAGCTCGACCGCGCAACGCTCGACGCGCTGAAGCTGTGGCAGCAGGCGCTGCGCGCCTATCGCGCGCAGGCCTGGGACGAGGCCGACGTGCACCTCTACAATCTGTTGCGTGAGGCGCCGGATTGCCGGCTCTACCGGCTCTATGCCGAACGCGTCGCCCACTGCCGCCAGCACCCGCCGGGCGAGGGCTGGGACGGCGTCACCACCTTCGAGACGAAATAGACGATGAAGGCGAAAATCCTCGGCTGCAGCGGTGGTATCGGCGGGCGGCACCTGCGCACGACGTCGATCCTCGTCAACCGCAACGTGCTCATCGACGCCGGCACCGGCGTCGCCGACCTGTCGCTGGCCGAACTGGCGGCGATCGACCACGTCTTCCTGACGCACACCCACCTCGACCACATCGCCGCGTTGCCGCTGATGGTCGACACCGTCGGCGACATGCGCGACCGGCCGCTCATCGTGCATGGCAGCGAGGCGGTGCTGCAGATCCTGCGGAACCACATCTTCAACTGGGCGATCTGGCCGGACTTCTCCGAGATTCCGACCCCCGAGGCGCCCTTCATGCAGTTCAAGCCGCTGCGCGTCGGCCAGAAAATCCGCATCGACGCCCTGACGGTGACCGCCGTGCCGGCGGTGCATACCGTCCCGGCGGTTGGCTACCGGCTCGATTCCGGCGAGGGCAGCCTCGTCTTTACCGGCGATACGACGGTCAACGACCGCTTCTGGCCGGTGGTGAACAAGATCGCCAACCTGCGCCACCTGATCATCGAGTGCGCCTTTTCCAACCGCGAGGAGCGCCTGGCGCGCATCTCCAAGCACATGTGCCCGAGCATGCTCGCCGGCGAACTGCTCAAGCTTGAGCGCGATTGCGAGATCCACATCACGCACCTCAAGCCCGGCCAGATCGAACTGACGATGGGCGAGCTGGAAACCTGCATCGGCGATTTCCGGCCGCGCCTGCTGCAGAACAACCAGATACTGGAGTTCTGAGATGAACGCACAGCCGTCGATCAGCGTGCAGCAACTCCGGGCCTTCGAGCCGCTGGCCTCGCTTTCCGACGAGCGCCTCGGCGAACTGGTGCGCTTCTGCCACGACGAGAGCGTGCCGAGCGGCGGCGATCCCTTCTCGCGGCCGGAACTGGCGGGGCAGACGGTCTACCTGCTGTCGGGCGAGCTCCGGCTGAGCCATCCCGACGGGACCGTCGAAGTCATCGTCGGCGGCTGCGAAACGGCGCAGCGGCCGTTGCCGAAGGATCTCGCGCAGCGCGCGCGCGCGCGCGCGATCACCGACGTCGAGATGCTGCGCATCGACGCGCACCTGCTCGACGTGATGCTCACCTGGGATCAGCTCAGCGTGCAGGCGAGCGCGCAGCCGCCGTCGGCCGGGCACACCGACTGGCGCACGCTGGCCGGCGCCATTCCGCTCGAACGCCTGGTGTCCGGCGTTTTTTCGCGCCTGCCGCCGGCGAACATCGACGCCCTGCTGCGCCGCTTCGAACGCCTCCCGTGCCGGGCCGGCGAGGTCGTGCTGCGCGAGGGCGACGAGGGGGATTACTACTACCTGATCGAAAGCGGCCGCTGCGAGGTCCGCCGCCGCGTCGGCGGCGCTGACCTGTCGATCGCCGAACTGAAGGCCGGCGATGCCTTCGGCGAGGAAGCCCTCGTTTCCGGCGGGCCGCGCAACGCGACGGTGCTCATGCGCACCGACGGCATCCTGCTCCGGCTCGGCAAGGCGGACTTCGTCGAATTGCTGCGCGAGCCGCTGCTCAGGCGCCTTGCGCGCGCCGACGCGGAGCGCCGCGTGGCGGCCGGTGCCGTCTGGCTCGACGTCCGCTTCCCCGCCGAATTCCGCCACGACCGCCTGCCCGGCGCGATCAACGTGCCGCTCAACGAAATCCGCAACGCCATCGGCCTGCTCGATGCGCAGAAGGAGTACGTGGTCTATTGCCAGAGCGGCCGTCGCAGTTCGGCGGCGGCCTTCATCCTTTCCCAGCACGGCTACCGCGCCGCGTGGCTGGAAGGCGGCCTGTACGCGGCCTGCATCCACTAGAACGAAAGCCCTATGTCAGCCAACCCGAAGTCCGGGAATGCCGGCGTCGAAGACGCCAACCTCCGCCTCGCATTCTTCAGGAACCTGCAGCTCGTCACCAACAAGATCCACGCGACGGCGAACATCGACGAGATCATGCTCGAACTGTCGCAGGACGTCTGCCGCCTGTTCAACAGCGAGCGCCTGACCATCTACACCGTCGGCGAGGACCGGCAGAGCATCGTCTCCAAGGTGAAGACCGGCCTCAACTCGTTCAAGGACCTGCGCCTGCCGATCTCCGACCAGAGCATCGCCGGCTACGTCGCGGCCAACCGCGTGGCGGTGAACATCCACGACGTCTACGACGCCGCCGAACTCGCGCGCTACAGCCCGCACATGACCTTCCTCAAGGAAGTGGACAAGCGCACCGGCTTCCGCTCGAAGCAGATGCTGGTCGCGCCGATCCTCGACGCCGCGTCGGACGAGTTGCTCGGCGTCGTCCAGCTGATCAACAGCGGCGACGACGCGCCGTTCTCGGCGGTCGCCGAGGAGGGCGTGCAGGGGCTGGCGCAGACGCTGGCGGTGGCGTTCGCGCAGCGGCAGCGGCCGCCGGCGATGCGCGGCAAGTACGACGATCTGGTCGCCGCCGCGATCATCTCGGCGGCCGAGCTCGACCTCGCGCAGCGCTCCGCCCGGCGCAAGAACCTGCCGCTCGAAGAAGTGCTGATCAAGGAATTCCAGGTGCGGCCGACGGCCCTCGGACAGGCGCTGGCGAAGTTCTTCGGCGTTCCCTACGAGCCTTTCCGGCCGGATCGCGTGAAGCCGATGGACCTGCTCAAGAACCTGCGCCGCGAATACGTCGAGGCCAATCAGTGGTTGCCGGTCGAGGAGACGCCGGAGGGCATCGTCGTCGTTGCCCCCGACCCCGAGCGCATCCGCGCCTCGCGCATCGCTGCCCACATCTTTCCGAAGGGGCGGATCGTCTATCGCGTCACCACCGAAGCCGAATTCCGCAACGTCATCGACCAGTTCTACGGTGCGCTCGCCGACATGGGCTCGGTCGGCGACCTGCTCTCCGACCTCGACGAGGGCGAAACCGGCGAGGCCGGCAGCGACGATATCAGCGCCGCCGCCGACAACGAACTGGTGCGGCTGGTGAACAAGATCATCGTCGACGCCTACCAGCAGGGCGCCTCGGACATCCACGTCGAGCCGCGGCCGGGCAAGGAGAAGGTGCAGATCCGCTTCCGCAAGGACGGCTCGCTGGTCAATTACATCGAGGTGCCGGCTTCCTACCGCAACGCACTGGTGACGCGGCTGAAGATCATGTGCGACCTCGACATCTCCGAGAAGCGGCGGCCGCAGGACGGCAAGATCAAGTTCCGGAAGTTCGGTCCGCTCGACATCGAGCTGCGTGTGGCGACAATCCCCACCGCCGGCGGCGTCGAGGACGTGGTGATGCGCATCCTCGCCGCCGGCGAACCCTTGCCGCTTGACGCGATGGGCTTCTCGCCGCACAACCTCGAGAACCTGATCAAATGCGTGTCGAAGCCCTACGGGCTGTTCTTCGTCTGCGGCCCGACCGGCTCCGGCAAGACGACGACGCTGCATTCGATCCTCGGCTACCTGAACAAGCCCGACACCAAGATCTGGACCGCCGAGGACCCGGTCGAGATCACGCAGAAGGGGCTGCGCCAGGTGCAGGTGAACAAGAAGGCCGGCCTCGACTTCGCGACGGTGATGAAGGCCTTCCTGCGCGCCGATCCGGACATCATCATGGTCGGCGAAATGCGCGACGCCGAGACCACCGGCATCGGCATCGAGGCTTCGCTGACCGGCCACCTGGTCTTCGCCACGCTGCACACCAACTCGGCGCCCGAGTCGGTGATCCGCCTGCTCGACATGGGCATGGACCCGTTCAACTTCGCCGACGCGCTGCTCGGCATCCTCGCCCAGCGGCTGGCCAAGCGCCTGTGCAAGGAGTGCAAGGAAGCCTGGCAGCCGTCGCCGGACGAACTCAAGCAGCTGCTCGCCGAATACAGCGATGAACTGCGCAACACGCCGGCCTGGCGCCGTGACCCGAAGGCGGCGATGGAGGCGGTGTACAAGGACTGGCAGCAGCGCTATACCAAAGACGGGAAGTTCACGCTGTACAAGGCGAAGGGTTGTCCGGCTTGCAGCGACACCGGCTACAAGGGCCGCGTCGGTCTGCACGAACTCCTGGTCGGCAGCGACCCGGTGAAAAAGCTGATCCAGGAGAAGGCGCGTGTCGCCGAAATCCTCGCCGAGGCGCTCAACGAAGGCATGCGTACCCTGAAGATGGACGGCATCGAGAAAGTCATGCAGGGCATCACCGACATGGCACAGGTGCGGGCGGTGTGCATCAAGTAAGGAGGCTGGCCGTGGATACCACCTTGGAAGACCTCTTCCGCCGCCTGGAGCAACTCAACGCCATCGGCACGGCGCTCTCGCACGAGCGCAACCTCGCCCGCCTGCTGGAGAACATCCTGCTCGCCGCGAAGGCGATCACGCAGGCCGACGGCGGCACGCTGTACCGTGTCAGCGAGGACGGCCGCGCGCTGCACTTCGAGATCGTCCGCACCGACTCGCTCAATCTCGCCTTCGGCGGCGCCACCGGCCAGCCGATCTCGGCCCAGTTCCCCGACCTGCCGCTGTATCTTGACGACGGCTCGCCGAACAACTCGATGGTCGCCGCCTATTCCGCCATCCGCGCGGAAACGGTGAACATCGCCGACGCCTACACGGCGGCCGGCTTCGACTTTTCCGGCACGCGCCGTTTCGACCGGACCACCGGCTACCGCTCGCAGTCCTTCCTGACGGTGCCGATGAAGAACCACGAGAACGAGGTCATCGGCGTGCTGCAGCTGATCAACGCGCGCAACGACGACGGCAGCGTCCGCGCCTTCACCGACGCCGACCGCCGCCTGGCCGAGTCGCTCGCCTCGCAGGCCTCGGTGGCGCTGACCAACCGGCTGCTGATCACGCAGCTGGAGACGCTGTTCGAATCCTTCGTCAACCTGATCAACATGGCGATCGACGAGAAGTCGCCCTACACCGGCGGCCACTGCCAGCGCGTGCCGGTGCTGACGATGCTGCTCGCCGAGGCGGTGAACGACACCACCGAAGGGCCGCTCGCAGGCTTCCGGATGACCGACAAGGATCGCTACGAACTGAAGATCGCCGGCCTGCTGCACGACTGCGGCAAGGTGACGACGCCGGTGCATGTCGTGGACAAGGCGACCAAGCTGCAGACCCTGTTCGACCGCATCCATCTCGTCGACACGCGTTTCGAGGTCGTGCGCCGCGACATCGAGATCGAGGCGTTGCAGGCGATCGCCGCCGGCGAAGCGAGGCTGGCGGTCGAGGCGCGCCGCGTCGACCGCCTCCGCCAGCTCGACGACGACCGCGAGTTCCTCCGCCGCTGCAACGTCGGCGGCGAGGCGATGCGCCCGGAGGATCAGGCGCGCGTCCGCGCCATTGCCGACGCCTGGCGCTGGTCCGGCCCGGACAGCCAGCCGGCGCCCTTCCTCTCCGCCGACGAAGTGGAAAACCTGACCATCCGCGCCGGTACGCTGACGGCGGCCGAGCGCGAGATCATCAATTACCACATCGTCGCCACGATCAAGATGCTGGAGGAACTGCCCTGGCCGAAGCACCTCCGCAACGTGCCGGAATACGCCGGCGGCCACCACGAGCGGATGGACGGCAAGGGCTACCCGAAGGGCCTGACCCGCGAACAGATGTCGGTGCAGGCGCGGGTGATGGGCATCGCCGACATCTTCGAGGCGCTCACCGCCAGCGACCGGCCGTACAAGAAGCCGATGAAACTTTCCGAGGCGCTGGGCATCCTGCGCAAGTTCGCCGAAGGCGGGCACATCGACCCGGACCTGTTCGAGGTGTTCGTGCGGCAGAAGGTGTATCTGCGGTATGCGGAGCAGTTTCTGGATGCGGAGCAGATCGACGAGGGGGCGTGACGGCCCGGCGAGTGGGGGTGTCGTTTTCCGGGCGGCGCCTATTTCTACCCGGACGCCTTCGTTACCTGCGCCGAAGCCGACAGGAACAGCGGTGACGTCAAGCATTCGGCCACGCTCGTTGCCGAAGTCCTCTGGCACTTCATCTCAGCCTTCGACCGCGGCCGGAAGTTCGAGCATTACCGCAAGCGGCCCGATCTGCGCGAATACCTTATGGTTGATGCGGAATGCACCGCCGTCGACCTTGTCCGCAAGGCCGAAACCGGGCATTGGGGGCTTTATCCGTAGGCGGAAGGCGGGACGGTCTGGGCCTGCCGCTTGCGGCGCTGTGCGAAACGGTGCTGCGGGAGGAGGCGAAGGTCGGCGATAATCCGGGGCCCCGGTTGCCGGCGCATCGTGCTGGACCTGTTCGCGATGCTCGTGTTGCGTTATGCAATATGGTTTCTGGGGGGATTTGGCTGTCGAAGTGACGATTTTCGGAGAAGGTGCCGTAAATTGTCATGCGCCGGGGCGGCGGGGCGGGTATTCCCTTGGTAATAGAGGTGTCTTGGCTGGCACGAATTTTGTGTGTGAGTGCGCAACGGTTTTCCGCCGTTATTGAACAGGAGGAAATGATGAAGAAGTCCGTCCAGAAGGGTTTTACCCTGATCGAACTGATGATCGTCGTCGCGATCATCGGCATCCTCGCGGCAATCGCGATCCCGCAGTTCTCGGAATACACCAAGAAGGCCGAGGACAAGGCGGCGCAATCCGACGCCCGCAACTTCATGACGGCAGCGATCGCTGCCTCGACGCAATAATCCCGGAGGTGCCGAACATGAAAAAACTGATTCTCGCGACCGCGCTCTCGCTGGCCTCCGTTGCCGCTTTTGCCGCTGATGGCAATGTCTGCACGAACCAGACGGCAGCGGCGGACCTGCGCAAGACCGTTGCAGAAACCGCCAGCGATTTTGCCGTGACCAATTTTAACTTCCAGTGCTCCGCAAACATCTGGTTGTCCTATAGCGATTCGGCCACCGCGATCGGCGTCGGCTCCGGTTCGGCCAAGGGCAAGACGGCGTACAAGGGCAATTCTGCCGGCGGCGCCATCACCAAGGATACGGATTGCGCTTCGTCGGGCTGCACGCAGCCCGATGCGACTACAGCTGCCACTAACGGCCTGAACGAAGCTGGTTCGTCCTGATACGACGGACTTTCGGCAGAGCAGCGCTCCTTGCGGAGCGCTTTTCTTTTTATGAACCAGTTCTTCGTTTCCGCCTGGCGCGCCGGCTTCCGTGGCCGCCACTTCTGGGGCGTCTTCTTCCTCGGCTTGGCCTTCGTCGCCATCGCCTACCTTTCCGCGTCGTTTTCGCCGCGCCAGCCGCGCACGGTGGCGCTCGACATCGGTTTTTCCGGCCTGCGCTTCAGTCTCGTGCTGTACGCCATCGCGCTCGTCCAGGAACTCGTCGGCAACGAGGTCGAGCGGCGTTCGGTCGTCCTTTCGCTGAGCTATCCCGTCTCGCGCGCCGGCTACCTGTTCGGCCGCTACCTGGGCATCGCCGCGCTGGTGGGGTGTGCTGCCGCCTTCCTCGGCGGCTTGCTGGCCCTCGCGGTGCATCTGTCCGGCCTGCACTATGCGCAACAGTTCTCGGTGTCGTTGGGGCTGCCCTACTGGATGGCGGTCGTCGGTCTCTGGTTCGATGTCCTCGTCGTCGTCGCCTTCGCGCTCTGGATCGCGGCATTGTCCACCGTGCGCATGATGCCGCTGGCTCTCGGCGCGGTGTTTGCCGTCCTCGCCAAGGCGATGGGCGGCGTCGCCGACTATCTTGCCCGCGGCGCCGACGGGCAGGACCACCTGGTCGCGGTTTACGGCCCGGTCCTCGACGTCGTGCGCTACGTCCTGCCCGACCTGTCGCGCCTCGACTGGCGCGTCTGGCCGATGTACGGGATGGTGCCCGATGCGATGACGGCGCTGCTGTCGGTGGTCATGGCCCTGGCCTACACCGCGCTGATGCTCGGGTTGGCCTTGCATGCCTTCTCGCGCCGGGAATTTTCCTGAGGCGGGCATGAGGTTGCGCGCTGTCTCCGGCTTGTTGGCCGCCTGCTGCGCAGGCACGGCATTCGCGCTGGCGGTCACTGCGCTGCACGGCCGGCCACGGGTTTCCGCGCAGGCCGAAATGCAGGTTGCGCTGCCCCGCTTTGCGCAGGTGATCATGGCGGGCGGAGACCGCTTCCTGGCCGCGAACATTGCCGGCTTCCGCGCACTCGTGGCGTCGACCGAGACAATGGGGCCGGAGAACTATCGAATCCAGGGAATCGTCCAGCAGGATGTGGCCTGGTTCAATCCGGCGCATGAGGACAACTACTATGTTGCCGCGGCAATCCTGTCCTGGAACGGACAGCTTGCCGCAGCGCAGGAAATCCTGCGCCGAGCATCGGTTGCGCGTCCCTTCGATGCCATGCCGGCTTTCTATCACGCCTTCAACGTCCTGCACTTCGAGAAGGACCCCGTTGCTGCGAGCCGCTGGTTGCTGACTGCCGCCGAGCAGACGGCGGACCCGAAGCAGCGCGTCCAGCTGCAGAATCTGGCGGCGTATTGGGTCGCGAAGGGCGAGGATGTGGAGTTCGCCATACGCTTCCACCGGGAAATGGCGCGGACCTCCGCCAACAAGGCCTTTGCCGCTCACCTTGAGAAGCGCGCCGTCCGTTTGGAAAATCTGCTCGAATTGCAGCGTGCGGTGGAACGTTATCGCGAGCGCTCCGGCGCCGATCCCGCCGATCTGCAGGAACTGGTTCGATCCGGGGTATTGCCGAATATTCCGGATGATCCGCTCGGGGGACGCTACGTCATCGGCAAGGGGGGGCGGCCGCAAGTGCAGCAGGCAAAACCGAAAGAGGGGAAGTCGTGATTCCGGCAATCGAGGCGGTGGATGTCCACAAGACGTATCCGCGTGCGTGGCGTAAATCGGCGAAGGAGGCACTGAAGGGGGTCTCTCTTCTTATCCCGCAGGGGGAGACCTTCGGCTTCATCGGGCCGAACGGTGCCGGCAAGAGCACCTTGATCAAGATATTGACGGGCGTGCTAAGGCCGACGCAGGGGCGTGCAGCGCTGTTCGGCGAGGATGTGGGCAAGCATGAGGCACGGCGGGGTCTCGGCTTCGTTCCGGAAAACCCGAGCCTGCAGGAATTCCTGACGCCGCTCGAGATTCTCGTCATGGGTTTGCGGCTGCATGCTGTGAAGGTCGATGACGAGCGCCGGCATTGCCTCGGCTGGCTTGAGCGCTTTGATCTCACGGCGGTTGCTAATTCGCCGCTGCGCGGCTTCTCGAAGGGGATGATGCAGCGAACGGCGTTGGCCCATGCGCTGGCCATTCGGCCGCGCCTGCTGATCCTCGACGAGCCGCTGTCCGGCCTCGACCCCGTCGGGCGCAAGGATGTGGTGGACATCCTCGACGATTACCGCAAGGGGGGCGGAACGCTGTTTTTTTCCTCGCATGTCCTGCACGACGTCGAGCGTATCGCCGATCGCTTCGGCTTGATCCATAAGGGAGAATTGCTCACGGTTCGTTCGCCGCGCGAGCTGGTCGAGGACCAGGCTGACTGCTATGTCGTTCGCTACCGCGCCGATTGTGCGGTGGGCGCGAGTGCGACTGTTCGTGCAGGGCTCTACGTTCGCGAAGTGCATGCGGATGAGTTGGCCGCGGCGATCGGCGATATCCAGCAAGACGGTGGCACCGTACAGGACGTTCTTCCGAAGGCATCCCTTGAGGCTGTTTTTTTCCGGACGATCGGAGAGGGGCGGAGCGTTGGCGGTTGAAACCGTCGAACGTGAGTGGCAAAGGCTCCGGCAGGTTGCGATCCTGCTGTCGGTGCTATCTCTCTGCCTTTATCTGCCAACCCTCTTTCACGAACTCTTTGCCGACGATGAAATTTATCTCGGCTTCACGAATGCGATGCTTCGCCGCTCTTCGTGGTCGGAGTTGTACCTGTTCTTTCTGAAGCCTGCGAATCCTTGGGAGTTCCTGCCGGTTCGCGATCTCACCTACTGGATTGATTTCCGTTTGTTCGGCGACAATCCGACGGGCTTCCATCTGTCGAACCTGCTTTGCTATGGCGTGTCGGTGTGCGCCGCCGGCTGGTTTTTCCGGGAACTCTACTTGCTTTCGGCTCCGAAGGACCGGCAGCGGGCCGGCGTCCTGACCGCGTGTGGTACAGCCGTTTTTGCGATGCACCCCGCGCACGTCGAGGCGGTGGCTTGGGTTGCCTCGCGCAAGGATTTGCTGGCTGGAAGCTTTGCACTGCTGTCTTCTGCGGTGCTCGCCAATGGCATACGCTGCGGTTGGGCATGGCGACAGATCGCGCTGTCGATTTTCTTTCTAATGCTTGCCGTTTTCAGCAAGGCAGCGGGTCTGACACAGGTGCTTTTCAATTCCGTGATTGTTCTCGTCTTCTGGCGGAGCGGCTTGTCGGTATCGCTGCTGCGTCGCTGGTGCGCATTGCTGCTTCCACTGGCTGTTGCATGCGCGGCAGCCGCAATTCATCTCCAGATGGGTGAAACAACCGGTATCCGTATCGAAAACTCTCCCGGCGTTTTTGCGGTCCTAGAACGGGCATCGCGGATTGTCACATCGCTTTCCGGGATATTGTTCTTTCCCTACCATCTCGGCCTTTATCACGATGTCTATCGTTTTGGGAGTTGGCACTGGCTTACGTCCTGCGCATTGCTACTGCTTTGCCTCTTTGCCTTGGTACGCGCGATGTCGTCGCCGCCACGGCTGTGGATGCTCGGAGTGCTTCTGATGGTCACCCCGTGGGGCGTCTACCTACAATTGATGCCGTTCTCGACTTGGTCATTAATGGGGGAGCGCTTTGCCTTCGTTTCCGTTGCGGGTCTGTCGCTGATAGTGGTTGATGCATTCAGTCAACGTGTCCGGCCCCGAATGGCGCTTGGCGTATTGCTCGCACTAGCGTCGCTCTGTGGTGTGCTGACCTGGAATCGCGTCGCGGACTGGGAATTTGGAGGAAGCCTGCGCGCTCGGGAGTTTGAGCGAAACCCCGCGTTTCACGGGGCGATCAGAGACCGCGTTGTCTATGTACTGTTGCCGGAGAAACGCTATACGGAGGCGGAGGCATTGGCGTCGCATGTTGCCAGGGATTACGCACGCGATGTCTTGCTTGCCCTGATCGATATCGATCGGGCATTCAAAAGACTGGGAACTAGGCAGAGCGATGGCCGTTCGCAGGAATTTCAGGTTTTTTGTCTTGCTACAGATACTTTGTTGCAGGCGCTGGCGGTAGGTTATGCGCGAATCCGGTGGGAAGCGGATGTTTCTTACAACAATATCCTGCGCTCGGTCGAGCGTCAGTGGAAGTTGAGGTATGCCGATGCAATGTCGAGGTGTGGCGAACAATCATGAATGATCAACCCCGTTCGTGGTTGCTCGTGCAGGATTGCATACGAATAGATAGCCAGAAATTCGCCTGTACAGAAGGATCTGGATTTTCAGAAATTTTGGGCACGCCCATCGCCTTTACTGCGGATCAAAATCTGCTTTTCAGAGAAGGATAATTGCTACTTGGCCGCAAGGACATTACGGTGCAGTCCTGTAGAGTCGCCATGAGGCTTGGGTTTCGTCGATCTGTATCAAGTTTAGCTGCTTGCTGACGAATGCATGCAGGCGCTCGTCGCCGTTAATTAAGACTTTGTCAAAGTCCCGGATTTGCTGGGCAGTAGCTCGGTAGGGGGACCAGACGGTTTGCTTGTAGGGATTCAGCGGTGGTCTGGATCGGTATTGAACTGCACCGGAGTAGTGCTCGGTGAAGCTAAAATGGAGTTCGGCTCCGCGTAGTGCCTGTGCATACGAAAAAAGTTGCAGACCCGGGCGCCCTTTTACGAAGGTACTTCCGTCGATCAGATTAAGGCCAATCAGCCGCTCCCCCTTGCTAACGAGTGCCAGTGCTTCCTGTAGTCCCTCAAGCTGTTCCACCTCCCATTCTTTCCATTGCTTTACTGTAACGACGGTGAAAGCGAGAATGCAGCTGACCCCGATTGTCATTTGATACAAGCGGGGAAGTCGTGGTGCTGGTAGTGCGATCAGGAGCAGGATGAGACCAAATACCAGCCAGCGCTGATTGAAAAATATGGTGTTCATATACACCGATGGTAGCGCCCAATAGGCTAGGAGCATCAGGCAGGCGGCGACCAGAAGTGGCTTGTCCGTTGTCTGCTCGAGCTCCTTTTTCCTAGTGAAGATGATGCAGGTGATCCAGGCCAACAGAAGCATGCTGAAAAAAAACTCGATTTCTGCGTGCATGCTGCCAAGGGCTGAGTTCGTGAAGTAGGTCGGGGCCAGCCGCTCGTGGGGCATTGCGCCCCAGATCAGTCCAGTTTCGACTCCACTGGACTGGCGGTTCATTGCCAGTTGTGGATACCAGGTCAAAGCCAGTATCCAGGGGGGGAGCAATGGCCACGCCACTTTCAACCGTTCCTTGCCTCTGTGTTCCATGATTTGAGTCGTCAGCCAGACATTTGCCATTGCGAACCACAGGGCGTGTGCGTAGTAGAGGAGGAACGCCACAATGACTATCCAGACGCTTCTGAAGCGCAACTTCTGGTTGCCTACGATCGTGATGAACAGGCAAAACATTGGCCAGCCGATCAGGAAATTCAGAAGCCCCCAGTTGAACAGGAAATTGAACACAAGCGGAATAGCTATCAGCCAATTTTCGAGTGGTCGCCGATGGAGGCGACACAGAGCCCATGTGGCGATGACCCAAAATCCGGCGAGGCTGCTCATGGTGAGCTTGCCGGCACTTATAGGGTCGGTGATCTTCCAGAACCCATACATCAACCAATAAATCAGCGTGTTTGGGTAGAACCAGGGGGTGACGACCAAATCCGTGCGGGCCGCAGCAAGAGTCTGTTCCAGTAGGTATATCTGGCTTAGATGCTGAGGCAGATCGGTTGCCGGGGGGAGCGCCACAAGCCAGAAGGGGAAGGTTGTGGCTATCAACGCGAGAGTCAGCGCCATTGCTTCCCGGACGGATATGTCGGAGCGTAGCGGGCTGTCTGTTGTGCTGGATGTAGCAGGCACGGACAAGAGGCTGGCTCCTTGAAGCGATGATGTGGAACTGCTATTCATGGGGAGTTCTGATTGATGACGAGTTGTGCAGGCTCGACAAAAATTCGATGGTTCCTTGTGCTCACGCGCCAAGTGTCAGTCGAATCGACGTGCCCACTATCTCCAAACTTTGGGCAAAGGGATGTGCGAGCCTTCATCCCAAGGTCTGATGTATCGGCTGATGCGTTGCGTTTTCGGATGTCGCCAGTATTCAGTCGGACTATCGCACTTAGCCGTTCCAGATCGAACAAGTCGCCTTGTCGCGCTAGCCTTACGTCATCATAAAGTGACCGTAGCATTGGGGAGTGGATGTCGTTTCGTGCTTCTGAAATGCTTTCAATGTATCCGTTTGGTATATCTCTTTCAAAATGCCCGGGGCGGACATTTTTTTTGCTCGGCAATCGAGCTAGGAAAGAATCAGTCAGTGCATAGGGGTCGATGATGGCTACATGGGGGCCTGCGCTAAATCCAAACATGCCAATTGTGCAGCGGATATAGAGCCCTGGAGCCTTGGCCGCAGCGGTTCCTTCAGCAAACCATAGGTGTGTCTGCCAGTTGCCTGCATGCAGCGACGGCAGAAGTCCCAGCCATGGGTAATAGAACCCCCGCTCATCTGCGATACCCCCCGGCGAAATGGCCGGGTTGTGGTAGTTCGAGGATGCGGCGGCTGTATGCGTCAGGGAGGGGGTGGCAATAGCAGCAGCAATGCTGAGTGCAATGATGCCTATCCGGGGCGGCTTGATGGCTACCCTTGCGGCAGTAAAGGCAGCAATTACGCTGGCCGTGCTAAGAAATCGCCCACCCATATAATCTGCGCCGATGGCGAAAAGATAGACGAGCCAGCACAGAAGACCGAGCGAGAGCAGGCGAAGTTGCGTGTTTCCCGATACGGCACCGGCTACGATTCCTGACGTGATTAGTAGGATGGTGGCGAGGTCGTTGCGGAACGTCCAGACGAAGTAGTCAGTGGCCATCTGGAATTTCGTGGCGGTATCCAGGGCAGTGGCTACTTTGGCCAGCGCGGTGTTGGGGATCGGAGAGCCAAAGTAAAAGAGGGCAAAAAGTCCCCACGACACCGCGGGGAGGGTTGCCACCACCCATTTTGATGATCGTAATTGCCCGGAGTGCCATGCGTTCGCGAGGGATGAGGCTAGCAACGGCAAGATCGGGATGATGGCATCCGGTCTCGCGAGCCAGATCAGGCCTGAAAAAAGGACGTGCCAGTGCCATTTGCTGGCGGTCTCCCGGTTGAAAACAATCAGCGATAGATAGCTCGCTATGAGGGCGTGAACCAGGGGGTTTTCAAGTCCAGAACTTGAGTAGTCGATGAAGCTACGCGACGAAAGTAGCAGGAGTGATATGGCAAGAGTCGCGACGTTGATTGGTCGGCTGCACTGTAGAAACAGCAGGAGGGTAAGCAGGAATGCGGCCAGATTCAGGGCGAGCGACGTGAAGAAAGGATCAGTTCCGATCAGAAAGAATGGAACAAGAACGAGAAACCAGAGTGGGTGAGTGAATACTTGCACCCTCTCGCCGGGATTCCAAGTAATACCGTAGCCATTGGCAAGGTTGTCGAGTACGCGGAAGGTGATGAAGGCATCTTCGGCGACCCAGGCTGTCCGGACGAATGCCGTCAGGAAAAGTCCAAGCAGCACGGCCATCCAGATCAACTGGGCGGGACGGTGGCGGGTGGGGGGGGGCTGGTCGCGGAGCAATGCTGAGGTCTCAGGTTGCGCGAGCGATTGTGTTTCCGCATCCGCGCAGGTACGGATCATAGTATCCCAGATAGGTAAGTGGCCGGGACTCTGACTGGTCGTTGAGGAAGAAATCCGACGAGAGCAGGAATGTTTTGGTGATGTCGCCGGAGAGGCGGAGCGGCTGTCTTGTACTGCTCAGCCAACCGAGATGGTCATGAGAAAACAGGTCGATGTCCGCTTGGGATATCTGGAGATATGGAAGTTCCTTCCTGAGATGGTCGGCAATGATTGTGAATCGGATGTCGACTTCCTGTTCATCTTTCAGGTGGATGCCGAACCATCCCATGGTGAGCGCGGAAAAGGAACTGGCGATGAGGAGTGCGCGGCGGCGGTTCATGTTTATCGATAGGCCTGGTCGGCCGCCCGCAGCGATAAGGCGGCGATCGTCAGCGACGGGTTGGCTGGCGAGGCTGTCGGAAAGGCGGAGCCGCCCAGAACCAGAAGATTGCGCAGGCGGTGATGGATAAGGTTGCGGTCGACGACGCTGTCCTGTGGCGTCCTACCCATCACGGTCGTGCCCAGAATGTGGGCTTCGGTCCGTTCAAACTCATTCTCCACGATCGCAGGCCCTTCGACCGGCAGAGCGGACAGCAGATCGTCGATGTTGTTACGCAGATCGGTTGCTGATCGCTGTAGGTAGCTCGAGTAACGTTCGAAAACGACGGATGGCTTGCGTGAGTCTTTGGATAGCATGACGCGATTTCCCGGATCCGGCAGTTCCTCAAAGATGAATTTCAGATCGGCGACGGCGGTGTGCTTTCCCCGCTCGGGACGAATGGCGCGCGGGCTGTTGTAATTCTCCATCAGACATGCGGCATGATTGCTCCGGTGTTTTCCATCATAGAGCATGTAACCGTGTCCGGTAATCGAGGTGCTGCCGTCGAGGGAACGAATGTCTCGGAGAAGGACACACACGCGCAGCGATACCTGCTCGACGAGATTCCGGCCGATCAGCGGGTCAGTTAGACCCGAACTAAGCATAATATGAGGGTTGAATATGGCATTGGCGCCGAGTGCGAGTTGGTCGCAATAGGCCCTGAATTGCTGGCCATCCTTCTCGAACAAGATACTGGTGACGCTGTTGCGCTGTGTTTCGAACGAAAGGGCTTGTGCGCCTGTAATGAGGGTGATGTTGTCCGCCGTGTAAAGATCATGCATTTCGTTGCTGATCGAGAACTTGGCATCCGTTGGGCATAGGTTGCACACCGCTGAGGCACAGCATGCAGGGCGCCGCGCAGTCGGTAGCCGGGCACGGGCATTGGGCTGGTGGAAGTACTGCCCGGGGTAATGACGAGAAAGAAGATTGTCGACTCGATTGAAACGGTGCGGCGGTTGTGGGTAGCTGCGTGACATCGGAAATGGTGCCGGATTGCCGCCGGAAATCTGCATGATCGCTTCGGCTTCGCCGTAATACCGTTCCAGATCGTTGTAGTTGAGAGGCCAGTCGCGGCCGATGCCGTAAAGCGATTTCAGCCGGAAATCGCTTGGAAGCATGCGGGGGGTACATGCCCACCAGCAGTTCGACCCCCCCCCGAGTGCTGGTGTATAGACCCAGTCCTTGATGCCGTGAGCGAGAAAGGTTGGCTGATACGGGGTCGAAGAGACGATGCCGTGAGCCTGAGACCAATTTTGCCGATTGGCTATGCGCTCGGCGTGGCTTTCTTCTCGGCCCCTTTCGAGGACAAGGATACGCAGACGCCGTTGCGTATTCTGTTGGGTCCTGAGCAGGAAAAACGTGGAGGCGAAGCCGGTGCCAACGACCGCTAGGTCGAAACTTCCAGAATCGATCGGGCCGAAGCTCATCGACCTTCTTACATTCTTTGGAGTCTGATGCTCAGAGGTCGTAATCCCGCAACTTGTCCACATCCGGAATGTGGATCTTCCGTCCCTCGACCGTAATCAGTCCCTTGTCCGACAGTTCGTGCAGGATGCGCGAGAAGTGTTCCTGGGTCAGGTTCAGGCGGGAGGCGATGACGCCCTTGTTGGTCGGCAGTGTGACCGTGACCGATTTCTCGGCCTCGTCCGAGTCGAGCTGTTCGCGCAGCAGGTAGCCGATGATGCGCTGGCGGCCGGAGTGCAGTGAGTAGGATTCGACGTCGGTGATCAGGTGGTGCAGGCGCATGGCCATGCCGGCGATCATCTTGCGGCCGAGCTTGGGGTCGTTCTCCAGCTCCTCGAGGATCACCGCCTTGGAAATGTGCAGCAGCAGGGAGTCGGTCAGCGCCTGGGCGTAGACGAGGTAGGGCTTGTCCATGAACATCACGGCTTCGCCGAAGGTCTGCCCCTGGCCGAGGATTTCGACGACCTTTTCGCCGCCCTGCGGCGAGGTGAAGGCGAGCTTGACCTGGCCGTAGACGATCAGGTGGAAACCGGAACAGGCGTCGCCCTTGTGGAACAGGATGTCGCCGCGGACGGCGTGGATTTCGCGGGTCCCCCGGGCAATACGGGCGATTTCGTCGGGCATCAGGCCGTTGAAAAGCGGTACGTGCGCCAGCAGCGCTTCGATGTTGATGCTCTGATGATGGTTTCCGTGCATGCGGGTATCCGAGAAGGCCGACGCCACAGGGCGTTTCGCGCGCAATGTTCGCACTTGTGACGGCGGTAGGCAAGCGCGCTGGCGGCGATCTCCCGGCGGCGGGCCGGCCGTCGGCTGGTCTCGCCTCCGGGCTGGCCGTATAATTCCTCCCTTTTCTGCGAGGCGGTTTCTGTGGATTCGCAAGTCGTGAAGGTTTCTCCCGGCGCGCCGACGGCGCTGGCCCGTGCCTGGTTGTGGCTGGGCGTGATGGCGCTGATCGGTTCCGGCCTGCTCGCGCTGGTGCTCGTCTTTTCCCGCACGCCCGGCATCCAGGATGTCTTCCCGCTCAAGGATTTCTTCCGTTCGGCGCTGATCGTGCACGTCGATCTGTCCGTCGCCGTCTGGTTCATGGCCTTCGCCGCGGTGATCTGGAGTGCCGTCGGTGGCGGCGCGCTGGCCGCCATGGGCTGGGCGGGCTTCGCCCTGGCGGCGCTGGGTACGCTGGTGATGACCGTCTCGCCGTTCTTTCCGGGAGCGACGCCGGTCCTCAACAACTACATTCCCGTGCTCAAGCACGACGTCTTCTTCGCCTCGCTCTGGCTGTGCGGCGCCGGCTTCATGCTGGCGGTCGTGCGCGCCCTGATCACCGCCTGGCCGGCGCGCATCGCCGGCGAACCGCTGCGCTTCGGCGCCTTCCTCGGTGCCGTCGCCGCCTTTATGTCGCTGGCCGCCTTCTACTGGTCGTGGGCGATGGTGCCGAAGGTCGAGGAGGACATCTACTTCGAGGTGCTGTTCTGGGGCGGCGGCCACACGCTGCAGTTCCAGCATGCGCTGCTGATGGTCGTTGCCTGGTTCTGGATCGGTGCCCACCTCGGCCAGCCGTCGAAGGCTTCGCCGCGCGCGCAGGCCGCCCTTTTCCTCGTCGCCGCCGTGCCGCTGCTGGCCGTGCCGCTGATTTACCTGACCGTGCCGCCGGGCTCGCTGCCGCACATGGAGCTGTTCGCCAAGCTGATGAAGTGGGGGCATCCGTACATGGGGCCGCTGATCGTCGTCGGCCTGATCTCGCTGTGGGGCGTGCGCAAGGCGGCCAGCCATCCGGCCAAGTCGGCCTTCGTCGCCTCCTTCGTGCTGTTCGGTCTCGGCGGCGTCCTCGGCTACCTGATCCAGGGGGCCAACGTCGTCATTCCGGCGCACTACCACGGCTCGACGGTCGGCGTCACGCTGGCCTTCATGGGGCTGGCCTACGTCTTGCTGCCGACGCTCGGCTTCGGCAAGCCGGACGGGAAGATGGCCGTCTGGCAGCCCTACGTCTATGGTTTCGGCCAGCTGATCCACGTCCTCGGCCTGGCCTGGTCGGGCGGTTACGGCGTACAGCGCAAGGTCGCCGGTGCCGAGCAGGCGCTGGTGACGCTGCCGCAGAAGATCGGGATGGGCATGATGGGGCTGGGTGGCGCGATCGCGGTGATCGGTGGCGTCATGTTCATCCTTGTCTGCCTGAAGGCAATGACGCGACGGAGAGCGGCATGAACGAAAAGAAGGCAGCCCTGCTGCTGGGGGTGACCAGTGTGCTGACCGTGGCAACGGTGGGTTTTCTCGGCTACCGGCTGTATACGCAGAGCCAGATGCCCTCGCAGGACGAGCTGGCGCAGCAGGCGCGCGCCGGTCGGCAGGTGACGGCGGAGGCCGCGCAGGCGAACATCGAGGCGCTGCTCAAGGTGACGCTGCCCGATCTCGACGGCCGGCCGCAGCCCTTCGCGCAGTGGGACGGCAAGGTGCGGGTCATCAACTACTGGGCGACCTGGTGCCCCCCGTGCATCGAGGAGATGCCGATGTTCTCGCGGCTGCAGGAGCAGTTCGCGGCGCAGGGCGTGCAGTTTGTCGGCATCGGCATGGACGAGGTGGACAAGATGCAGGCCTTCGTGAAGAAGATGCCGGTTTCCTACCCGCTGCTCGTCGGTGTCACCCGGCCGAGCGAGAATCCCGGCCTGACCGTGCGCGGCATGCCCTACACCGTCGTCCTCGACCGCAACGGAAAGGTCGTCCTGTCGCTCTACGGCGGCATCAAGGAAGGCGAACTGGAGCCGCTGCTGCGGCAACTGACCGAACGGAAATAAGGCAGCCTGTTGCTTCGATCCGGATAAAAGAAAAGGCCGCCACGGGAAACCGTGGCGGCCTTTTTTGCATCCTGCCGCACCGGGCTGGCCGGTGCGGCAGCGCTGGGTCTTACTTCGCCGGCGGCTGGTAGGCCATCGACCGCGCCGACAGCGTGAACGCGTCGGAGAAGCACTGGCCGTCCTCGGCGCCGTGTGCCTTGAGGAAGGGGAAGATTGCCTCGACCATGCGCACCGAGCCGCAGGCGTAGATCTCGTGCCCCTTCAGTTCGGGGAAGTCGGCGAGGATGGCCTCGTGCACCATGCCGGTCCGGCCGGTCCAGTGGTCCTCCGGCGCCGGTTCCGAGATCACCGGGACAAAGTGGAAGTTGGCGTGCTCCTTCGCCCATTGCTGCGGCAGTTCCGGCAGGTAGAGGTCCTTCAGCTGCTTGACGCCCCAGTAGAGGTGGATCGGACGCTTGATGCCGCGGCGGAAGGCGTCCTCGACCATGCTCTTGACCGGGGCGAAGCCGGTGGCGCCGGCGACGAAGACGATCGGGCGCTCCGATTCGCGCAGCGTGAAGTCGCCGATCGGGCCTTCGAAGCGGACCTCGTCGCCGACCTTCATGCCTTCGAAGACGTGCGTCGTGAAGCGGCCGCCCGGCATCAGGCGGATCTGCAGCTCGATGATGTCGCCGTAGTGCGGCGGATTGGCGAACGAGAAGGCGCGGCGCTGGCCGTCCTCAAGGATGATGTTGATGTACTGGCCGGCCTTGAACTGGATGCGGTCGGTGCCCGGCAGCTTGAGCACGACGCCCATGACGTCGTGCGTCAGCTTCTTCATCTCGACGACCTTGGCCACGTATTCCTTGATGTTGGTGCGCACGGCGCTGGCGTCGTATTCGATCTCGCAGTCCTCAAGCGCGGTCGCGCAGCAGGCGAGCACCTTGCCCTGGGCCAGTTCTTCCGGAGACAGCGCGTTCGGCTGGTAGAGGCCCGGGTCGACCTTGCCGGCGAGCACCGTGCACTTGCAGACGCCGCAGCCGCCGTTGCGGCATTCGTACGGCAGGTTGACGTCCTGGCGCAGGCCGGCGTCGAGGAGGGTCTCGTCGAAGCGCTGCTTGACCGCGCGGTTGGCCGGGTGGAAGGTGACCGCCGCCTCCGACTTGGCGCCGCTCAGGCGCTTCGGCGGCAGCCACGGAACGAGGATGAAGAGGATGCCGGCGCCGATGACCAGGTACCACAGGTGCATCGGGTTCATGACGTAGACCAGCGCCAGCACGCCAAGCTCGTACCAGTCGAAGCCGATGTTGGTCGGCACCACCGAGAAGTCGGCCTCGCCGCCCTGGCTGAGGATCGGCTTGACCAGCGACAGGACCACGAACATCAGCGTCACCGCGTAGCGTACCGGCACCGGCGGGTTGATGTGCGCGCGCGGCACGCGCTGCACGTGCACCCACATGATGAAGACGACGATCAGCGGTGCGCCGATGTGGAAGAAGGCGAGCAGCGTGAACAGGCGGCTGTTGACGCTGCCTTCGTACAGGAAGTTGCGGATCACCGAGCCGTTGAACATCGGCAGGACGTCGAACCATTCGGCGACTGCGATGACGACGAACTGGGCCAGCTTGTCCCAGACCAGCATGAAGCCGTTGATGCCGGCGACGTAGACGAGCACCAGCAGCGCGACGCCGGTGATCCACGAGAAGGCGCGGAAGCCGCGGTAGCGGTCGTAGGCGAAGTGCCGCACGAGGTGCAGGACCATCGTCAGGATCATGCCGTCGGTGGCGTAACGATGGATCGAGCGCATGATGCCGCCGGCCCACCACTGGCCGTGGGTGATCGCCTCGACCGAGTCGAAGGCGTCGTGCACGCCGGTGTCGGTGAAGATGTAGAGGTAGAAGCCGGTGGCGACCAGCAGCCAGAACTGCCAGAACGTGATCGTGCCGAGGTGGTAGAAGGGGTTCAGCCGTTCGCCGAAGGCGAGGTTGAACACGTTCTCGACGCGCATGAAGCACCAGCGCAGGAGGGATTGCAGTAACTTGACCATTTTTTGTCCGCTCGAGTGTGAGTGAGGGCGAATTCTTCTATTTGTTGTGCAGGGGGCTTACTTGAAGAACAGGCCGCCCTTGTCGGGGTGGAAGTCGACAACCATCGCCTGAGCCGGCTTCAGGTCGACCGTGACTTCCTTGACGAACTTCCAGCCCTCCTGCTTGACGTTGTCCTGCATGCGCGCCGTGAATTTGTGCGTGCCGGCCTTGATTTCGAGGCGCCGGTACATCGTCGAGATGCCGTCCTTGTACAGGCCGGTCGGGTGCAGCACGTGCTTGACGACGGTTTCGCCGTCGATGTCGAGCTCGAAGTTGATGTCCGAGCGCTCGCGCGGGCAGTCCATCGGCGCGCGCATGTTCGGCGGCAGTTTGGCTAGTTCCTCGGGCGTGCGCTTGCGGCACTCGCGATCGCCAAGGTGGCTGAAGGACACCTTGACCACGGCGATGTCGTCCGGAATCTGCCGGTAGACGGGATCGGTGGCGAAATAGCCGATGACGGCGGCGAAGGCTCCGTAAAGGACGACCTGCCCGGCAATGGCGGCGGCGGGTTTAAGCATGGTGGGCTGTTCTCCGAAGATAGGGTTGAAGCGGTTCGCCGGCAGCCGGGAGGCTGCGCAGCCTGTTCTTGAAATCGTCTACGGCGGCGGCCAGGGCTGCGTCGTCGTTCCCGGACACGAAGACGGCGGCCAGGCGCTCGGCGGGAATCCTGCCGCGCAGCTGCGGTTCGCGCTGGCGGCTGAGGCGTTCCAGCGTCCACCGTTCGCCGAGCCGGTAGTCGCAGCCGCCGTGCCGGCAGCTGGCGACCATGACGCCGTGCGCGCCCGTGCGCAGTGCGTATTCTACGAAAGACGGCGGCAGCATGCCGGCACAAATGAGCGTGATCGCCGCCGTATCAGGAGCGTTCAGCGCTTCGGCGCCGGCGCCGTGGGCGCAGCCGAAGACGACCACGCGCACCTCGCCGGACAGTCCGGCGACCTTCGCCTCCAGTTCGGCGCGCAGCGCGTTCAGCGGCAGCTGCGGCATGTCGATGCCGGTGACCAGCCGTTCCTGGCTGCGGAACGGCGTGGACGAGGGGCAGGAGCCGGCGCAGATGCCGCAGCTTGCGCACAGCGCGTCGTCGACGACCGCGATGCGGTAGCCCGGGCGGGTCGGGTGCGACGCCATGGTGATCGCCGCATAAGGGCAATCGACCTGGCAGCGGGTGCAGCCGTTGCAGTTGGCCGGGTCGACGGTCGCCACCGGCGCCGGCTGCCGGCGACCGAGGAAGGGCAGGGCGCAGAGCAGCGCCGTCAGTGCGAAGAGCGCGCTCCAGACGACGGCCGGCGAGGTCAGGTCGGTCAGCGGATGGAGGAAGAGGATGAACCAGTCGAGGCGGGTTTCGGCGGGAACGACGGCCAGGTTCGCCGGGGCGTCGCTGGTCGCCGGCTTGATCAGCGCGAGAACGAGCAGCGTGGCCGCCGTGCCGCGCATCAGCTTGCCCGACGGCAGGTGGTCGACGTGCGCGATGCGGTGCACGTGCGCCCACAGCGCGGCGAGCAGAAGGATCGGCACGCCGAGGTGGATGAATACCAGCAGCGTGAACAAGCGGTCGTTGATTGAATCCGGCGCGAGGAAATTGCGTGCCGATGGTTCGCTGAAGATCGGCAGCCAGTCGAGCAGTTCGGCTGTCGAGGTCGCCGAGAACTGGGCCAGCTGGTCCCAGACGATCCAGTAGCCGCCGATGCCGCTGACGAAGGCCAGCCAGATCAGCGGCACGCCGGTGATCCACGAGTAGAAGCGGAAGCCGGTGTAGCGGCCGTAGGCGAACTCGCGGACGAGATGCAGCGCCATTGCCAGCATGAAGCCGTCGGAGGCGTAGCGGTGCAGGCTGCGCAGGATGCCGCCGAAGTACCACTCGCGCTCGGTGAGGTGGCCGATCGACGAATAGACCTGGGCGACGCCGGTATCGAGGACGATGTACAGGTAGAGACCGCTGCCGACGATGATCCAGAGCAGGAACAGGCCGAGCGCGCCGAGATGGCGGAGCGGGTTGTGACGCCCCCCGAAAACCCGGTCGAACGCCTCCTCGCACCGCTGGAAAGGCGCGCGGACGAGTTGGCGGCAAAGGGCTTCGAAAGTCACGTAGGGAAATCCGCAGGAATATCCGTACTGAAAACAGTGGTTTATTAGCGGGTAATGATATAGCCGGGCGCGTCAAGGCGACTTGACGCGTATCAATTCCGGATGAATTCGCCGGGACGGGCCCGTCCCGGCGGCGATCAGGCGGCCGGCGGCGTGGCGCGGCGGCGGCTGCGCCACATGTTGAAGGACAGATAGATGGTGAAGCCGACGAAGCTGATGAAGCCGGCGATCATCATGTACAGCGAATAATCGGTGCGGTAGCGGCCGGAGACGGGGTCGTAGACCGAACAGAGGATGCGCACCCGCTCCATCAATTCCTTGACCGTGCTCATCTCGGGCGGAATCGCCGAGTTGGCGATGAGCAGCTTGAGCGGTTCGGCCAGATCCTTCGGCGAGAATTTTTCGCCATAGACCTGGCGGACGATCTTTCCTTCCGCATCGACCAGCGAGATCTGGTTCAGGTGGTCGAAGCCGGCCGGCGTCGCGACGAAGCTGAAGCCGAAGTTGCCGGTGACGTCGCCGACGATCGCCGTCGCCGGGCTGAGGAACTCCCAATTGGGCAGGTTCAGGCCGTAGCGCTTGGCGAAGTCCTTCATCGCCTGCGGCGAGTCGAACGGCTGGTTGAAGCCGATGGTGATGATGTTGAAGCGGTCGGCACCCATGACGCTGACCGTCTCATCGACGGCCTTCTGCAGGTTGCGCGTGGTCGTCGGGCAGACCTGGAAGCAGGCGGTATAGACGAAGCTGACGAGCAGCGGCTTGCCCTTGTACTTCGCCAGTTCGACCGGCTGGCTGTCGCGGTTGAGCAGCACGAAGTTCTCGACCGGCTTGCCGATGGCCGCCTGCGAGCGCTCGAAGGCGGCGCTTTCGTCGAGGGTCGTCAGCGTCAGGCCGGGGCTCAGCGAGGTCGCCGGCCGGGCCGTCATCTTGGGTTTGTCGGTCGCGTCGTCGGCGGCGTGTGCCGGCAGCGACAAGGAGAGGGCCGCCGCGCAGGCGGCGAGAAGGCAGCGAAGGGTCACCCGCGGAATCCGGTCAAAACTGGGCGTCGATGATCGCGCCCAGGAGCACCAGTGTCAACTGCACGAGCGAAGCGTGGAAGCAGGCGAGGGCGGCCTTGCGCTCGGGCGAACGGGTGAGCGCCCAGGCCTTCTGGATGAACAGGCCGCCGCCGACGGCTGCGGCGCCGAGATAGATCCAGCCGAGGCCGTAGACGGCCGGCAGCAGCGAGGCGGCCACCAGCGCCAGCGTGCTGTAGAAGATCGTGCGTGCCGCCTTCTCGTTGCCGACGACGACCGGCAGCATCGGTACGCCGGCGGCGGCGTAGTCGTCCTTGCAGGCGATGGCCAGCGACCAGAAGTGCGGCGGCGTCCACAGGAAGAGGACGAAAGCGAGCGCCAGCGGCACGGGACCGTGGCCGGGGTCGGCGGCGGTGGCGCCGGCGAGGACCGCCCAGCTGCCGGCGAGGCCGCCGAAGACGATGTTCAGCCAGGTCCGGCGCTTCAGCCAGACGGTGTAGACGACGGCGTAGAAGAAGGCGCCGAGGAAGACGTAGAGCGCCGACCAAGCGTTCAGCGCCAGCCAGGCGGCACCGACCGAGGTGACGGTGAGGACGGCGATGACGCCGAGCCAGAACGGACCGTGCTTGATCTGGCCGGTGACGAAGGGGCGGTTCTTCGTGCGTGCCATCTTCGGGTCGAGATCGTGCTCGTAGTACTGGTTGAAGGCACCGGCGGCCGCCGACGAAACGAGCACCGACAGCGTCAGCACGACCAGTTGCAGGGCCGACAGGCTCGGGCCGGAGCTGACGGCGAGGCCGGCCAGCGCGGTGAACGTGATGACGACCCCGATGCGCAGCTTGAACAGGCCGAGGATGGCTCGTAGGGATGCACCGGAGGCGCTGTGGGCGGGCGTCGTCGATTGCATAGGTTTGCTTGGGGTCTTGCTCGTATCGGTTGAATGTCTTTGGAACCTGCTTGAATCGCCCCTGCGCGGGCAAGGACGATTCAGGCAAGCCCCGCGCCGGGAGGCGCGGGGAATGCTCAGCGGCCGATTAGCTCAGCAGCCAGACTTCGGACAGGTACTTCCAGTTCACGAAGTAGTACAGGACGAAGGAGACCAGCAGGGCCATCACCAGGACGACGGTGCCGGGGACGCCGACGTGGTCGCTACCGTGGTGCGAGGCCGAAGCGGCCGGCGTGGCGGCCGGGATCGGGGTCGGCTTGTCGGAGACAGCGCCGCCTTCGAGCTTCTTGCCCCACAGCAGGGAGCCGACGACCAGGTAGATCCACAGCGCGCCACCGACGATGGTGACCATGCCGAAGAAGCCGGTCATGCCCATCATCAGCATCGCGGCACCCGGCCACTCATACTGGAACGGCGCGCCCGAGAAGGCCATGTCCCAGTGACGGCGGGAAACGCCCAGCGTGCCGGCGCCCATCATGACGAGGCCGGTGATCGACATGGCGATACCGAACAGGTACGGCTGGATCTGGCACAGCTTCGGGTGAATCATTTCGCGCTTGAACAGCGTCGGCACCAGCAGGTAGGTCACCGCCATGAAGGCCAGCGTGGTACCCGTGACGACCGTCGTGTGGAAGTGGCCCGGCACGTAGAACGTGTTGTGCATCAGCATGTTGATCTGTTCGGTACCGAGAACGACACCGGAGATGCCGCCGAGGAAGCCGAACGAAACCAGCGAGATGAACATGCCGGCGAAGGCCGGGTTGCCCCACGGCGCCTTGCGCAGCCACTCGAACAGGCCGTTGGTGAAGCCCTTGCGACGCTGTGCGGCTTCGATGGCGCCCGGCACGGTGAAGCCGTGGATCATCGAGGCCATGACGGCGAAGTACATGAAGTACGACGTGTTCAGCACCTTCCACTCGGCGCTCATGCCCGGGTCGGACAGGAGGTGGTGGGCGGAGGCCAGTTGCAGGAACAGGATGTACATCAGGAACGCGCCGCGCGAGACCTTTTCCGACAGCGGCTTGGCGCCGATGACGACGGCCGGGATCAGGTACCAGATGGCGACGTGAGCCGACACGTTGATCTGCTGCGACGAGTGACCCAGACCCCACCAGACCATGCGGTACAGCTGGGCGTCGATTTCCTTGATCAGGCCGAGCGACCAGGCCAGCGTCGGCAGCAGGATGCCGGCACCGGTCAGGATCGTGAAGATGGCGATGATGCAGGCGGTCAGCGCGCCGAAGGTGACCATCGGGATCGAACCGGTGTAGGTCTTGTCCTTCTTGGCGACGACCAGCGTGCCGAGGAACACGAAGCAGCCGATCAGCGCGCCGACGGCGAACAGGATCAGGCCGAGGTAGAAGTGCGGTGCGGCCATCATCGGCACGTACGACGTGAACATCACGCTCGACTCGCCCTGGAAGATGGCGACGTTGGTCATGACGCTACCGACGACCATCAGCCAGAACTGGACCCAGCCCCATTTCGGTGTCGCCAGCCGGCAGCGAAGCAGGACGGACGAGGCGAAGTAGAGCACGGCCATCTCGAAGAAGATGATCCAGCACAGCAGCATGTCGACGCCGTGCGCGGTGAGGATGGTGTAGAACTGGTCCGGCGGCAGCAGCTTGAATGCCGGCCAGCGGGTCATGATGACGCCGATGGCGGTGATGCCGCCGACGAGGAGCCACAGAACGGCCGCGACGGCGTTCCATTTCATCAGCTTCTCGGCGTGCGCCTCGAATTGCAGCCCGGACGCCGGGCAGGTGCGGTAAGTGGTTGCCACTTTGTTATTCCCCCTTATTTCACGTAGATCCGGCCGAGCATCGAGTGGTGACCGATGCCGCAGAACTCGTTACAGACGATAGCGAAGGTGCCCGACGAGGTCGGGGTCATCTTGACCACGTGCTCGTAGCCCGGAACGACCTGGATGTTGATGTTCACCGGCTGCAGCGAGAAGCCGTGGTTGTAGTCCATCGACGACAGGTGGATCTTGTACTCTTGGCCCTTTTCCAGTTCGAGGATCGGGTACCAGTTCCACAGGCGGGCGATCAGGTAGCCCTCGCCGCCGTTCGGAACCTTGACGACCGGGATTTCGTTGCCGTCGAGGCCCGTTTCGTTGCGCACGGTATTTTCGGCGATGAACTTCTCGGCCTTGGCGGCGTACGCTTCCGGCGTGGTCTTGTAGGCTTCGTTGGACAGGTTTTGCTTACCGTAGATGTGCCAGTAGATCATCATGACGAACATGATCATCCCCCAGACGAAGGCGATCGCGATCCACATCCACTCGGTCTTCGCGATCGGTTCCTTCCACCAGAGCCGTTCCGACGGCGGCAGAATTGCACTCATTGAGTTCTCCCTCTATTGGTTGAAATTACTTGGCGAGCGGCGTGTTCATGATGTCGACGATGCCCCACAGCGTGTAGAGAACCGTCGGCGAGACGACACCGATAACTACCAAAAGGAAATGGTTATCGAGCAGCTTCTGCATGAACGGAACATCGTCGTTGTCGTTGTCGGCCATCTTGTTACCCTCCATCATTGTTGGCGCATGAACGCGCACGTGAAATTGCAAAAAAACAAACCTTTACGGCACTTGGGCACAGTGCCCGGAAGGATACCTGCGTTCAGGGCGGGGCGGACTTGATCCACATCAAGAAGATGCGGCGGAATGTCGCACCGTTGCGCGAAAGGGCGCGGATTGTCGCACGGAAACGGAAGGCGAAAAAGGGGCGGAAAAAGTCTATAATTCGCCGCTTATTTTTCGTATCGGACCGTACGCATGGATATCTCCGCCCGCCGACAAGTCGCCACTTGGTTGTTCATCTGCTGCGCGATGGTTTTTGCCATCCTTGTCGTCGGCGGCGTGACCCGCCTGACCCATTCCGGGCTGTCGATCGTCGAGTGGCAGCCCATCGTCGGCACCCTTCCGCCGCTGAATGCGCAGGAATGGGAGGAAACCTTCGAAAAGTACAAGCAAACCCCGGAATTCAAACAGGTTAACCACCAGATGACGGTTGACGAATTCAAGGGGATCTTCTGGTGGGAATACTGGCACCGCGTGCTCGGCCGCCTGATCGGCATGGCCTTTTTCGTGCCTTTCGTCTATTTCTGGGTCCGCAAGAAGCTTGCCCCCGACCTCGTGCCCAAGCTGCTCGGCATCTTCGTCCTCGGCGGCCTGCAGGGGGCGATGGGCTGGTACATGGTGAAGAGCGGTCTCGTCGATGACCCGCGCGTCAGCCAGTACCGGCTGACGGCGCACCTGTCGCTGGCCTTCCTGATCTTCATCACGATGTTCTGGGTGGCGCTCGGGCTGGTCGCCGAACGCGCCCGCGCAACCGCCGACGCCGGCCGGCGCGGCTTGCAGCGCTTCGCCTTCTGGCTGGCCATGCTCGTCGCCTACATGGTCGTCACCGGCGGTTTCGTCGCCGGCATCCGCGCCGGCAAGGCCTACAACACCTTCCCGCTGATGAACGGGCACATCGTGCCGCCCGAGATCTTCATGATCGACCCGTGGTACCTGAATTTCTTCAACAACATGGCCACCACCCAGTTCGATCACCGGCTCGGCGCCTGGGCGCTGGCCTTCCTCGGTCCCTGGCTCTGGTTCAAGCTGCGCGCCGCGCCGCAGGTGCCGGCGCGGGCGCGCACCGCGGCGACGCTGCTGCTCGTCGTGCTGGCCGCGCAGATCGCGCTCGGCATCGCGACGCTGCTGCTCGCCGTGCCGATCGCGCTCGGTGCGGCGCATCAGGGCGGCGCCATGGTTGTCTTCGCCGTCATCCTCTGGCTCAACCACGAACTGCGCGTCGCACCCGCCGCTGCGGGCGGCGCGCGGTGAACGGCGACGCCGCACGTCGCCGGCGCGTCGTCGGCCTGGCCCTCGCCGTCGGGGCGCTCTCGCTGGTCGTCGTCGCGGTAAGCGCCTACTTGCGGCTGGATGCCGCCGGTCTGGGCTGTGCCGACTGGCCGGCGTGCTATGCCGGCGTGCTCGCCGGGCAACCGCCGCCGCTGCACTACGGCTTTGCCCGCCTGCTCCACCGCATCGCCGCTTCCGCCGCGCTCGTCCTTGCCGGCGTCCTCGTCTGGCAGTGCCTGCGGCCGCGACCGCTGCCGGCGGCGCGGCCGGCGCTGTTGCTCCTGCTGCTGATGCTTGCCCTCGCCGCGCTCGGCTTTCTCAGCGCCGACCCGCGCCGGGCGCTGGTCGGCTTCCTCAACATCGTCGGCGGCCTCGGGCTGGTCAGTTTTTCCTGGCGCACCGTGCTGGCGGCGCGGCGCGACGGCGGGTGGCCGCCCCCCTCTGCCGGCGGCGGCCTGCTCTTTCGTTCCGGGGTGCTGCTGCTGTCGTTGACGGTGCTGGTCGGCGCCTGGATCGGCGCCACCTATTCGGCGCTGGCCTGCCCGTCGCTGCCGTTCTGCGGCGGCGCACAGGCGCTGGCCGAGGGGTGGGCCGCCTTCGATCCGCTGCGCCGGCTCACCGCCGCGGCGCAGCCGGGCGACGCCGGCGGCACGCTGCTGCACCTGGTGCATCGGGGGCTGGCGCTGGCCAGCGTGCTGGTCCTCGGCGCTGCGCTGCTCGCAGCGCGCGGCAGCGGCCGGCGGGGCGGCGCCTTCGCCGTTCTCGTCCTGCTCCTGCTGGTCGCCGGCCTCGGTGCGGCAGCCGTCGCCAGCGGTCTCGGCCTGTGGCTGGTGGTCGCGCACGGCACGGCGGCGGCCCTGCTGCTCGCCGCCGTCGCCACGCTGTCGCGCCGCTGAGCGGCGCCGCCGGGCGGCTCGGCCCGGCGCGCGGCGTCAGTGCGCCTTGTGGCCGTGCTTGTGGTCGGCGGCCGGCGCCGGCGTACCGGCGGTCAGTTCGCGCACCTCGGCCTTGATCTCGACCGTCGCCACCTTCTTGTCCTTGCCTTCGACCTGCAGCAGGATCGGCACGACGTCGCCCTTCTTCAGTTGCTGGCGGAGGTCCATCAGCATCATGTGGTAGCCGCCGGGAGCGAGGCTGACGCCCTGGCCGGCGGGAACGTCGAGGCGCGGGATGGCGCGCATCTTCATGACGCCGCCGTCCATCTTCATCTCATGGATTTCGGTGACGCCGGCGACCGGGCTGGTGGCACCGACGATGGTGGCGCCGGCCGGGCTGGCCAGTTCCATGAAGGCGCCGGTGGCCTTCTGGCCGGCGACCGTGCCGCGCACCCAGGGGGTCTTCACGTCGAGGTCGGCGGCGAACGCCGTGCTGGCGGCGAGGGCGAGCAGGGCGGCGGTGGCATGGATGCGGATCGGTTTCAAGCGAGGCTCCTTACGTTTCCGGAAAAATCGAACGGCCCGCGCCGGCGGCGGCGAGCGGGCCGATTATAGGGCGCCGGCGGGGCCGGCGATTGCGGCGAAATGTCGCAGCCGGCGGTGGCCGGCCGGGGTCAGGGTTTCTTCGACCAGTTGCCTTGCGCGTCTTCCATCCACCAGCCGGACTTCCACTGTTCCTTCCAGCGCTTGACCATCATCTCCTTGACGACGGGGATCGCCTCCTTGCCGCCGTGGGCTTCGGCGACCGCGTAGATCAACGACATGCGGTCCGGGTTCTCCTGGTCGATCAGCTTGCCGGCGGTCTTCTGCAGCGTGTAGTTGGTCAGCACGCTTTCGTCGCGCATCTTGACCAGGCCGTCGTTGCCGAGGCCGATGGCGCCCCACTCGTAGAAGCGGATCAGGCGCGACTGGCGCTGCGCCAGCGCGTGCTTGACGACGATCACCGGCGGCGTGCCGATGTCGAGGTTGATCGTTTCCGGCGCGGGCGGTGCGGCGACGGCCGGCAGCGAGATCAACGAGGCGACGGCGAGGGCGAGGATGTAGCGTTTCATGGGTACGGAACTCCGGAGGGTCATTTGCCGGCAAGCAGCAGTTTCAGGTCGGCGGCGACGTTGGCCGGCGCTTCGCCGTGGCGCAGCAACAGGCGCAGCCGGCCCTGCGGGTCGAAGGCGTAGCTGCCGGTCGAGTGGTCGATGGTGTAGGTGTCCGGCGTGCTGCCCGGCACCTTCGTGAAGAAGGCCTTGAAGTCCTTGGCCAGCGCGGCGGTCGTCGCCTCGTCGCCGTAGAGGCCGACGAAGCCCGGGTTGAACTGCGGCACGTACTGCGCGAGCAGCGCCTGCGTGTCGCGCGCCGGGTCGAGCGTGACGAAGGCCACCTGGACGCGCGCGGCGTCCTCGCCCATCAGCTTCAGCGCCTCGTTCATGCCGGCCAGCGTCGTCGGGCAGACGTCCGGGCACTGCGTGTAGCCGAAGAAGAGGACGAGCGCCTTGCCCTTGTAGTCGGCCAGCCGGCGCAACTGACCGGTATGGTCGGTGAGGGTGAAGTCCTTGCCCCAGTCGACGCCGGAGATGTCGGTGGACTTGAAGGCCGGCGGCGATTCCGTGCAGCCGGCGAGGAGCAGGCCGAAGGCGAGGAAGAGGGCGAGAAGTCTTTTCATGGCGGGCAGCAGGCGGCGAAAGGGTCGGGGTCGCGGAGGCGCGGGCGGCGGGTTGGTGCCGGTCCGCCGCCGCCTCGTGCGGCCGGAAGGCTCGCATTATACCCGGCCGCGAGCGCCGTCCGCCGCGGCATGATGCCGCGGCCCCCGCCGCCGGCGGCTCAGCCCGCTGCCGGCGTCGGCCAGCCGCCGCCGAGCGCCTTGAACAGGTCGGCGAGCGCGGCGCGCCGGGCGCGCTCGCTGTCGATGCGGGCGAGTTCGACGGCGAGCAGGTTGCGCTCGACGTCGAGCACCTCCAGCCGGCTGGCAATGCCGGCGTCGTAGCGCAGGCGGGCCTGCGCCAGCGCCTTGGCGAGCGCTTCGGCGCGCGCCGCCTCGGCGGCCAGCCGTTCGCCGGCGGCGCGCTGCGCGGCGAGCGCGTCGCGCACGTCCTTGAAGGCGGCGGCCACGGCCTGCCGGTACTGCGCCAGCGCCTGCTCGCGGCGGGCCTCGGCGGCGTCGACGCCGAAGCCGATGCGGCCGGCGTTCCAGATCGGCTGCGTGATCGCTGCGGCGAACTGGAAGATGCCGGCCGGCCCGGAGAAGAGGTCGGAGAAGGCGGTGCTCTCGCTGCCGAGGTAGGCGGTCAGGCCGACGCTTGGGAAGTACTGCGCGCGCGCCGCGCCGATGCGGGCGTTGGCGGCGATCAGGCGCTGCTCGGCTTCCTGCAGGTCCGGCCGGCGCAGCAGCAGCGCGGCCGGCAGACCGGCGGGAACGAGCGGCGCCGGCAGCGCGCCGGGCGTGCCGCGCTCCGGGCTGTCGAGCATTACGGCGCGCGGGGCGCGGCCGAGGAGCAGCGCCAGCGCGCTCTCGTGGCGGTCGCGCGCCTGCGTCAGTTCGGCCAGCCGGGCGCGTGCGTCGGCGGCGTCGGCGTCGATCTGGTGCAGGTCGTACTCGGCGGCGACGCCGGCCTCGACGCGGCGGGCGAACAGCGCCCGCGTCTCCTCGCGGCCGGCGAGCGTGCGTCGGGCCACCGCCTCCTGGGCGTCGGCGGCGAGCAGCGCGAAGTACTGCTGCGCGACCTGCGCCGTCAGCGACAGGCGTACCGCGTCGCGCGCCGACTCGGCGGCGAGGAGGTCGGCGCGGGCCGCCTCGCTGGCGCGCCGGTACTTGCCCCAGAAGTCGATCTCGTAGGCGACGTCGAGCGTGCCGCGGTAGCTGTTTTGGATGCGCGGCAGGTCGTCCGGGCGCGGCATCGCGCCCTTCAACGAACTCTGGCTGCGGTTGCCGGCGAGGCCGGCGGTCACCGACGGATAGCGGTCGGCGTCGGCGATGCCGGCCAGCGCGCGCGCTTCGAGCACGCGGGCGGCGGCAACGCGGGCGTCGGCGTTGTGGACGAGCGCCTCGTCGATCAGGCGGTCGAGCGTCGGGTCGCCGTACAGCGACCACCAGCGCTCGCCGGCGCCGTCGGCCGGCATGGCCTGTCGCGCCTCGGCAGCGGATGCCGCGCGCGCCGACCAGGCCTGCGGCAGGTCCAGTTCCGGCCGCGCGTAGTCGGGGCCGACGGCGCAACCGGCGAGCAGCAATGCCGCGGCGAGCGGGGCGATGGCGGTAAGGGGCTTAGTCATCCTTGTCTCCTGCGGCTTCTTCCTTCTGCACGCGCTTCATCAGCTTGTCGTGCGCCTTGGCGTGCGTCTCGTGTACTTCGGTGAACAGTTCGTCGGTGCTGCGTGTCTCGCGCAGCCGGCGTTCGGCGATGACGCGGTAGAACAGCGGCACGAAGAAGATGGCGAGGAAGGTCGCCGCCAGCATGCCGCCCATGACGCCGGTGCCGACCGCCTGCCGCGCGCCGGCGCCGGCGCCGTGCGAGATGGCCAGCGGCAGCACGCCGAGGATGAAGGCCAGCGAGGTCATCAGGATCGGCCGGAAGCGCAGCCGCGCCGCCTCGATCGCCGCCGCCGCCGCGCTCATCCCTTCCTGGTGCTTGTAGATGGCGAACTCGACGATCAGGATCGCGTTCTTCGCGGCGAGGCCGAGCAGCGTGACCAGACCGATCTGGAAATAGACGTCGTTGGTCATGCCGCGCAGCCAGACCGCGGCGAGCGCGCCGAAGGTGCCGAAGGGCAGGGCGAGCAGCACGGCCAGCGGCAGCGACCAGCGCTCGTACTGCGCGGCGAGGATCAGGAAGACCATCAGCGCGCCCAAGCCGAGCGCGAAGCTCGAATCGCCGCTCGACTTCTTCTCCTGGAACGAGGCGCCGCCCCAGTCGAAGCCGAAGTCCGGCGGCAGCGTCTCCTTTGCGATCTGCTCGACGCGCTCGATGACCTGCCCCGACGAGGTGCCCGGCACGCCGGAGCCGATGATCTTCACCGACGGCAGGTTGTTGAAGCGCTCCAGCGTCTCCGGGCCGGTCGTCTGCCGCACCTGCGCCAGCGCGCCGAGCGGCACCATCTCGCCGCGCTCGGAGCGGACGTAGATGCCGTTCACGTCGGTCGGCCGCGCGCGGAAGCCGGGCTCGGCGGAGAGCAGCACCTGCCAGGCGCGGCCGAACTTGTTGAAGTCGTTCACGTAGTAGGTGCCGAGGGTCGCCGACAGCGTGTCGAACAGGCCGTCGAGCGGCACGCCGAGCGCTTTCGCCTTCTCGCGGTCGACGGCGACGTCGAGCTGCGGCACGTTCGAACGCCACATCGACGAGACCATGGCGAAGGTCGGGTCCTGGCGCAGCTTGCCGATGAATTGCTCGCTCACTTCGGCCAGCCGTTTGGCGTCGCCCTCGCCGCGGTTCTGCAGGTAGAACTCGAAGCCGCCGGAGTTGCCCAGCCCGAAGATCGCCGGCGGGCCGAAGGCCAGCACCAGCGCCTCCTTGATGTGCGCGGTCTTCATGAACAGCTCGCCGACCAGCGCGTTCGCCGGCACCTGCCGCTCGTCCCAGTGCTTCAGCGTGACGAAGAAGGTGGCGGCGTTGTTCTTGAAGCTGCCGCCGATGAAGTCCAGCCCGGTGAAGGCGACGGTCTTGGCGACGTTCGGGTTCTCGCGGATGATCGCGTCGACCTCGCTGACGATGCGGTCGGTGCGTTCCAGCGAGGCGCCGTCCGGCAGGTACACGGCGGTGATGTAGTAGCCCTGGTCCTCGTCCGGCACCAGGCTGCCCGGCGTCATCTTCCACAGGCCGGCGGTGATCGCCACCATGCCGGCGAAGAGCAGCAGGCCGAGCGTGCCGCGGCGGATCAGCCAGGCGACGCCGGCGGTGTAGCGGCCGGTGACGCGCGCGAACCAGGCGTTGAAGGCGGCGAAGAAGCGGTTCTCGGCCTTGTGCTCGTGCTTCAGGATGAGCACGCACAAGGATGGCGTCAGCGTCAGCGCGACGATGCCGGAGATGACGACGGCGATAGCGATGGTCACCGCGAACTGGCGGTAGAGCTCGCCGGTCAGCCCGCCGAGGAAGGCGATCGGCACGAACACCGCGCACAGCACCAGCACGATGGCGATCACCGGCCCGGTCACCTCGCGCATCGCCTGGATCGCCGCCGCCTTCGCCGCCAGCTTCTCCTCGTGCATGATGCGCTCGACGTTCTCCAGCACGACGATGGCGTCATCGACGACGATGCCGATCGACAGCACCATGCCGAACAGCGTCAGCGTGTTGATCGAGTAGCCGAGCAGGTGCAGGCCGGCGAAGGTGCCGATCAGCGACACCGGCACCGCCAGCGTCGGGATCAGCGTCGCTCGCCAGTTCTGCAGGAACAGGTAGACGACGAGGAAGACCAGGATCATCGCCTCGGCCAGCGTCTTCAGCACCTCGCGGATCGAGACGTGCACGAAGTCGGTGGTGTCGTACGGGATGTCGACGGTGAGGCCGTCGGGGAAGCGCGTCGACAACTCGGCCAGCGTCCCCTTCACTTCCTCGGCGACGTCGAGCGCGTTGGCGCCGGGCTTCAGGAAGATGCCGACCAGCGTCGCCGGCTTGCCCGAGAGGCGGCCGATGAAGTCGTAGTCGCGGGCGCCGAGCTCGACGCGGGCGACGTCCTTCAGCTTCAACAGCGAACCGTCGCCGTTGGCGCGGACGACGATGTTCTCGAACTCGGCGACGGTCGCCAGCCGGCCCTTGGTGTTCACGGTCAGCGCCAGCTCCTGGCCGGACGCCGTCGGCGGCTGGCCGATGCGGCCGACCGCGTACTGCGCGTTCTGCTCATTGATCGCGCGCACGATGTCGGAACTGGCCAGCCGCAGCTGGGCGAGGCGGTCCGGCTTCAGCCAGACGCGCATCGCGTAGTCCTTGGCGCCGAAGATCTGCACGTTGGTCGTGCCGGGAATGCGCTTGAGGACGTCGAGCACGTTCAGCGTCACGTAGTTGCTGGTGTACAGGTCGTCGTAGCGGCCGTCGGGCGACGTGAAGGCGAGCACCTGCAGGAACGAGGACGACGATTTCTCGACCTGGATGCCCTGCCGGCGCACCTCCAGCGGCAGCCGCGCCTCGGCCTGCTTGACGCGGTTGTTGACGTTGATCACCGCCTGGTCGATGTCGGTGCCGATCTCGAAGGTGACGTAGAGCTCGACGCGGCCGTTCGAGGCCGAGGTCGAGTTCATGTAGAGCATGCCCTCGACGCCGTTGATCTGCGTTTCCAGCGGCGCGGCGACGGTCTTTTCCAGCACCTCGGCCGAGGCGCCGGGGTAGGTGGCGGCGACGATCACCTGCGGCGGCGCGATCTCCGGGTACTGCGCGATCGGCAGCCCGCGCATCGCGGCCAGGCCGGCGATCATGATGAAGATCGAGATCACCATCGCGAAGATGGGCCGATCGATGAAGAAGCGCGAGAACATGGCTCAGTTCCCCGTCTTGGCCGGAGCGTCGGCGGGCTTGCCGGCCGGCGTCGCCAGCGCGTCGGTCGCTTTCGCCGCGCCTTCGGCCGGCGCCACCTGCACCGGCGCGCCGGGGCCGAGCTTGAGCACGCCGTCGACGATGACCTGCTCGCCGGCGGTCAGCCCCGAGGTGACGACGACGTCGCCGTCGCGCCATTCGTCGGTGGTCACCGGGCGGATGTCGGCCTTGTTCTCCTGGCCGACGACGAACACGAACTTGCCCTTCGGCCCCTCCAGCACCGCCCGCTGCGGCACGCGGAAGACGCCGGTGCGGACGGCGCCGGACAGCCGCACGCGGACGAACTGGCCGGGCAGCAGCAGGCCGTCCGGGTTCGGCACCTCGGCGCGGCCCTCGCTGGTGCCGGTGTCGCGCGAGACGCGCACGTCGGCGAAGTCGGTGCGGCCGGTCCGCGCGTAGGTGCTGCCGTCGGCGAGCTTGAGGGCGACCGCGAAGCGGCCGTCGGCGGGCAGGCGCAGGCGGCCGGCGTCGGCCTCCTGGCGCAGCTTCAGGCGCTCGTTGTCGGGAATGCCGAAGATCACCTGCATCGGGTGCGTCTGTGTCACCGTCGTCAGCAGCACGTCCGGGCCGGAAACCATCGAGCCCTCGGACTTCAGCGCGCGGCCGGCGACGCCGGCAAGCGGCGACTCGACGCGCGTCCACGCCAGGTTCAGCTGCGCCTCGCGCAGCCGGGCGCGGGCGGCGAGGACGTCGGCGTGGCCGATGGCCTCGGCCGAGACGGCGTCGTCGTAATCCTTCTGGCTGACCGCCTTGCCTTCGAGCAGCGGCTGCAGCCGGGCGGCGTTGCGCCGCGCCTGCGCGTGGCGCGCCTCGGCGCCGGCGAGGTCGGCCTCGGCGCGGGCGAGCGCGGCCTGGAACGGCGCCGGGTCGATGGTGAACAGCGACTGGCCGGCCTTGACCCGGCCGCCCTCGACGTAGTTGCGCTTCTCCAGGATGCCGGTGACGCGGGCTCGCACCTCGACCTCGCGCAGGCCGAGCGTCTGCGCCGTGTATTCGAAATCGACCGGCAGGTCTTCCGGCTGCACGGCCACCGCCGACACCGGCACCGGGCCGCCGAACATGCCGGCACCGTTGCTGGCGGGCGTCTTGCCGCAGGCGGCGAGCGCGGCGGCGAGCAGAAGCGCCGGCAGCCAGGCCCGGTGCCGGACGGCGGGGCGGGAAGATGGGCGGGAAGTGGGCGCGACGGAAACGGAAGGAAGGGGGGGGCGTGGGGCGTGGGGGTATGCCATGGCGACCTCGGGGTTGTCATGGCCGGCGGCGGGATCGCCGCTGCCGGCCGGAGCTTGGTGGTTTGTCGGTTGCGACTTGCGCTGTATTGCCTGGAGCGCGGATAATACATACATACATGAATGTATGTAAAGAGGTCCGCATGCGTTCCGTTGCGACATGTCCGGCACGGCGCCCAGTGACATGGAGTCGGCGGCGGGTCTGTGGTTCAATCGCGCCGGGGAGGAATCGGCATGGTCCGCAAGACGAAGGAAGAAGCACAGGAAACCCGCCACCGCATTCTCGATGCGGCGGAGCGGGTGTTCCACGCGCAGGGCGTGGCGCGCACCTCGCTGGCGCAGGTCGCCGAGGCCGCCGGCGTCACCCGCGGCGCCATCTACTGGCACTTCGCCAACAAGGCCGACCTGTTCGACGCGATGATGCAGCGCGTGATCGGACCGGCCGAGGCCGGCTGCCTCGACCCGGCGCTGCTTGAAGCGGCCGACCCGCTGGCCGCGGTACGCGGCCTCGCGCTCGACTTCCTGATGCAGGTGGCGCGCGACCCGCAGCACCAGCGCGTGTTCGAGATCGCCATCCACAAGAGCGAGTACGTCGGCGAGATGGCCGACGCGCGCGACCGCCACCTCGACTGCGCGCGCCGCCACCGCGTGCTGCTCGAAGCGGCGATGCGGAAGTCGCAGGAGAAGGGGCTGATCGCCCCCCACCATCGCCCGCAGGTGGCGGTCGAGGGGCTGATCGCGCTGATCGATGGCCTGCTGCTCAACTGGACGCTGGACAACGGCCTCTTCCCGCTCGCCGACTATGCCGCGCCGATCATCGACACCTATCTGGCCGGCCTGCGCACCGTCTGAGGGGGGCGCCAGGCCCGGCCGGCCGGGGCGGCGGTATACTGCCGGCTCATTTCACGCCGATTCCGGAGACATTCATGGCCGCACCCGATACCACCAGCATGGCGCTGTTCTGCGACTTCGAGAACGTCGCGCTGGGCGTGCGCGACGCCAAGTACGAGAAATTCGACATCAAGCCGGTGCTCGAACGCCTGCTCGCCAAGGGCAGCATCGTCGTCAAGAAGGCCTACTGCGACTGGGAGCGCTACAAGGCGTTCAAGGCGACGATGCACGAGGCCAACTTCGAGCTGATCGAGATCCCGCACGTGCGCCAGTCCGGCAAGAACTCGGCCGACATCCGCATGGTCGTTGACGCGCTCGACCTCTGCTACACCAAGGCGCACGTCGACACCTTCGTCATCATCTCCGGCGACTCCGACTTCTCGCCGCTGGTCTCCAAGCTGCGGGAGAACGCCAAGCAGGTGATCGGCGTCGGCGTCAAACAGTCGACCTCCGACCTCTTGATCGCCAACTGCGACGAATTCATCTTCTACGACGACCTGGTGCGCGAGCGCGAGGCCAAGCGCGCCGCCAGCAACCGCCGCGACAGCAAGGACGCCCAGCCGCGCCGTTCGCCGGAAGAGGAGAAGGCGCGCCGCGAGGAGACCGAGGCGAAGCGGGCGAAGGCGATCGAACTGGCCGCCGCCACCTTCGACGACCTCATCGCCGTCCGCGCCGACGCCGAGCGCATCTGGGCGTCGGCGCTGAAGGAAGCGATCAAGCGCCGCAACCCCGGCTTCAACGAGTCCTACTACGGCTACAAGACCTTCGGCGCGCTGCTCGACGACGTCGCCGCGCGCGGCCTGTTCGGCGTCGGTCGCGACGAGAAGTCGGGCACCTACGTGACGCGCGCTGCGGCGCGGGTGACGCCGGCCGAGCCGGTCGCTGCGGCGGCTGCCCCGGCAGAGGCGGCGGTCGTCGAGGAAACGCCGGCCGTGGTCGACGCTGCGCCGGCGGTGCGCGGTCGCGGTCGTGGCCGCGGCCGCAAGGCGGCCGAGCCGGTGGCGGGCGGCGAAGCGGCGGCCAGCGAGGCCGTCGCGGAACCTGTTGCCGTTCCCGTGCCGGCACCGGACAGCACGACGGAAGCCGCGGCGCCGGCCGCCAAGGCGGGCGGCAAGTCCGCCGGCAAGGGGGGGCGTCGCGGCAAGGCGTCGGCGAAGCCGGCGGCGGATGCTGCTGTCGCCGCCGCGCCGCTCGAAGCGGCTGCGCCGACGGTCGCCGATGAAGCCGGCCAAGCCGCCGGCGCGAAGAAGGCGCCGCCGCGCGGCAGCCGCCGTCCGCGCGCCAAGGCCAGGGACGGGGGCGACAACAGCTGAGCACGGTGCGCGGGTGCCCGGCGAAGCGACTCCGTTTCGCTGCCTGGAGGATGCTCAAGGCCCCTGGCGGAGAAGTGGTCCCGGCGGGCGCCTGAGCGCTTCCTGCGGTTTCTGACGGCCTCCGATCCGTCGGGGGGCGCCACGCTCCCCTCGGGGGCGGGTCAGTCTGCGGCTGCCGCCTCCGGCCACGCGTGTTCGCGGCAGATGCGCCGGCTGTCGTCGGCGCCGAGCGGCTCGCCGGTCAGCCCGCAACGGTACGCATCCCCCCCTTCGTGACGGAAATGGCGGCAGCTGTGGCAGGCGCCGAAGCTCTGCCCGCCGCGCCGCCGCTGCATCGTTGCGAGCAGGCGGGCGAGCGTCGCGGCGGCGGCATCGGCCTCGTCGGCGGGCAGCGCGGCGAGCGCCGCCGGCCATTCCGCCAGTTCGCCGGCCGTGCCGGCCAGCGCCTCGCCGGCGGCGGTCAACGCCAGCCGCAGCACGCGGCGGTCGGCGTCGTCCGGCCGGCGTGCGATCAAGCCCTTCCTTTCCAGCAGCTGCAGGCTCTGCGAGACCGTGCCCTTGGTCAGCCCGAGGTAGTCGGCGAGCGCCTGCGGCGTGTTGCTGTAGCGGTTGCAGCGGCGCAGGTAGTCGAGCGCCTGCACATGCACCGGCTGCAGGCCGGCGGCGACGGCGCGTTGCCGCCGTTCGCCGGCGGCCAGCCGGCCGAGGCTTTCGACGAGGTCGAGGAGGGGGATGCGCTGCTCGTTCATGCCTTGAATGGTATGGTCTCGATACCATCTTGACAAGGTGGGGCGGATTTGCCAGATTGGTTTTGTGTCGAAACCAATTGGCACACAGAACCCATCCCAACCCCGATGGAGATCCGCCATGAACAACAAGATCCGCCCCCTTCCCGTCCTCGCCGCGGCGCTCGCCGTTGCCGTCCCGGTCTTCGCGGCCGACGTCCCGTACCCGCAGGGCTATCGCCAGTGGACGCACGTCAAGACGCTCGAACTGAAGCCCGGCCATCCCCTCTACGAGGCGGTCGGCGGCATCCACCACCTGTACGCCAACGCGGCGGCGCTGAAGGGCTACCGCGGCGGACACCGCTTCGCCGACGGCGCGGTGATCGTCTTCGACCTGTTCGCGGCCAACGACGCCGGCAACGCCACCGCCGAGGGCGCGCGCAAGGCGGTGCTGGTGATGCGCAAGGACGCCAGGCGTTATGCGGCGACCGGCGGCTGGGGCTACCAGGTCTACGACCCGGCGACGCAGGCGGCGAAGCTCGACGCGAAGGCGCAGGGCGAATGCCATGCCTGCCACCAGGCGCAGGAGAAGCAGGGCTTCGTGTTCAGCGCGTGGCGCGACTGAGGCCGGCGTAGACGCAAAAAAGCCGCGACGGATCGCGGCTTTTTCGGTGCGTTCGCGGGCGCTTACGCGGCGGCCTGCACCGGGATCTTGTGACCCTTCCGGACGATGCGGTTCTGCGAATCGACGTAGATCAGCGCCGGCTCGTACTTGGTCAGTTCGGCTTCGGTATAGCTGGCGAAGGTGGCGATGATCAGGATGTCGCCGGGGGCGGCGCGGCGGGCGGCCGAGCCGTTCACCGAGATGACGCCGCTGCCGCGTTCGGCGCGGATGGCGTAGGTGGTGAAGCGCTCGCCGTTGTTCACGTTCCAGATGTCGATCTGCTCGTACTCGCGGATGTTGGCGGCTTCCAGCAGATCCTCGTCGATGGCGCAGGAGCCCTCGTAGTGCAGATCGGCGTGCGTCGTCGTCACGCGGTGCAGCTTGGATTTGAGCATCGTTCTTTGCATGGCTTCACCCGTAGATGGATGAGTTGGGGGAAGGGCATTGTAACGGCAAAAGCGATGCTGTCAACGGCCGTGTTGCACTGCTCAAATCTCAATGTTATCAATGAGTCGCGTGGTACCCAGGCGGCTCGCCGCAAGCGCCACCAGCGCTTGCCCCGGCGCTGTCGGCGGGAGCAGGTTGGCTTGCTGCCGCACTGCAACATAATCGGTCTTCCAGCCGGCCCCGTCGAGGGCGGCGACGGCGGCCCGTTCGAGGCCGGCGTAGTCGGTGTCGCCGGCGCGGATCGCGTCGCGAATCCGGCGCAGTTCGGCCGACAGGCGCACCGCCTCGCGGCGTTCGTCGGCCGACAGGTAGCCGTTCCGGGACGACAGCGCCAGCCCGTCGTCGGCGCGCACCGTTTCGCCGCCGACGATGTCGACCGGCAGCGCCAGCTGGCGCGCCATGTTGCGGATGACCATCAGCTGCTGATAGTCCTTCTTGCCAAACAGCGCGACCTGCGGCTGGACGATGTTGAGCAGCTTCAGCACGACCGTGGCGACGCCGCGGAAATGGCCGGGGCGGAACTCGCCGTCGAGCATGTGCTGGATCGCCGGCGGCTCGACCAGATACTCCTGCGGCTCCGGGTAGAGATCGGCCTCGGTCGGCGCGAACAGCACGTCGACGCCGGCGGCGACGAGCTTCTCGCAGTCGGCCGCGAAGGTGCGCGGGTAGGTGTCGAAATCCTCGTTCGGGCCGAACTGCAGGCGATTGACGAAGATGCTGGCAACGACCGTGTCGCCGTGCGCGCGCGCCTGCGTCATCAGGCTGATGTGCCCGGCGTGCAGGTTGCCCATGGTCGGGACGAAGACGATTTTGCCAAGATGCGGGCCGCGGTCGTGCAGTGCGGCACGCAGGTCGGCGATGCGGGAATGGATCTGCATGTGCTGTTTCTCCTGGAGCGAAGCGTCAGCGCCCTCTGCGGGGCGCTTTGGCGTCAAGTCGCGCGCAGTGTATCAGTAGCAGTGCTCCGGCGCCGGGAAGCTGCCGTCCTTGACCGCCGCGACGTAGGCGGCGATGGCGGCGGCGACCGAGGGCTGGCCGGCCATGAAGTTCTTCACGAAGCGCGCCTTCCGGCCCGGGGCGATGTCGAGCATGTCGTGCAGCACCAGCACCTGGCCGGAGCATTCCTTCGACGCGCCGATGCCGATCGTCGGGATCGCCAGCTGGCCGGTCACCTCGGTGGCCAGCGCCGCCGGAATCGCCTCCAGCACCATCAGTGTCGCCCCCGCTTCCTGCTGCGCCTGTGCGTCGAGCTTGAGGCGCGCCGCGCCGGCGTCGTCCTTGCCCTGCACGCGGTAGCCGCCGAGCTGGTGCACCGACTGCGGCGTCAGGCCGACGTGCGCGCAGACCGGGATGCCGCGGCTGGTCAGGAAGAGGGTGGTCTCGGCCATTTCGGCGCCGCCCTCGATCTTCACCATCTGCGCGCCGGCGGCCATCAGCGCGGCGGCGTTGCGGAAGGCCTGCTGCGGCGATTCCTGGAAGCTGCCGAAGGGCATGTCGGCGACGATCAGCGGCCGCTGCGAGCCGCGGGCGACGGCGGCGGTGTGGTAGGCGATGTCGGCGACCGTCACCGGCAGCGTCGAGTCGTGGCCTTGCAGCACCATGCCGAGCGAATCGCCGATGAGCAGCACATCGACGCCGGCGGCGTCGCACAGCGCGGCGAAGCTGGCGTCGTAGCAGGTGAGGACGGCGATCTTCTCGCCGGCCGCTTTCTTCTTCAGCAGGTCGACGTGGGTCATGCGCCGAATCGTAGACAGCGCGCTCTGGGTGGACATGGGTGCTACTCTCCCCGGTTGAAATAGCCGCGCTGGCCGCGCATCGCTTCGATGCGTTCGAGCAGCAGCCGGAAATCGTCGTCGCGGTCGACGAAGTTGAGGTTTTCGGAATTGACCACCATCACCGGCGCCGCTTCGTAATTGTAGAAGAAGCGGCTGTAACGTTCGGCGAGCAGCGTCAGGTAGGCGTCGGAAATCTTCCGCTCCATGTCGACGCCGCGCTTCTTGACGCGGGCGATCAGCATTTCCGGCTTGGCCTGCAGGTAGATGACGAGGTCCGGCGCCGGCGCCTGCGGCGAGACGCGCTCGTAGATCTGCCGGTAGAGCCCGTATTCGTCGTCGGACAGCGTCAGCTGCGCGAAGATCGGGTCCTTCTCCAGCAGGTAGTCGCCGACCACGCGGCGGCCGAAGAAGTCCGGCTGCGCCAGCTCGCGCAGGTGGTCCATGCGCTGGAACAGGAAGAACAGCTGCGTCTGCAGCGCGTAGCGCGGCGGGTCCTGGTAGAAGCGGGCGAGGAAGGGGTTCAGCTCCGGCTGTTCGAGGAAGGGCTGGGCGTCGAGGTGCGCCGCCAGCCGCCGGGCGAGCGAAGTCTTGCCGGCGCCGATCGGCCCTTCGACGACGATGTGGCGAGCCGTTTCGAGAATGTTGCGCGGCGGCATGCGGCGACGGGCTCCGGCCTCAGTGTTCCATGCACAGGATGTCCGGCGAGGTGTCGCCGTTCACCGCCATCCGTTCCAGGCAGTCGAGCACGCCGGCGCTCGCCCGTTCCATGCGCGCGATGGCGTCCACGCAGGCGGCGTGGTTGCCGGCGAGGTGGCTGGCCAGCGCCTCGCGGCCGAAACGGTGCACCTCCTGGTGCGGCTCCTCCATCGCCCGGTAGCCGTCGAGGCGCGCGAAGCATTCCCGGCCCTCGCCCTCGTAATACCACTTGCCGAGGCGGCAGGCGTGGTGTTCGGCGAGCTCGTCCGGGCGCTTGTCGACGAGGCCCATGACGACCTGATAGACGTCGAACTTGAAGATCAGGTGGTCCATCTTCGCCAGTTCGACGAAGCTGCGCAGCGCCGAGGTGGCGATCGCCCGCTCCATCTGCCGGGCGAGGCCGGTGATGCCTTCGATGCTGTCCGAGGCGCGCGCGCCTTCCACGCTGAACGCCTCCGACTGTTCGGCGAGGTGGCCGATGCTGGCGTTCGCCGCCGAGGTCTCGTGCTGGATCGTGCCGACCAGCTGCGAGATGTCCTTGGTCGCGTGCGTCGTGCGCTCGGCGAGCTTCCTGACCTCGTCGGCGACCACCGCGAAGCCGCGCCCGGCCTCGCCGGCGCGCGCCGCCTCGATGGCGGCGTTGAGCGCCAGCAGGTTGGTCTGGTCGGCGATTTCCTTGATCAGGTTGACGATGCCGCCGATCTTCTCGGCGCTGGCCTGCAGGCCGACCACCTTGTCCATCGCGTGCCGCGAATCGTCGGCGAGCTGCGTCAGCTCGCTGCTGATCTTGTGCACCGCTGCGCTGCCGGTGTGCGCCAGCTCGCCGGTGCGCACGGTTTCCGCCTTTTCCTCGCGCAGGCGGGTGGCCAGCATGGCCAGCGTCTGCTGCGACTGGCCGAGCGAGTCGCGGTAGGCGCGGAACTGCTCGAACAGCCGCTGCTGCGCGTCTTCCTCCTGCTGCAGCCGGCGCGCCTGCGCCTCGGCCTCGCCGGCGCGCGCCTCGGCCGCATCGAGCCGCTGCTTCAGCTGCGCGTTGTCGTCCGCCAGCGCGCGGAGCTTGGCCTCCAGCGCCCGGACTGCGTTGCCATTGCCGAACATGTCTTCCCCC
>JANJTW010000245.1 GCA_024710925.1 Rhodocyclaceae bacterium | reverse complement strand
CTTGAGCGCGGCGTCGGCGCCGATGCTGCCGTCCTCGGCGAGGCTCTGCAGGCGGGATTTGCGGGAGGAGACGACCGCCATTTCCGACATGGCGAAGGCGGCGTTGATGAGAATGAGCAGGAGCAGTAAGACTATGTCCATAGCGTTGGCCATCCGACGCGGGGACCGCGCATGGCCAAGGTGTTATCGGAACGTCCTATTCTAGCAGAGCCGGAAAGAATGGCCGGATGCCGCCAGCAAGCGGCGCCGGCGGCGGTCGCGCCTCGCTATACTGGCGTCGTCATCCCCCTTGCCCGGAGTCGCCATGCATGCCGGCACCGCCCGCCGCCGGAACGGAGTCGCCTGATGCCGGGGCCGCAGCAGCGCGCCGCGGCGCTCGACCGGCTGCGCGCGATGCCGCACTGGGACGTGCTCGTCGTCGGCGGCGGCGCCAGTGGCCTCGGCTGCGCCGTCGATGCCGCCGCGCGCGGCTACCGCACGCTGCTCGTCGAGCGTGGCGACTTCGCCGGCGGCACATCGTCGCGCAGCACCAAGCTGATTCACGGCGGCGTCCGCTATCTGCGGCAGGGCGACCTCGCGCTCGTCCGCCGCGCCCTCGTCGAACGCGCGCGCCTGCTTGCCAACGCGGCGCCGCTGGTGCGGCCGCTGCCTTTCGTCATTCCGGCGCACAGCCGCGCCGACCTGCTGCGTTTCGCCGCCGGCCTCAAGCTCTACGACCTGCTCGCCGGCGCCCGCGGCGTCGCCCCGTCGGCGACGCTCGGCCACGCGCAGACGCTCGCCGCGCTGCCCGGCCTGCGCGACGACGGGGTCGTCGGCGGCGTCCGCTACTGGGATGCGCAGTTCGACGACGCCCGCCTCGCCATCGCGCTGATGCGCAGCGCCGTCGACCTCGGCGCCACCTGCCTCAACTATTGCGCCGTCACCGGGCTGCTCAAGTCCGGTGGCAAGGTACGCGGTGCCTGCCTGCGCGATGCCGAGAGCGGCGAGACCTTCGAGGCGCCGGCCGCCGTCGTCGTCAATGCCGCCGGCGTCTATGCCGACGCCGTGCGCCGTCTCGACGACGCCGGCGCGATGCCGCTGCTGACGCCGAGCCAAGGCGCGCACCTCGTCGTCGACGCCGGCTTCCTGCCCGGCGACGCCGCGCTGCTCGTGCCGGAAACCGAGGACGGGCGCGTGCTTTTCGCCATTCCCTGGCTCGGCAAGGTGCTCATCGGTACCACCGACACGCCGCGCGACGATCTGCCCGACGATCCGCTGCCGTTTGCCGACGAGGTCGATTTCCTGCTGCGCGCCGCCGGCCGCGTTCTCGCCCGGCCGCCCACGCGCGCCGACGTGCGCAGCGCCTTTGCCGGTCTGCGCCCGCTGCTCGGCCGGCCGGCCGGCGCTACCGCCACCGCCGCGCTGTCGCGCGAGCACATCGTGCACGTCGCCGGCAGCGGCCTCGTCACCGTCGCCGGCGGCAAGTGGACGACCTACCGCTGGATGGCCGAGCAGGTGATCGACCGTGCCGCCGCCGTCGCCGGCCTGCCGCCGGGCGCCTGCGTCACGCATGGCCTGCCGCTGCACGCTGCCGCCGGCGACGAGGCCGGCCTGCCCGGCGCCGACCGTCGATTGCATCCGGCGCTGCCGTGGAGCGAGGCGACGGTCCGCTTTGCCGTTCGCCACGAGGCGGCGCGCACGGTCGAGGATGTGCTCGCCCGGCGCACGCGCGCCTGTTTCGTCGATGCGTTCGCCGCCGGCGAGGCGGCCGTCCGGGTCGGCGAAATCATCGCCGAGGAACTGTCCCTGTCGCCGTCGCGGCAGGCGGCGCTGGTGGCGGCGGCATGCGCGCAGGCCGCGCGCTGTGCCCTGGCCTAGGTCGCGCCGCTACCAGCCGCCGAGTGCCGGCGGCGGCATGCCGAGGCGCAGCATTTCCGCCTCGACCTTCAGGCGCAGCAGGAGCAGTCCCTGCAGCGTCTCGCGCGGCTTGTCCGCCGGCCAGCCGTCATGGTGCTGTGCGAGGCAGTGATGGATGGCTGCGTGGTCGGCGACGTCGACGCCGCAGAGCGCGGCGTAGTGCAGGATTTCGCGGTCGAGCGCAGCCAGCCTCTCGTAGTGGTTGTCGTAGCCGCTCATCGGCGGGTGTCCGGCGGGAGTGAGGGCCGATTATCGCGGAAATCGCGCCGTGCCGGCGGCCGGCCGATCCGCGATAATGGCCCGTCCGCCATCGAACGCAGGAACGAGGAGTCCGCCATGTCCCAGTCCCCGAAGCGCGCGCTGATCGTCATCGACGTGCAGAACGAGTACTTCACCGGCCAGCTGCGCATCGAATACCCCGACGTGCGCAGCAGCCTGCCCAACATCCTCCGCGCGATGGACGCGGCGACGGCGGCAGGCATCCCGGTGGTCGTCGTCCAGCATCTGCTGCCGGCGGCGGCGCCGGTCTTCGCGCGCGGCAGCGAGGGCGCCGCGCTGCATCCCGAGGTCGCCACCCGGCCGCACGACCTGCTGGTCGAGAAGAACATCGCCAGCGCGCTGACCGGCACGCCGCTCGCCGCCTGGCTGAAGGAACGCGGTGTCGACACGCTCGCCGTCGCCGGCTACATGACGCACAACTGCGACGACTCGACCGTTCGTCAGGCCTATCACGAGGGCTGGAAGGTCGAATTGCTGCACGACGCCACCGGCGCGCTGCCCTACGCCAACGCCGCCGGCACGGCGAGCGCCGAGGAAATCCACCGCGTGTTCACGGTCGTCATGCACACCGGCTTCGCCGCCGTCGTCGGCACCGACGACTGGCTCGCCGCCGTGCAGCGCGGCGAGGCGCTGGCGCCGGACAACGTCTTCCTGTCGCACCGGCGGGCGGTCGACGGCCGCTGACGCCGGCCGCGCCGGGGCATGGCCGGCCGCGTGTTAAAATCCGGGCCTTTCCCGCCCCGCTGCCATGAACCTCACGATCAACGGCGAACGCCGCGAATTCCCCGCTCCGCTGACCGTCGCCGGCCTGCTCGCCGAGCTCGGCCTGGCCAGCAAGCGCATCGCCGTCGAGCGGAACGGCGAGATCGTGCCGAAGAGCCTGCACGCCGACACGGCGCTGGCGGACGGCGACCGGCTGGAAATCGTCGTCGCCGTCGGCGGCGGCTAGCACGTCAAGGAGCGCTTACGCACATGGATCAACTCGTCATTGCAGGCAAGGCCTACGCTTCCCGCCTGCTCGTCGGCACCGGCAAGTACAAGGATTTCGCAGAAACGAAGGCGGCCATCGCCGCCTCCGGCGCCGAGATCGTCACCGTCGCCATCCGCCGCACCAACATCGGCCAGGACCCGAACCAGCCGAACCTGCTCGACGCCATCCCGCCGTCGAAATACACGATCCTGCCGAACACCGCCGGCTGCTACACCGCCGACGACGCGGTGCGCACGCTGCGTCTCGCGCGCGAACTGCTCGACGGCCACGCGCTGGTGAAACTCGAAGTGCTCGGCGACCCGACCAACCTGTTCCCGAACATGCCGGAAACGCTGAAGGCGGCCGAGACGCTGGTCAGGGAAGGCTTCCAGGTGATGGTCTACTGCGCCGACGACCCGATCCAGGCGAAGATGCTCGAAGAGATCGGCTGCGTCGCGATCATGCCGCT
>JANJTW010000230.1 GCA_024710925.1 Rhodocyclaceae bacterium | reverse complement strand
CCGATCGGGGCTGGCGCAGCTGACGCGCGGCCTGATGGACCTCGGCGCCGGCGGCATGGACGAGAACGAGGTGGCGACGAAGCTCGCCGACCTCGGCGCGCGCCTGGGCGGTGGCGCCGACACCGACCGCGCCAGCGTCGGCCTGCGTACGCTGGCGATGCCGGACAAGCGCGATGCCGCCCTCGCCATCCTGCGCGCGGTGATTGCCGAACCGCGCTTCGCCGCGGACGTATTCGAGCGCGAGCGGGCACGAACCGTCGCCGCATTGCGCGAATCGCTGACGCGGCCGGAAACGATCGCCTCGCGCGCCTTCTGGGCGGCGCTCTATGGCGACCATCCGTACGGCCGGCAGCCGACCGAGGACAGCCTCGGCCGGATCGTCGTCGACGACCTGCGCGCCTTTCATGCCGCCCACTACACGGCGCGCTCGGCGGTGGTCTCGATCGTCGGCGACCTGAGCCGCGCCGACGCCGAGGCGCTGGCACAGCGGCTGACCGAGGCGTTGCCCGCCGGCGAGGCGCTGGCGCCGACGCCCGCGGCGCCGCTGCCGGCGGCCGGCGAGGTGCGCCTGCCGCACCCGGCGGCGCAGGCGCACATCCAGCTCGGCCTGCCGGCGCTGAAGCGCGGCGACCCCGATTTCTACGCACTGATGGTCGGCAACTACACCCTCGGCGGCGGCGGCTTCGTCTCACGGCTGATGAAGGAGGTGCGCGACAAGCGCGGCTTCGCCTACAGCGTCTACAGCTACTTCGCGCCGATGAAAGCGGCCGGGCCGTTCCAGATCGGCCTGCAGACCAAGCGCGAGCAGGCTGGCGACGCGCTCAAGGTGGCCCGCGACGAGTTGCGGCGCTTCCTCGCCGAAGGGCCGAGCGACGAGGAGCTGACGGCGGCGAAGGCGAACATCATCGGCAGCTTCCCGCTGCGCCTCGACTCCAACCGCAAGATCCTCGACAACGTCGCCGCGATCGCTTTCTACGGCCTGCCGCTCGACTACCTCGACACCTACGCGGCAAATATCCGCAAGGTCACCGCAGCCGACGTGCGCGCCGCCTTTGCGCGCCACGTCCGGCCCGAGCATCTGGTGACCGTGGTGGTGGCCGGCGAGTGAGCCCGCCCGGTAAACGCGGAGCGGCGGCCGAGGCCGGCGGCCGGCTGCGCATCGTCGGCGGCGAATGGCGCCGGCGCGTGCTGCGCTTTCCCGATGCCGAGAGCCTGCGGCCGACGCCGGACCGCGTGCGCGAGACGCTGTTCAACTGGCTCGGCCAGGAACTTTCCGGCCTGTCCTGCCTCGATCTCTTTGCCGGCAGCGGTGCGCTCGGGCTGGAAGCCGCCTCGCGCGGCGCCGACCGCGTTGTCCTCGTCGAACGTGCGCCCGGGGTCGCCGAGGCGCTTGCCGCGAACGTCCGTTTGCTGGGGGCGGGCGGCAGGGTGGAGCTTGTCCGCCAGGATGCGTTAAAATTCGCGCTTTCGACGCCGCTCGCCTTCGACGTGATCTTCCTCGATCCGCCGTACCGGCAGGGCTGGATCGAAAAGCTCTGCCCGCTGCTGCCGCGTCTGGCGAATCCGGATGCGGTGGTCTACGCCGAGGCCGAATCGCCGCTGGACGGCATCGGCGACTGGCGCACGGTGCGCCGCGGGCAGGCGGGGCAGGTTTTTTATCACCTCATGCGGCGGGAAAGCCCACAGGATGCTTAACCATCGAGTAGCGATCTATCCGGGCACCTTCGATCCGATGACCCGTGGCCACGAAGACCTCGTACGCCGGGCGTCGCGCCTGTTCGACCGCGTCGTCGTCGGCATTGCGCAGAGCCGCTCGAAGCGGCCGTTCTTCACGCTCGAAGAGCGGGTCGAGCTGGCGCGCGAGGTGCTGGCGCCGTATCCGAACGTCGAGATCGTCGGCTTTTCCAACCTGCTCATGGACTTCCTGCACGAGCAGGGGGCGAAGGTGATCCTGCGCGGCCTGCGCGCGGTTTCGGACTTCGAGTACGAGTTCCAGATGGCGGGCATGAACCGCAACCTCTACCCCGAGGTCGAAACAGTATTCCTGACGCCGGGCGAACAGTACATGTTCATCTCGGCGACGATGGTTCGCGAGATCGCCGTGCTCGGCGGCGATGTCAGCAAGTTCGTCCACCCGCTGGTGCATGCCCGGCTGGCGCACAAGGTTTCCGAGACTTTCAACAATTGAAGGAAGAGCAGCTATGGCTTTGATGATTACCGACGAATGCATCAACTGCGACGTGTGCGAGCCGGAATGCCCGAACGAGGCGATTTCGCAGGGCGCCGAGATCTACGAGATCGACGCCAGCAAGTGCACGGAGTGCGTGGGCCACTACGATACGCCGCAGTGCGTTGAAGTCTGCCCGGTGGATTGCATTCCGAAGAACCCGGACGTGGTCGAATCCGCCGACCAGCTCTGGGCCAAGTACGAGCAGCTCACCGGCAACAAGCGTCCGGCCTGAGCGCGCTTCCCGCGGGCCGGGAAGAACGGGGCGCCGCCTCCCCGCGCGGGGGGCGGCGCCTTTGCTTTTCAGAGATTGACCACCATCTGGTCGCGCGGATCGACTTCCGTTCGCAGCGACTGCCGGATGCCGCCGGTGATCGCGGCCAGCGAGCGCAGCTGTTCGCTGAGCGTCGCTTCAACGTGCGTCAGCTCGCCGATCCGCTCCTCCAGCGTGTCGGTCGCCTGGTGGATGCGCTTGATGCTTTCCAGGCGGCGCTTCAGCTGGATCTGGTGCTCGCGCACCTGCGTCTCCATCGGCGCCATGATCGTCTTCAGCCAGCCTTCGGCATGCCGGTTGGCGTGCTCGAAGGCGCGCCGCACCTGCAGCGCCACTTCCTCAAAGAACTTCTGCGTGAGGTGCCCCTTCTCGTGGCGCAGCAGCTGGAACATCGTGTTCAGGTGCGTGTCGCACCACGTTTCCAGCCGATCCAGTTCCTTCTCGTAGCGCAGCAGCGAGAAGCCCGCCGGGCTGCCCAGCTTGAGCCCGTGCTCGACCGCGAACTTGCGGTAGATGGCTTCCATCATGCGGTGGATTTCGTCGACTTCGCCCTTCGATTTGCTCAGCGCCTCGCGGCTGACGGTGAAGAAGTTGGCCATCGCCTCCGACAGCTGCCGGGAGAAGGTGGCTTCCTGCATCGCTTCGCGCGTCGATTGCGTGAGCGCGCGCAGCGCGTCGAGGCCGAGGTGGGCGAAGAGCTTGTTGGTCAGCGTCGAGAAGACGCTGCGCACCGCGTAGTAGCGCTGCAGGCCGGCTTCGAACTCCTCCTTCTCGGTGCGTACCTTGCCCATCATGTATTCGACGACGCCGCGGTTCTTGCCGCGCAGTTCGGTCAGCTCGGACAGTTGTTCGCGCAGGCCGGCGAGCCGCGATTCGAGCAGGCCGCGTGCGCGCGCGTCGAGCTCGCCGACCTCGCCCGCGGTATCGTCGCGGACGATCTCCTGCTTGGCCGGGATCAGTTCCTCGGAGAGCGCCCGCTCGAGCTCGGGGACCCGGCTCTTGGCGAGCAGCGCCGGGTCGTCGGTGATCTTGGCGACCAGCCCCTTCTGCGCCGATACCGGGAAGATCTGGTTCGCCGGCAGATTGAGGATGTTCGCGCAGTTGCCGACCTGGCGGGCGATTTCGAAGTCGATCTCGGCCTCGCTCTTCAGCTCGTCCCACTGGCCGTCGATCTTGTTGAGGACGACGAGGCGCCCCTTCTTGCGGCCGCCCGGCGCGTCGATGTGCTCCTTCCAGATGGCCAGGTCGGACTGCGTGACGCCGGTGTCGGCGGCGAGGATGAAGAGCACCGCGTGCGCGTTCGGCAGGAGCGACAGCGTCAGTTCCGGCTCGGTGCCGATGGCGTTCAGCCCCGGCGTGTCGAGGATGACCAGACCCTGCTTCAGCAGCGGGTGCGGGAAGTTGATGACGGCGTGCCGCCAGCGCGGGATCTCGACCTGGCCGTCGGCGGCGACGTGCAGTGCGCCGGCGCCTTCGTCGCCGAGGTCGAAGCCGAGCTTCTCGGCCGTCGCGCGGTCGACGCGGATCGTTTCGCTGACATGGCGCAGCGTTTCCTGCATCGCCTCGGCCGAAGCGGTGTCGAGCGGCACGTTCCGCCATTCCTCGGGAAAGCGCCGGTATTCGGCGACGCCGGCGTTGCTGGCGCGCGTCTCGATCGGCAGCAGTTCGACGCAGGGCGGCTTGGCCGGGTCGTACATCAACTCGGTCGGGCACATCGTCGTCCGGCCGGCCGACGAGGGCAGCATGCGGTTGCCGTAGTCGGCGAAGAAGATGGCGTTGATCAGTTCCGACTTGCCGCGCGAGAACTCGGCGACGAAGGCGACATGCAGGCGGTCTTCGTGCAGGCGGTCGAGCAGCTGGGTCAGGCGCAGGTCGGTCTGCGCATCGTTCAGTTCGTTTTCGGCGAGCCAGTCGCGGAGGCGTTCGATCCCCTCTCCGAGCTGGCTGCGCCATTCGGCGTAGGCGGCGAATTGCTGGGCGAGCGACATGTTTGTGTCCTGTCCGGGCGAATGGCCGAACTGTATCACGCAGCCGCGGCGAAGCAAGGCGATATGCCGTCGGGTTGGCTGCGCCGGCGGCCGTCAGCGCTGGCAGCGCGGACACCAGACGGTGCTCCGCCCGGCCTGGCGGATGCTGCGGACCGGCGTGCCGCAGGCCGGGCAGGGCAGGCCCGCGCGATCGTAGACGGCGCAGTGCAGCTGGAAGCAGCCGGCGCCGCCGTCGCTGTGCACGTAGTCGCGCACGCTGCTGCCGCCGGCTTCGATCGAGTCGGCGAGCGTATCCCGCACCGCCGTGGCCAGCCGGTCGCAGCGCCCGGCGGCGATGCGGTTGGCGGCGCGCAGCGGCGAGATGCCGGCGCGGTGGAGGCTTTCCGAAGCGTAGATGTTGCCGACGCCGACCAGCAGGTGGCCGTCCATCAGCACCGGCTTGACCGGCGCCGCGCGCGTGCGCAGCGCGGCGTGCAGCCAGCGGCCGTCGAATTCCGGCGACAGCGGCTCGATGCCGAGCGCGGCGAGCAGCGGATGGCGCTCCGGCGCTTCCCCGGTCCACGCCAGCGTGCCGAAGCGGCGTGGATCGCGCAGGCGCATCACGGTCTGGGCGAATTCGAGGTCGAAGTGGTCGTGCTTCTGCGGCGGCGTCCCCGGCGCCACCAGGCGCAGGCTGCCGGACATGCCGAGGTGCAGGATCAGCCAGCCGTCGCCGAAATCGAAGAGCAGGTACTTGCCGCGCCGGGCGATGTCGCGCAGCGTGCGCCCGGCGAGCAGGCGCGGCAGCTCCGGCGGTATCTCGTGGCGCAGGCGGGGCGTGCGCAGCACGGCGGCGCGCACGGTCTCGCCGGGCAGGAAGGGGAGCAGACCGCGGCGACTGACTTCGACTTCGGGCAATTCGGGCATGGCGGGGGCGGAGGCGACTTGAGGGCGTGGAAAAAAGGCCATAACATGCCGAACCATTATTGCCCGAACGTTTCCAATCTTCCACACGGGCAAGCAGGGACACCATGAAACCGATCAAGCGCGCTGCGTTGGCCGCAGCACTCGCTCTGGCCTTCTCGACGCCGGGGCTGGCCGCCGGCGGCAAGGCGAAACCGCAACGCGAGGCGCCGCCGCAGCCGGTCGGTGAAGCGTATTCCCGCAACCATTCGGGGCAGGTGGTCTACCAGGTGCTGCTCGGCGAGATCGCCCTCCAGCGCGGCAACGTCGACCTGGCGGTGAGCGCCTACGCCGACCTGGCCTACCGCACGCGCGACCCGAAAGTGCTCGAACGCGCCGTCGAGGTGGCCAGCATCGCCCGCCGCTTCGACGTCGCCTACGAGGCGTCCCGCCTGTGGATCGAAGTCGAGCCGGACTCGTCGGCGGCGCGGCAGACGCTGGCGGCGGTGCTGATCATGCAGAATCGCACCGACGAACTCGCTCCGCATATCTCGGTGCTGCTGGAGCAGGACAAGGAAAACCTCGCCGACAACCTGATGCGGCTCAATCGCATGCTCGCCCGCGTGCAGGACAAGACGGCCGTCTACCGCATGCTGGAGCGGGTCCTCGCGCCCTATGCCGGCGTTGCCGAGGCGCACTATGCGCTGGCCACGGCGGCCTTCCATGCCGGCGACCGGATGAGCGCGCTGATGGAAATCCGCAAGGCCGGCACGCTGCGGCCGGACTGGGAGGCGGCCGCGCTGTTCGAATCGCAGCTGTCCGCGCGCGACTCGACCGAGGCGGCGATCGGCGTCCTCGAACGCTTCGTCGCCGCCCACCCGAAGGCGCGCGAGGTTCGCCTGCACCTCGCCCGCGGCCTCATTTCCGAGAAGCGCTATGCCGAGGCGAAACAGCATTTCGACCGGCTGCTCGCCGACGAGCCGGAGAATGCCGAGCTGATCTATCCGGCCGCCGTGCTGGCGCTGCAGCAGAATGACCCGGCCACCGCCGAGCCGCTGCTGCGCCGGCTGCTCGAACGCGGCGCGGCGAGCGAGCGCAGCGTCGCCGCCTACTACCTCGGCCAGCTCGCCGAGGAACGCAGCGACCCGGCCGAGGCGATCGCCTTCTACAAGCAGGTGGCGACCGGCGAGCAGTTCGTTCCCGCCCAGGTGCGCGTCGCCAATCTCCTGCTGAAGGCCGGCGGCGGCCTGTCGATGGCGCGCACGCACCTGCAGGAAGCGAGCCGCCGCTATCCGCCGGGGCAGATCCAGTTCCTCGTTGCGGAAGCGCATCTGCTGCGCGATGCCGGCCGCGACAGCGAGGCGCTGGCGCTGTTCGACCAGGTGATCGCGCAGCAGCCGGAGCAGGCCGACGTCCTCTACGACGCGGCCCTGCTTGCTGAGAAGCTCGGTCGCATGGACGTGGTCGAGGCCAACCTGCGTCGCGTCATCGCCCTCCGCCCGGACAATGCGCACGCCTACAACGCCCTCGGCTACAGCTTTGCCGATCGCGGCATCCGGCTCGACGAGGCCCGACAGCTGATCGCCAGGGCCGTCGAACTGGCGCCGGAAGATCCTTTCATCATGGACAGCATGGGCTGGGTGCTCTACCGCCAGGGCGACCTGCCGGGCGCGCTCGCGCAGCTGCAGAAGGCCTATGCGATCCGGGCCGATGCCGAGATCGCCGCGCACCTCGGCGAGGTGCTGTGGGCCTCGGGCCGCCAGGACGAGGCGCGGACGCTGTGGCGCGACGCCGGCCAGCGCTTCCCCGACAGCGACGTGCTCAAGGCCGTCCGCCAGAAGTTCGCCCCCTGACGCCCGCCGTGTCGCGTCTGCTGCCCTGCCTGCTGGCGCTTCTGCTCGCCGCCTGCGCCGCCGTGCCGCCGTCCGCCGGCGGCCTGCCGCCCCGCGGCGCCGTTGGTGACTTCGCGCTCGACGGCCGCTTCTCGCTGACGCACGACGCCGAACGCCATGCTGGCCGGCTCGCCTGGCTGCGCCGCGGCGCCACCGATGAACTGCGCATCTATTCCCCGTTCGGCCAGACCGTCGCCGAGATCGTCGTCGACGCGCGGCGCGCGCGGCTGTCCGCCGCCGACGGGCAGGTGCGCGAGGCGGCGGACGCCGAGGGCCTGCTGCGCGAAGTGCTCGGCTACCCGCTGCCGCTCGCCGACCTGGCCGCCTGGGTGCTCGCCCGGCCGCGTTCCGGCGCGCAGGTGGTGGCCGATGCGCAGGGGCGTCCGCAACAGGTAGTCGAGGGCGGCTGGGAAATTTTCTACGACTATGACGACGCGGCGGCGGACGCCCTGCCGTCGCGATTGATCGTCACGCGCGACGGCGGCCCCGAGCTGCGTCTGCGCATCGAGGAGTGGCGCACGCCATGAACGCCTGGAACTGGCACAGCGTCTGGCCGGCGCCGGCCAAGCTCAATCTCTTCCTGCACGTCGTCGGCCGCCGTGCCGACGGCTACCACCTGCTGCAGACCGTCTTCCGTTTCGTCGACCACGGTGACCTGCTGCGCTTTGCGCCGCGCGCCGATGGCGCGGTGCTGCTGGCGACGCCGCTGCCCGGCGTGCCGCCGGAGTCCGACCTGACGGTGCGTGCGGCGCGCCTGCTGCAGGCCGAGACCGGCTGCCGCGACGGCGTCGAGATTGCGCTGGAAAAACGCCTGCCGATGGGCGGCGGCCTCGGTGGCGGCAGTTCCGACGCGGCGACGGTGCTCCTTGCGCTCAACCATCTGTGGCGCCTCGGCCTGCCGCGCGAGCGGCTGCAGGCGATCGGACTCGCGCTCGGCGCCGACGTGCCGATCTTCGTGTACGGCCGCAACGCCTTTGCCGAGGGCGTCGGCGAGGCGTTCACGCCGGTCGCGCTGCCGCCGGCCTGGTACGTCGTGCTCGAACCGCCGGTGCAGGTGCCGACGGTCGAGATCTTCCGTTCGCCGGCATTGCGCCGCGACTCGCCGCCGATCGCCGCGCGCGACTGGCATCCGGGCTTCGGCGGCAACGACCTGGAAGCGGTGGCCGTCGACCTCTACCCGGCGGTGGCCGAGCACATCGGCTGGCTGTCGGCTTTCGGGCACGTCCGCATGAGCGGTTCGGGGGCCTGCGTCTTCGCCGAGTTCGAGGACCGGCAGGCGGCCGAGGCGGTGCTCGCGCAACTGCCGGGGGGGATGCGCGGCTGGGCGGCGCGGGGCCTGCCGGAACATCCGCTCGCCGGGCTTGGCGCTCCCTGAAATTTGCTGTATTATCCGCGCCTCGTTCGAAAGCTCCGCTTTTGGGCGACCGCTGGGGAGTCGCCAAGTTGGTCAAGGCACCGGATTTTGATTCCGGCATTCGAAGGTTCGAATCCTTCTTCCCCAGCCACCGAATACCATCTCGATCCGGGCGGGTTCTGCAGACCTGCCCGTATTGTTTTTTGCGGCGGATGCGCGCCGGTACCGGCCGCGACCTCGGAGCAGCGACATGGCCTACGACAGCTTGATGATCTTTACCGGCAACGCCAACCCCAAGCTGGCGGCCGAGGTCGCGAAACGCCTGCATATCTCGCTCGGGCGCGCCAACGTCGGCCGTTTCTCGGACGGCGAGGTCAGCGTCGAGATCGACGAGCACGTGCGCGGCAAGGACATCTTCGTGCTGCAGCCGACCTGCGCGCCGTCGAACGACAACCTGATGGAGCTGCTGGTGCTGGTCGACGCGCTGAAGCGCGCCTCCGGCGGCCGCATCACCGCTGCCATCCCGTACTTCGGCTACGCCCGCCAGGACCGCCGCTCGCGCTCGTCGCGCGTGCCGATCGCCGCCAAGCTGGTCGCCAACATGCTGATGGCCTCGGGCGTCGACCGCGTGCTGACGATGGACCTGCACGCCGAGCAGATCCAGGGTTTCTTCGACATCCCGGTCGACAACATCTACGCGCTGCCGATCCTGCTCGAAGACATCCAGAAGCAGAACTACGAGAACCTGATGGTCGTCTCGCCGGACCACGGCGGCGTCGTCCGCGCCCGCTCGCTGGCCAAGCGCCTCGAATGCGACCTGGCGATCATCGACAAGCGCCGGCCGAAGGCCAACGTCTCGGAAGTGATGAACATCATCGGCGAAGTCGACGGCCGCACCTGCGTCATCATGGACGACATCGTCGATACCGCCGGCACGCTGTGCAAGGCCGCCGCCGCGCTGAAGGACGCCGGCGCCGGCAAGGTGCTCGCCTACTGCACGCACCCGGTGCTTTCCGGCGCCGCCATCGAGCGCCTGAACGATTCGGCGCTCGACGAACTGGTCGTCACCGACACCATCCCGCTGTCCGACGAGGCGCTCGCCTGCCCGCGCATCCGCCAGCTGACCGTTGCCGACCTGCTGGGCGAAACGATCCGTCGCATCAGCAACGAGGAATCGGTGTCGTCGCTGTTCATCGAATGATTTTCACCCCCGGCCTGGTCGCGGGACGGGGATCTCAACGTAGTACCAAGGAGCAACCATGCAATTCGAACTGACTGCAAAGAAGCGCACTGACCAGGGTTCCGGAGCGAGCCGCCGCCTGCGTCGTGCCGGCCGCGTTCCGGCTGTCGTCTACGGTGGCGCCGAAGCCGCCCAGGCGATTGAACTCGACCACAACACCCTGCTGCTGAACCTGCGCAAGGAAGCCTTCCACGCCTCCGTGCTGACGCTCGACATCGACGGCAAGAAGGAGCCGGTGCTGCTGCGCGACAGCCAGATGCACCCGTACAAGGCGATCGTCCTGCACATCGACTTCCAGCGCGTCGATCCGAGCCAGAAGCTGCACCAGAAAGTGCCGCTGCACTTCATCAACGCCGACGTCGCGCCGGGCGTCAAGCTCTCCGGCGGCCTCGTCTCGCACACGATGAACGAACTCGACGTCACCTGCCTGCCGGCCAACCTGCCGGAGTTCATCGAAGTCGACCTGAAGGACCTGAAGGTTGGCCAGTCGGTCCACGTCAAGGATCTGCCCCTGCCGAAGGGCGTCTCCGTCGTCACCCACGGTCAGGACACCAACCCGGTCGTCGTCTCGATCGTTGCCAAGAAGGGCGGCAGCGACGAAGCCGCGCCGGCCGCCTGAGTCGTCCGCGCCTGAAGATCAGCCGCCGTCCGGCCGCGAGGCCCGCGGCGGCTTCTTTTTTGTAGCGACCCATGACTATCGCTCCCCGCCTGATCGTCGGCCTCGGCAACCCCGGTGCCGACTACGAGGATACCCGGCACAACGCCGGCGCCTGGTTCGTCGAACGCCTGGCGCGCGAGCTGAAGGTTTCGCTCGCGCCGCAGGGCAAGTTCTTCGGGCAGGCCGGCCGGGCCGGCGAAACCTGGCTGCTGCTGCCGACCACCTACATGAACCGCTCCGGCCAGTCGGTGGCGGCGCTCGCCCGCTTCTACAAGATCGCGCCGGCCGAGGTGCTGGTGGTGCATGACGAGCTCGACCTGCCGCCCGGCGGCATCCGCGTCAAGCAGGGCGGCGGTGCCGGCGGCCACAACGGCATCAAGGACATCCAGTCGCAATTGTCGACGCCGGATTTCTGGCGACTGCGCCTCGGCGTCGGCCACCCGCGCGAACTGAAGCTCGCCCAGGACGTCGCCGACTTCGTGCTGCACCGGCCGCGCGCCGACGAACGCGAGGCGATCGACCGCGCCATCGACCGCTGCCTGCTCGCCTGGCCGAAGCTGGCCGCCGGCGACTACGCGGCGGCGCAACAGCAACTGCACGGCAAGGCCGTTTGACGAACTCTCCAAGGAAACCCACATGAGCATGAAATGCGGCATCGTCGGCCTGCCCAACGTCGGCAAGTCCACCCTCTTCAACGCGCTGACCAAGGCCGGCGTCGCGGCCGAGAACTACCCGTTCTGCACCATCGATCCGTCGGTCGGCGTCGTCGAGGTGCCGGACAAGCGCCTCGCCAAACTCACCGAGATCGTCAAGCCGCAGCGCGTCGTGCCGGCGGTGACCGAGTTCGTCGACATTGCCGGTCTGGTCGCCGGCGCCTCCAAGGGTGAAGGTCTGGGCAACCAGTTCCTCGCCAACATCCGCGAGACCGATGCCATCCTGCACGTGGTGCGCTGCTTCGCCAACGACAACGTGATCCACGTCTCGGGCAACGTCGATCCGATCCGCGACATCGAGGTCATCGACACCGAACTGGCGCTGGCCGACATGGCCGCCGTCGAGAAGGCGCTGAACCGCTATCGCCGCCCCGCTAGCTCCGGCGACAAGGAAGCGAAGATTCTGGTGGCTGTGCTCGAAAAATGCTTCGCCCAGCTCGATCAGGGCAAGCCGGTGCGTGCGCTCGACCTGTCGAAGGAAGAGTGGGCCAGCCTGAAGCCGTTCTGCCTGATCACCGCCAAGCCGGTGCTCTACGCCGCCAACGTCGCCGAGGACGGCTTCGAGAACAACCCGCATCTCGATGCCGTGCGTGCCCATGCCGCGGCTGAAAAATCGGAAGTGGTCGCGGTCTGCGCGTCGATCGAAGCCGAGATCGCCGATCTGGACGACGAGGAAAAGCAGATGTTCCTCGCCGACCTCGGCCTCGAAGAGCCGGGGCTGGATCGCCTGATCCACGCCGGCTACCACCTGCTCGGCCTGCAGACCTACTTCACCGCCGGCGTCAAGGAAGTGCGCGCGTGGACCATCCACCGGGGCGACACCGCGCCGCAGGCGGCCGGCGTCATCCACACCGACTTCGAGCGCGGCTTCATCCGCGCGCAGACGATCGCCTACGACGACTTCGTCAAGTACGGCGGCGAGCAGGGCGCCAAGGAAGCCGGCAAGATGCGCGCCGAAGGCAAGGACTACGTCGTCCAGGACGGCGACGTGCTCAATTTCCTGTTCAACGTCTAATCCCGCCGGCGGCGCCTTTCAGTCGAGGGGCGCCGCTTCGAATATCCGCGTCGTTCTGCCTCCGCGGCTCTTGCCGCGGTACATCGCATGGTCGGCGCGCTGCAGCAGCGCATCCGGCGTGTTGCCGTGCTCGGGGAACAGGCTGATGCCGATGCTGGCGCCGACCGCGTGGCGTTCGTCGCCGTCGGCGACCGGTTCGCCGACGCGGCCGAGGATCTTGTCCGCCACCCGCGTCGCATCGCCGATATCGCCGACCTCGTGCAGCAGCACGACGAACTCGTCGCCGCCGATGCGGGCAACCGTGTCGGCGTCGCGCACCGTCTCCCGCAGGCGCGCCGCCACCGCTTCCAGAACCTTGTCGCCGGCGGCGTGGCCGTAGCGGTCGTTGATCTGCTTGAATCCGTCGAGGTCGAGCAGGAGCAGCGCGAAGCGCGTCTGGCGCCGCGTTGCGCCGCGGATCGCCTGATCGAGGCGGTCGGTGAGCAGGCGCCGGTTCGGCAGGCGTGTCAGCGTGTCGTGGTAGGCGAGGTGGCGGTAGCGTTCTTCCGCCTCGACGCGCAGCGTCACGTCGCTGGTGACGCCGTGGTAGCCGATGAAGCGGCCGGCGTCGTCGAAGCGCGGGTTGCCGCTGACGCTCAGCCAGAGCTTGCCGCCGTCGTTGCCGCGCAGGCAGCAGGTGAAGTCGCGGAAAGCCTCGTGCCGTTCGAGCAGCGCGATGTGTTCCTGCCATGCCTCGTCGGCGACGCGGCTGACCGCCTCGATTTCCCACGTCCGGCGGCCGACGATGCCGGCAATCGGCAGGCGGGCGAGGAGCAGTTCCGGGCCGTCGATGTGCGTGAAGCGGAAGTTCGCGTCCTGTTCCCAATAGAGGTCCGACGAGAGCTTCACGAGGTCGCGGAAGCGCGCTTCGCTGACGCGCAGCGCGGCTTCGGCGGCGCGCTTCTCGGTAATGTCGGAGACCACCCAGACGGTGCCGGCGCGCAGGTTGTCGGTCGATACCGCCATGCCGGTGACCTCGCTCCAGAACAGCGTGCCGTCGGCCCGGCGCAGGCGCAGCACCTGGTGGTACGGGCGGCCGGCGATGATCGTGGACGCCGATGCCCTGACCAGCGCCTTCCACTGTTCCCGGTCGGGGTGCCAGCGCCAGGGTTCCATGCCGGCCATCGCGGCGTGCGGGTAGCCGAAAAGCTCGGCGAAGCGTCGGTTGCAGCTGACCACGTATTCCGGCCCCGGCTTCAGGAAAACGATGCCCTCGCCGGCCGACTCGAAGATCACCTTCTGCTGCAGCAACAGCGCCTCGATCTCGTTGCGGCCGTGCATCGCCGCCAGCAGCGTGCGCCGATGCGAGCGCATGGCGGCGACCATGAGGCCGCCCATCAACGCCAGGCCGAGGCCGAAAAGCGCGGCCAGCCGCGCTTCGAGGAGCAGCGTCCGCGCCAGCAGCGGCAGGCCGAGGGCGGCGGCGAAGGCGCCGAAGGCGAGCGTGCTGGCGACCAGCGTCGAGCCGCTGACGAGCAGGATGCAGAAGAGGATGACGACGACGATGAACAGCTTATCCTGCGCCGGGTCGACCAGCGGCATCCAGGCAAGCAGTCCCCAGCACAGGCCGCTGGCGCCGGTGAGCACGGCGTAATGCGCTTCCCAGCGCGCCGGGCTGCGGCTGTCGAAGCGGCGCCGCAGCGCCGCCGCGAAGGCGAAGCGGCCGCCGCCGAGGAGGCACAGCACGGCGACCCAGAGCGCGAGCAGCGCGGGCGGCGCCGCGTCGTGCAGCCACAGCGCGACGAGCAGCGCGCCGGCGATGGTCGCCAGTCCAGCCGGCGGTGCCAGCCGGGCCAGCTGGCGCAGGCTGTCGGCACGCGTACGCGCGCCGACAGCGGCCGGAGCCAGCCCGTTGCCGGCAGCATGCTGGCGAAGTTGTCTCATCCGGGGCGTGGATTCTTTTGTGTTATATAAGACTTTCGATTATCCCGTCTTGTCCGTCGCTGTGCCAGTCAAAATTTCTCTTTTCCGGCAAATGCTTGCCGTTCCTCCGGGCGCTCCGGAGCGGCGATGAGCGCGCCCGTTTACCGCGGCCGCTTTGCGCCGTCGCCGACCGGGCCGCTGCACTTCGGCTCGCTCGTCGCCGCCGTCGGCAGCTACCTCGACGCCCGTGCCGTCGGCGGTGAATGGCTGTTGCGCATCGAGGACATCGACGCGCCGCGCAACGTGCCGGGCGCCGAGGCGTCGATCCTGCACACGCTGGCGGCGCTCGGCTTCGTTTGGGACGGGCCGCCGCTGCGTCAGTCGACGCGCCGCGAGCGCTACCGCGAGGTGCTCGAACGGCTGTACCGGCAGGGTGACGCCTATCCCTGCGCCTGCTCGCGGCGGGAGATCGCCGACTCGCGGCTGGGGCCGTCGGTCGACGGCGGCCTCGTCTATCCCGGGACCTGCCGTGCCGGCCTGCCGCCCGGCCGGACGGCCCGCGCCTGGCGCCTGCGTGTGCCGGATGCTGTCGTCGCCTTCACCGACCGCGTCCAGGGCGAGGTCGCGCAGAACCTCGAACGCGACGTCGGCGACTTCGTCCTGCTGCGCGCCGACGGACAGTTCGCCTACCAGCTGGCGGTCGTCGTCGACGATGCCGATGCCGGCATCACCGACGTCGTCCGCGGCGCCGACCTGATCGACTCGACGCCGCGCCAGATCGGGTTGCAGCGCTGCCTGGGCGTGCCCACGCCGCGCTATGCGCACCTGCCGGTGGCGACCAATGCCGCCGGCGAAAAGCTGTCGAAGCAGACGCTGGCGCCGGCCGTCGATGCCGGCGGCGGCGTGCCGCTGCTGGCCGCGGCGCTGCGCTTTCTCGGGCAGTCGGTGCCGTTGGCGGTCGAGCGCATGGCGACGGCGGAGTTCTGGGCGTGGGCCTGCGCGCACTGGTCGCCGGCGGCCGTGCCGCGCCGCCGGGCGAGCCCCGGCCCGGATCAGTGCTTGCCGCCGTAGCCGGCGAGGCCGATGGCGAGACGGACGATCTGGTAGCAGGTCCAGCGCAGCAGGCGGGAATGCCAGGAGAGGCGCTGCCAGTCGCGGCGGTGCAGCTCGACGGCGCCCTCGGCGATGGCTTCGTCGAGGCTGCGCCGCAGCGTCGCGGCGAAGGCGGCGTCGCGGACGACGACGTTTGCCTCCTTCGCCAGCAGCAGGCTGAAGGGGTCGATGTTCGACGAGCCGACCGTCGCCCACTCGCCGTCGATCACCGCCACCTTGGCGTGCAGGAAGCTCGGCTGGTATTCGAAGATGCGCACGCCGGCGGCGAGCAGGCGACCGTAGAGCGCCTGCGTCGCGTAGTGCTGCAGGCGGTACTCGACCCGCCCCTGCAGCAGGATGCCGACGCGGACGCCGCGCCGGGCGGCGGCGAGCAGCGCGCGGCGGAAGCGGAAGCCGGGCAGGAAGTAGGCGTTGGCGATGAGGATGTCGTTGCGGGCGCCGTCGATCGCCTCGATGTAGGCGTCCTCGATGGCGTGCCGGTGGCGGATGTTGTCGCGGACGACGAAGGCCGCCGTCTCGTCGCCGGCCTTGCGCACCACCGGTGCGAGATGCCGGCGGACGGCCGCGCGCCGCCGGAAACTGGCCCAGACGACGGTATCCCACAGGCGCAGCATGACGCGCCGGATCGGCTTGATCAGCGGCCCCTCGACGCGCACCGCGTAGTCGTAGCGCGGCGCCTTCGCTTCCGGCGGGTTGAGGTCGTCGATGATGTTGATGCCGCCGACGAAGGCGATGCGGGCATCGACCGTCGCCAGCTTGCGGTGCAGCCGGCGCAGGCGGTGCCGGCGCAGCTGGAAACGCGCCAGTTCGCGCCGGTACACCAGCGTCCGCACGCCGGCCGCGTTCAGCTCCGGCAGCACGCCGTCGATGCTGCTGGCGGCGCCGAAACCGTCGACCAGCAGGCGCACCTCGACGCCGCGGCCGGCGGCGCGCTTCAGCGCGTCGATCACCGGCCGGCCGCTGGCGTCGTCCTCGAAGATGTAGGTTTCCAGATGCACCTCGCGCCGCGCCTCGTCGATGGCGGCGATCAGCGCCGGGAAGAATTCGCGGCCGCTGTTGAGCAGCGTCAGCCGGTTGCCGGGCAGGAACTCAGGCGCCATCGCGCAGCAGGCGCGCCGACAGCGCGGCATGGTCGGAGATCTGCGACCAGGGGGCGCCGAAATGCACTTCGGCACGCTCGACCGAAAAGCCGCGCACGTAGATGCGGTCCAGCCGGAACAGCGGCAACCCGGCCGGGAAGCTCTTCGCCGGCCGGCCGGCGGCGCCGCAGAAGACCTCGGTCAGCGCCAGCCGCTCGCTGAGCACGTTGTCGGCGCGGTTGCGCCAGTCGTTGAAGTCGCCGGCGATGATCAGCGGCGTCCCGTCCGGCGCGATGCGTTCGAGATAGTCGGCGAGCGCCGTCATCTGCCGGATGCGCGAGCGGCCGAAGAGCGACAGATGTACGCAGACGCAGTGCGCGGTGCCGCCGTCGGGCAGCGCGATCTGGCTGTGCAGCAGGCCGCGGCGTTCGAACTGCAGGTGCGTGACGTCCTGGTTGTGGGTGTCGATGATCGGGAAGCGGGAGAGGATGGCATTGCCGTGGTGGCCATGGTCGTAGACCACGTTGCGGCCGTAGGCGGTGGCGGACCACACGTCCTCGGCAAGGAATTCGTGTTGCGGACCCGCCGGCCAGTCGGCGTGGCGGTCGGCGTGCTTCAGGTGCAGCCCCTGCACCTCCTGCAGGAAGACGATGTCCGAATCGAGATGACGCAGCCGTTCCCGCAGTTCGTGCACCATCATGCGCCGGTTGAACTGCGAGAAGCCCTTGTGGATGTTGTAGGTGGTGATGTGCAGGGGGATCGCCATCGGCCCATTCTACTGTCAAGCCGGGGCGGCTGTCCGCCGTCCGCCCCGTGGTGCGTTCAGCCGTTCGTCGTCTGCAGCAGGCGCAGCAGGTCGGCGAGCGTCACCGGGCTGCCGAGCAGGTTGCCCTGCGCGTGGCGGTAGCCGGCCTCACGCAGCAGGGCGAGCTGCTCGTCGCCCTCGACGCCCTCGGCGATCGCCTCCAGGCCGAGGCCCTGCGCCAGCAGCAGCGAGGAACGCAGGATCGAATCGCTGTACGGGTCGCGCACCGCGTCGCCGGTGCATTGGCGGTCGATCTTGATCGCGCGGAACGGCAGGTGGCGCAGGTAGGCCGGGCTGAAGTAGTCCTTGCCGATGCCGTCGAGGGCGAGCGAGACGCCGCTTGCCGACAGCGTGCCGAGGGTCTTCACCGCCTGCTCCGGATTGTGCAGGAAGACGCTTTCCGAAATTTCCAGTTCCAACCGTCCCGGCGCGATGTCGTAGTCCTTGAGCGCCGCCAGCGCGTCGTCGGCGAAGGGCTTGCCGCGCAGGATCTGCAGTGGCGACACGTTCACCGCCAGGCGCACGCCGGCATGGCCGGCGCGCTGCAGGCGCTGCAGCGCGGCGCAGGCCTGGCGCAGCGCCCAGCCGCCGAGCCGGGCGATGCTGCCGGAGCGCTCGGCGATGGGGATGAAATGTGCGGCGGCGAGCAGGCCGTGCTGCGGGTTCTGCCAGCGGAGCAGGGCTTCGGCGGCGACGATGCGGCCGCTGGCGAGGTCGAACTGCGGCTGGAAGAGCAGCTCGAATTCGTCGTTCTCGAGCGCCGCGTCGAGGCGCTCGCGGTCGCTCGGCGCCGGCTCGGCCGGATCGTCGTCGGTCTGCGGGAAGCAGGCGATGCGGTCGCCACCGGCCTGCTTCGCCTGGTACATCGCGGCATCGGCGTGCGTGACCAGCGTGTCGAAATCGCGACCGTCGTCCGGATACAGGCTGACGCCGACGCTGGCGCGCAGCTGGCCGTAGGTGCCGCGCGGGCCGAAGGGGATGCGGAAGGATTCGAGCAGACGCTCGCAGAGCGCACGCGCCGCTTCCCGGTGGTCGACGTCGGGGAGCACGGCGACGAATTCGTCGCCGCCGATGCGGCCGAGGGTGTCGTTCTCGCGCAGGCGGGCGGACAGGCGGGCGGCGACCTCCTGCAGCACGCCGTCGCCGATGGCGTGTCCGTGCGTGTCGTTGACCGGCTTGAAGTTGTCGAGGTCGATGAAGGCGATGGCGATGTGGTGGCCGGTGCGTCGTGCCCGGGCGATCTCGTACTGGGTGCGGTCGCGCAGCAGGATGCGGTTCGCCAGCCCGGTCAGCGGATCCTGCAGCGATTGCTCGCGCACCCGTTCGGCGTGCGCGTGCTCCTCGGTGATGTCGGAGAGGATGCCGACATAGGCCGCCTCCATCGGCAGGCCAGCCGGCAGCCGGCGGATTTCCAGCTTGCCGAGGTAATCGCGGCCGGACTTGCTGCGGTTCCAGACGCAACCGCTCCAGCGGCCGCCCTTGGCGAGCGCGGCCAGCATCCGGCGGTGGAACTCGGGCGGATGCCGGGTCGAGCGCAGCAGGCGCGGCGTCCGGCCGAGCAGTTCGTCGCGCTGGTAGCCGGCGATTTCGCAGTAGGCGCGGTTCACCTCGACGATCCGGCTGAGTTCGTCGGTGACGACGACGCCGAGTGGAATCCGCTCGATGATGCCGGCGGCGAGCGTCTGCCAGTGTGTCGCCGCGACGCCGTCGCCGTCGCCGGTCGTGTTGCGGATGGCGGCGGCCAGGCCGACCCGGTTCGAGACGTGAAACTTGCGGAAAATGCGGGCGAGGTGCGTGCGCACCGTCCAGTAGCTGATGCCCAGTTCCTGTGCGATCCGCTTGTCGCGGTGGCCGGCGACGGCGAGCGCGCAGATCAGCTGCTCGCGGTCGGTCAGCTTGCCGATGGCCTGCAGGTCGAGCCCTTCCCGGTCGCCGAGCGGCGGGCGCTGCCGCGTGCGGTCGCGCCCGCGACCGAGCAGGCGGCGGAGGTGGAAGAACAGTTCCGCCGGGACGATCGGCTTCGGCAGGAAGGATTCGGCGCCGGCGCGCAGCGCGTCGATGCGGCGGGCGTCGTCGGCGAAGCCGGAGACGGCGATCACCGGCGCGCCGGCCGAGCGTCCTGCCGACTGGCGCAGGCGGCGGATGAAATTGACGCCGGATTGGCCGAGGCCGAGGACGAGGTCGGTGATGACGACGTCGAAGGCGGTCTTGTCGGCCCCGGCCAGCGCCGTTTCGACGGAGCCGAACAGCGTCGGCGCCATGCCTTCCTTGGCCAGCAGGCTTTGCAGCAGGAAGCCCTGGATGCGGTCGTCCTCGAGGATCAGCGCGCGCTTGCCGGCGAGTTCCCCGGCCTCGTCGTCGACGAAGCTTTCGAGATAGGTACGGAAGTCCGCCAGGTTGCGCCACGAGAAAGCCTCGGTGACGCCGGCGACGAAGGCCCGCTCGACGGTGCTGCCGTCCTCGGTGTCGCCGAGGACGACGATGGGGGTCGTCTCCGAGGCGGAGCTGGCACGGATGCGGGCGACAAGCTCGATCAGCGAGCCTTCGGCGGGGGCGTCCGTGGCGACGATCAGGTCGAACTGCGAGTCGTCGGCGGCCAGCGGGTGCTCGGCGCCGTTGAGGTGGTCGCGCGCGCAAACCTCCCAGCCGGCGCCCTGCAGCAGGTCGACCAGCTTGGTGCGCAACGCTTCGTCAGGCTCGATGCAACACGCTCTCGGCATCATCTCAGTAGGCTGTCCCCAATCGACCGCAACCGGATCCGCCGGCCGGAAAGGTCCGGGTACGGGCTGGCGCCAGTATCTCCCATACGGCGCGGAATGGGTCGGGCGATATGCTACCGAGGTAACGGGTGGGCGTCTGTCGCTAGAAATAGCGATTGCGGCGACGCGGCCGCCTGCCGGCGCGGAGCGCCGTCAGGAAACGGCGAGCATCCGTTCGAGCGCCAGGCGGGCCAGGACCGCCTCGTGCTCGGGAACGCGGATCGGGTTCACCACCTTGCCGTCGGCCAGGTTCTCCAGCGTCCAGGCGAGGTGCTGCGGGTCGATGCGCTGCATCGTCGAGCACATGCAGACGGTCGGCGCCATGAACTGGACGATCTTGCCTTCCGGCTTCACTTCGTTGGCCAGCCGGTCGACCAGGTTCAGCTCGGTGCCGACCAGCCAGCGCGTGTTCGCCGGCGCTTCCTTGATCGTCTTCACGATGTGCTCGGTCGAGCCGACATGGTCGGAGTTGGCGCAGACGTCGAAGTTGCACTCCGGGTGCGCGATGACGATGCCGTCCGGATGCTGCTCGCGGAAGCGCTGGATGTGCGACAGCTGGAACATCTGGTGCACCGAGCAGTGGCCCTTCCACAGCAGGATCTTCGCCTTCCTGATCTGCGCCGGCGTCAGGCCGCCGAATTCGAGGTCCGGGTCCCAGACCATCATCTCGTCCATGGCGATGCCGAGGTTGTGGCCGGTCCAGCGCCCAAGGTGCTGGTCGGGGAAGAACAGGATCTTCTCGCGCCGGGCGAAGGCCCACTGCGCGATCTTGCCGGCGTTCGACGAGGTGCACACGATGCCGCCGCGTTCGCCGCAGAAGGCCTTCAGATCGGCCGCCGAATTGATGTAGGTGACCGGCGTGACCGTGCTTTCGGCGTCGCCCAGCACCTCGTTCAGCTCGCGCCAGCAGCGCTCGACCTTGGCCAGGTTGGCCATGTCGGCCATCGAGCAGCCGGCGGCGAGGTCGGGCAGGATCGCCGTCTGCGTCGGTGCCGACATGATGTCGGCGACCTCGGCCATGAAATGCACGCCGCAGAAGACGATGAACTCGGAATCGGTCTGCGATGCGAGCCGCGAGAGTTTCAGCGAATCGCCGGTGAGGTCGGCATGCTGGTAGACGTCGGCGCGCTGGTAGTGGTGGCACAGCAGCACCGCCTTCTTGCCGAGCTTCGCGCGCGCGGCGCGGATGCGCTCCTGGCAATCCTGGTCCTGCATCAGGTTGAACTTGTCGAAGGCGATGGTCTGCATGCTGGTTTCGATCCTGCGAAATCGGAGTCGTTCGGGGAGATTCAGTTGGTCCACGGCAGGCCGGCCTTGCGCCAGCCGCCGACGGTGCCGCGCCGGCCGGCGGCGTCCTTGTCGCCCTCGAAGCCTTCGAGGACGTTGTAGCACTCGTTCCAGCCGTTGGTGGCGGCGAGCGCCGCCGCGTGGTGCGAGCGGACGCCGCTGCGGCAGATGAACAGCACCTGCGCCTCGCGGTCGACCTGCTGCCGCAGCTGGGCGAGGAAGTTCGGGTTGGTCCGGCCTTCCGGCCAGTCCTGCCACTCGATCTCGACCGCGCCGGGAATGCGGCCGACCCAGACCCACTCGGCGCGCGTGCGCACGTCGACGAGGCGGGTGCCCGGCGCCAGCTGCCAGAGCTCGTGCGCCTCCTGCGGCGTCAGCGCGCCGGCGTAGGCCAGTTGCTGGCTTTCGGCGCGCGTCCGGGCCAGTCGCAGTATTTCGGAGAGCCTGCCCATGGGGTCGGTGAGAGTGATGGCGGGGGTGCAAGTATACGGCACATCCGCCGCCGTGGCGGCGCGCCTGCGCGGGCGGTGATCCGGCGCGGCCCGCGAGGGATGGATGCGGCGCGCACCGATATGGTGCATTGTCGTCATGTTTTGCACCGCTCTGGTGCTTCGGCAAATAGCTGCGGACGGGCAAGACGCTTGTGGCACAATGCCCAATCCCCTCGTGACCGGGTGGCACGCTTTCTGCTCGGGTGGTTACGCACGATTTTGGTTACCAGCCGGCCCTACCGGCATCTGTTCAGGAGATTTTGCGCTATGGCAACCCCGCAAGACGTCATCAAGCTGGTCAAGGAAAACGACGCCAAGTTTGTCGACTTCCGCTTCACCGATACCCGTGGCAAGGAGCAGCACGTCACCGTGCCGGTCTCGCACTTCGACGAGGACAAGTTCGAGTCCGGTCACGCCTTCGACGGTTCGTCGATCGCCGGCTGGAAGGGCATCCAGGCCTCCGACATGCTGCTCATGCCGGACCCGGCCACCGCCTACGTCGATCCGTTCTTTGACGAGACCACCGTCGTCCTGACCTGCGACGTCGTCGACCCGACCGACGGCCGCGGCTACGACCGCGACCCGCGCTCGATCGCCAAGCGCGCCGAAGCCTACCTGAAGGCCTCGGGCATCGGCGACACCGCCTACTTCGGTCCGGAACCCGAATTCTTCATCTTCGACGGCGTCGAGTGGAACGTCGACATGTCCGGCTGCTCGCTGAAGATCCACTCCGCCGAAGCGGCCTGGACCTCGGGCGAGAAGAACGAAGGCAACGGCGCCTCCGGCCACCGTCCGACCGTCAAGGGCGGCTACTTCCCGGTGCCGCCGGTCGACAGCCTGCACGACATCCGTTCGGCGATGGTGCTGACGCTCGAAGCGCTGGGCGTGCCGGTCGAAGTGCATCACCACGAAGTGGCCACCGCTGGCCAGTGCGAAATCGGCACCGTCTTCAACACGCTCGTGAAGCGCGCCGACTGGACGCAGGTCCTGAAGTACGTCGTGCATAACGTCGCCCACCAGTACGGCAAGACCGCCACCTTCATGCCGAAGCCGATCGTCGGCGACAACGGCTCGGGCATGCACGTGCACCAGTCGATCTGGAAGGACGGCAAGAACCTGTTCGCGGGCAACGGCTACGCCGGCCTGTCGGAAACCGCGCTGTTCTACATCGGCCGCATCATCAAGCACGCCAAGTCGCTGAACGCCATCACCAACCCGGGCACCAACTCGTACAAGCGCCTCGTGCCGCACTACGAAGCGCCGGTGAAGATGGCCTACTCGGCGAAGAACCGCTCGGCCTCGATCCGCATCCCGCACGTCGCCTCCGACAAGGCCCGTCGCGTCGAGGCCCGCTTCCCGGATCCGATCGCCAACCCGTACCTGTGCTTCGCCGCGCTGCTGATGGCCGGCCTCGACGGCATCCAGAACAAGATCCACCCGGGCGATCCGGCCGACAAGAACCTGTACGACCTGCCGCCGGAAGAGGACAAGCTGGTTCCGACCGTCTGCGCCAGCCTCGACGAGGCCCTCGACGCGCTGGACAAGGACCGCGACTACCTGACCCGCGGCGGCGTCTTCTCCAACGACTGGATCGATGCCTACATCGCCCTGAAGATGGACGAAGTGAACAAGGTCCGGATGACGACCCACCCGGTCGAATTCGAGATGTACTACAGCTGCTGAGCGGCGCTCTGCGACAGCGAAAGGCGGGGGATTTCCCCCGCCTTTTTTCTTTCTCCCGGCGCTACGCCAACGTCGTTTCGATGCGTTAAACTCGGCACGACCGGACGAACAACGGAGGAACGATGCGACCGACCCTGATGCTTGGCCTGGCGCTGCTGGCGGCGCTGCCCGCGCGTGCGGACATCTACAAGTGCACGGACGCGGCCGGCCACGTCACCTATTCGAATGTGGCCACCAAGGGCTGCGCGAAGATGAACCTCGATCCGATCTCGACCATCCCGGCCGCCAAGCCGGCGGCGAAGACGCCGACCCCGGCCGGCTTCCCGCGCGTCGAGGAGAACGCCCAGAAGGCGCGCGACAACGACCGTCGCCGCATCCTCGAACAGGAACTGGCCTCCGAGCAGAAGAACCTCGACGAAGCCCAGAAGCGGCTGGCCGAAGGCGAAGTGCCGCGCCCCGAGGACCGCAATGCCGGCGGTTCGATCAACCAGGGCAAGCTGCAGGAGCGGGTGCAGCCGATGCGCGACCAGGTGCAGATGCACGAGCGCAACATCGAGGCCCTCCGCAAGGAATTGCAGAACCTGCGCTGAGATGACCGCCGCGCGCTCCCCGGCCGGCCTCCGCCCGCCCTCGCCCTGACCGCGGCATGCCCGACTGCAGCGCGCACGCCTTCGCCGGCCTCGATCTCCTCGCTTCCGCCGTCGTTCTCGTCGACGACGCCTGTCGCATCCGCTACCTCAATCCGGCCGCCGAGAACCTCCTCGCGGCCAGCCTGAAGACCTTGCACGGCAAGGCGCTGGGCGATGTGCTCGCCTACTCGCGCGGCCTGCAGACGGCGCTCGACGAAGCGCTGGAGAAGCGCTGGGCCTACACCGGCCAGAACGTCGAACTGAAGCGCAGCGACGGCGAGGCGCTACAGGTGAACTGCACGGTGACGCCGGTCGAGGCCGACGGCGGCGGCCTGCTCGTCGAGATGTGGCCGATCGACCAGCAGCTGAAGGCGAGTCGCGAGGAGCGGCTGCTCGAACAGCAGCAGGCCAACCGCGAACTCATCCGCAACCTCGCGCACGAGATCAAGAATCCGCTCGGCGGCATCCGCGGCGCGGCGCAGCTGCTCGAACACGAGCTGGTCGGCCTGTCCGGCGCGCCGGCGCTGCGCGAATACACGCAGGTGATCATCAAGGAAGCCGACCGCCTGCAGGATCTGATGCAGCGCCTGCTGACGCCGCAGCGACCGATGCATCCGGGGCCGGTGTCGATCCACGAGGTGCTCGAACGCGTGCGCAGCCTGCTCGTCGCCGAATTCCCGCAGACACTGACGGTCCGCCGCGACTACGACACCAGCCTGCCCGACCTGGTCGGCGACCGCGAGCAGCTGATCCAGGCCATCCTCAACATCGCCCGCAATGCCGCGCAGGCGATGCAGGGGCAGGGCACGATCACGCTGCGCACGCGCGCCGTGCGCCAGGTGACGCTGGCCAAGAAACGCTACCGGCTGGCCCTCGAACTGCAGGTCGTCGACGATGGTCCGGGCATCCCGCCGGCCATCCTCGACCGCATGTTCTATCCGCTCGTTTCCGGTCGCGAAGGCGGTTCCGGCCTCGGCCTGACGATCGCCCAGAACTTCGTCCTGCATCACCACGGCACCATCGAATGCGACAGCCGGCCGGGCCGCACCACCTTCATCATCCGTCTGCCGCTCGACCAGGCATGAATCTCGCTATGAATGCCGACGACAACCACGAAAACGGTGCGAAGAGACCATGAAACCCGTCTGGATCGTAGACGACGACCGTTCCATCCGCTGGGTGCTGGAAAAGACCCTGGCGCGCGAACAGCTGCCCTTCAAGAGTTTCGCCTCCGCCTCCGAGGCGCTGGCGCAGCTCGACCGCGGCGCCGAGCCGCCGCAGGTGCTGCTCTCCGACATCCGCATGCCCGGCCAGTCCGGGCTGGAACTGCTGCAGGACGTCAAGGCGCGCTTCCCGGCGCTGCCGGTGATCATCATGACCGCCTATTCCGATCTGGAGTCGGCGGTCGCCGCGTTCCAGGGCGGCGCCTTCGAGTACCTGCCGAAGCCTTTCGACGTCGACCAGGCGCTGGAACTGATCCGGCGGGCGATCGACCAGTCGATGCACCAGGCTGGTGCGTCGGAGGAGGTCGGGCTGACCCCCGAAATCCTTGGCCAGGCGCCGGCGATGCAGGAAGTGTTCCGCGCCATCGGCCGCCTGTCGCAGTCGCACGCCACCGTTCTGATCACCGGCGAGTCCGGTTCCGGCAAGGAACTGGTGGCGCGCGCGCTGCACCGGCACAGTCCGCGCGCCGACAAACCCTTCGTCGCCCTCAACACGGCGGCGATCCCGAAGGACCTGCTCGAATCCGAACTCTTCGGCCACGAACGCGGCGCCTTCACCGGCGCCCAGGCGCAGCGGCGCGGCCGCTTCGAGCAGGCCGAGGGCGGCACCTTGTTCCTCGACGAGATCGGCGACATGCCGGCCGAGCTGCAGACGCGCCTCCTGCGCGTGCTTTCCGACGGTCACTTCTACCGCGTCGGCGGCCATTCGCCGATCAAGGCCAACGTCCGCGTCATCGCCGCGACACACCAGAACCTGGAGACGCGCGTCAAGGAAGGCCTGTTCCGCGAGGACCTCTTCCACCGCCTGAACGTCATCCGCGTGCGCCTGCCGGCGCTGCGCGAACGGCGCGAGGACATCCCGCTGCTGGCCCGGCATTTCCTGTCGAAAAGCGCGCAGGAACTGGGTGTCGAAACCAAGCGCCTGTCCGATGCGGCGCTGCGCTTCCTCGCCGCGCTCGACTTCCGCGGCAACGTGCGCCAGCTCGAAAACCTTTGCCACTGGCTGACGGTGATGGCGCCGGGGCAGGCCGTCGAAATCGCCGACCTGCCGCCCGAACTGCGCGAGGCGGCGCCGGCCCCAGCGCTTGCCGGCGACTGGGAAAGCGCGCTGGCGGCCGAGGTCGACCGCCTGCTCGCCGCCGGCAGCGGCGACGTTCACGGCCGCCTCAGCCAGGCCTTCGAGCGGGTGCTGATCAACCGCGCGCTGGCGCACACCGGCGGCCGCCGCATCGAGGCGTCGCTGGCGCTCGGCATCGGCCGCAACACGATCACGCGCAAGATCCAGGAACTCGGGCTCGACCGCGGCAAGGGTGACGAGGCTTAGGCCTCGCGTTACGATGCCCAGGCATCGCGCCACGACGCTTAGGCGGTGCCACGACGCCCGGGCGTCGCGCCCGAAGGCGCCTGCCGTGCGCCATGCGGGCGTCGTTCCGCGCGCCGCCGTCGGGTGCCGGCGTGCCCCCGGCACGGCCACGCCGCCACCCGACCCGGCGTGCCCGGCCGGCGCCGATTCGGCGATAATGCGGCCATGTCTTCCGCATTGATCGATCCCGTCCGCCTGAAGCCGCTGCTCGGCGCCAGTGCCGCCCGTTTCGACGTCGACGCGCTGGCCGAGGGGACCTCCTCCAACGACCTGCTGCTCGCACGCGCCGCGCACGGCGCCGGTTCCGGCAGCGTTCTCGTCGTCGACCGGCAGACCGCCGGCCGCGGCCGACGCGGCCGCCAGTGGGCCTCGTCGCCCGAATCGAGTCTGACCTTCTCGCTGCTCTGGCGCTTCGACGGCGGTGTCGAGCGCCTGGCCGGCCTCTCGCTGGCCGTCGGCGTCGCTGTCGCCAACGCGCTGGCCGCGCTCGGCGTGCGCGGCGCCGCGCTGAAGTGGCCGAACGATGTGCTGCTCGCCGGCCGCAAACTGGCCGGTGTGCTCGTCGAGTTGTCCAGCGAACGGCGCGGCATGGTCGCGGTGATCGGCATCGGCATCAATTTGCTGCCGCCGCCGGCCGATGCCGCGCTCGATACGCCGGCGGCGGCGCTCGCCGACGCGCTGCCGGCGCGGCCCGACCGCCACGCGCTGCTTGCCGAACTGCTGCTGGCGCTGGCGCCGACGCTCGACCGCTTCGCCGCCGGAGGCTTTCCCACGCTGCGTGACGAATGGCAGGCGCTGCACGCCTGGCAGGACGCGCCGGTGCGCGTGCTGCGCGACGGCTGCGTCGAACTCGAAGGCGTCTGCCGCGGCGCCGATGCCGACGGTGCGCTGCTGGTCGACACCGGGCGCGGCATCGAACGCTGCCTGTCCGGCGACCTCTCGCTGCGCGCGACTGAGTGATGTGCGTTAGCCCCGCGCACAAAAGCGCCCTCGGGGGGCGACTGAAGGATGCGCCACCGCGCATCGCGAAGAAGTCCCCGCGGGGAGCGCCGGCGGGGGGGGCTGTACGCCACGAAGGTCCTCGTCGGGGCGTGCGTATCCGCCCCAGGCAGGCCTTCTCTTGGCGGGGCGCGGAGCAATGACCCTGATCGCCATCGACGCCGGCAACACGCGCATCAAGTGGGGCGTGCGCGACGGCGACGGCTGGCGCGCCAACGGCGCGCTGCCGACCGCCGATGCGGCGGCGCTGGCCGGCGTCGCCGCCGGCTGGCCGCGCGGTGCGCGCATCGTGCTCTGCAACGTTGCCGGCGATGCGGTGCGCGACGCCATCGTCGGTGCGCTGCCGGCCGGCGGCGACCTCCGTTTCTTCACGGCCAGCGCCGCCTGCTGCGGCGT